>NZ_CM127080.1:1644413-1973296 GCF_052446065.1 Leucobacter shiyiweii | reverse complement strand
ACCCTTGAGCGATTCGGTCCGGTCATGCTCGCCAAGGTGCTCGGCCTGAACGAGACGCAGGAGTCGAGCCTTGGCCTGATCTTCTACTATGCCGAGTCCAAGGGCCTTCCGCTCATCGACGTCAAGGATTTGCAGTCGCTGCTGAGCTTCCTCACCAGCGAGGACGGACGCGCAGAGATTCAGCAGATCGGCGGACTTTCGCGGCAGACGACGGGAGTGATCCAGCGCGCGGTTATCGGTTTTGCCCAGCAGGGCGCCGATGTGTTCTTCGGTGAGCCCGCGTTTGATCCGGCAGATGTGATCCGCACAGCTCAGGACGGCACAGGCATAGTGAGCCTGCTCGAGGTGCCGGGGGTGCAGGATCGACCGGCGCTCTTTTCGACTTTTCTCATGTACTTACTCTCCGAGCTTTTCGAGGCGCTCCCTGAGGTAGGCGACCAGGACAAGCCGAAGCTCGTATTTTTCTTTGATGAGGCGCACCTGCTGTTCGCCGACGCGTCCAAGGCCTTCTTGCAGAAGATCACGCAAACGGTTCGGCTGATCCGCTCAAAGGGCGTTGGCATCTTCTTCGTGACCCAATCCCCGAAGGACGTGCCGGGTGACGTACTGGCCCAGCTCGGTTCGCGAGTGCAACACGCGCTTCGGGCGCATACCCCTGACGACGCGAAGGCGTTGAAGGCGACGGTTTCGACCTACCCGAAATCGGAATATGACCTCGGCGAGGTGCTGCAGAGTCTCGCGACCGGCGAGGCGATTGTCACGGTGATGAGCGAGAAAGGCGCCCCGGCGCCCGTGGCGTGGACCCGGATGCGCGCGCCGCAAGGCTCGATGGATCCGATCACCCCGGTGATGATGCAGGCAGCCGTGTTGGTTTCGCCGCTGCAGGCAAAGTACGGCGCCGCCATCGACGATCATTCTGCCGCTGAGATGCTTGAGGAGCGGGCGGCGGAGGCTGCGGCCACGAGGCTTGCGGCAGAGCAGACGGCGTTGGCCGAGAAGGAGAAGGCGCGGGCCGAAGCTGCAGCCGAGAAGGCTGCGATTGCGGAAGCAAAGCGTCTCGACCGTGAAGCGCTCGCCGCAGAGAAAGAGCGGCAGCGTGAGGTCGAGCGGAAAGAACGCGAGCGTGCTGCAGCCGCGAAGAAGGTGAGTGGACAAGTTGGCTCGGTGGTGACCTCTGGGGTGCGCACCGTTGTGAACCAGGTGCTGCGAAACCTTTTCAGGAAGTAAGCTGGAGCGCTGCGGTCAGGGGCGTGACTCGGGCCACTGCAGCAGCCACCGCGCTGTCGATCTCCCTCAGCACTGTTGACCGTGCGTTCGGAATCGGCGCGATGATGGTGAAGCGGCGGATCTGCTCGTGCAGGGGCCCCAGGGAGAAGAGGCCCGCGTTTGGCGCGCCGTCAGCATCAATCAGCGCACTGTCTTTCGCAGAAATTTCAAGGGTCGGGGTTGACTCAGCCTGCGGGTGATTCCACAGCCGTGCAGTGCCGTGCCTGAGGAGTGAGTCGAGGAGTGGATCGCCGAGCATCTTCGGATTCGGGAGAGTGAGATGGGCGTCGATCACCCGGTCAATTTCGAAGCCAACGCCGTTCGTCAGTGAGCTGGACACGAATCGGTTGCCTTCGTGTGCCTTTACGCTGAGACCGGGGCCGATGAATCGAACGATTCCCGCGCGATGCAGCGCGAGCAACTGCTCAACCCGGAATAGCGGGGGGCCGCTCCCGACCAAGCCGGCCAGGGTGAGGTACCGGTTCAAGCTCGCCAGGGATTCGGGGGTCACCCCACCAAAGTCGGTTAGCGGAACAATCGCGACGCGAGCCGCCTGATAGACATGCAGCCCGCGTTTGCGGGCGCTCCGCAGTCCTTCCGACGCATCACCAGCGTCTTGGGTGATGCGAGCAGCGATTGCGGCGTCAATTTGCTCTGGCGTGGATCCGCAGATGGGTCGACCGATTCGCTCGGTATCGAAGCGGTCGCGGGGGGCCGGTACCCATTCCCTGGCCGCGTCTCGCCAGGTGGTGCCCACTGCCGAATCGTCTGCCGCGTCAATAAGCGCCAGGAGTCTTGCGGGATCGGTCGTGAACGCCTCCGGGCGGTGCTCGGCAAGCACACGGTAGTGCGTGAGTGCCGAGTCTCGTTCAATGAGCGGCAGCACTTCCTTGGCAAAATCGAGCGGGCGCCGGGCGAGAAGTTCGGGCATGGCGCGGGTGAGTGAGGGCAGGGTGGCGGGGGGCGGCACCGCCTCGAACGCGGGTTTCGCGAGAAATGGTAACCCGCTGCGCGAGCCAGCGAGAAGCACCGGCTCGCGCTCCGAGCGCAGATACTTCACCGCGTACGGGCGCCCGGGTTGCGGATCCGGTTCGAAAGCGCCTCCGCGACCTTCGGTGACGAGACTGAGGAGGTCGGTGAAGCCCATTCCTAAGCCGCGGACAGCCACGCGCTCGCCCGGAAGGATGTCATCAAATGGTTGGTCGATGGGACTTGCTGGGCCGATATCTGTGCCGGTGCCCTGCCCGCGCGGGATCCACCCCAGAGCCAGGATCGCGGCCCGAACCGAGAGCTTCGTGCCGCTGACGAGGGTGACGAGGTACTCGTCGCGTGATCGCGCAATGTCAATTGCGCGATCACGGTGCACCTGCAGGCTTACCTGTGCTGGCAGCGCTGCAGCGAAGGTGCGGTGAGCCCATCTCAGGTAGGCGCCGTAAAGCGCTCGAGAGGGGGAGCTCCACGGCCGGGTCTCAGCCGCGAGTCGTCGCGATACCGTGTCTTCGGTAGCGACTTCGCCCTTCGCGACCCGCTCGCACCACTCCGCAAAATTCGGCCCAGGAAAGCTCGCTTCAAACCCCAGTGTCGGGTCGTCGAACACCGTGGACTGCGCGGCAACCGTGTTCATGACCAGGGTGTGTGGCTGATCCGCGCGCCAAATGCTCCCCGAACCCGCCGGGTAAGGGTCGATGACGTGCACGATCAGCGGGTGCTCCGGGGGTGCGGATCGCAGCCGCGCGGCGATACGGCCCAGTGCGGCGGTGCCGCGAACACCCGATCCGATAAGGGCAAGCGCGGCATGAGTCACCATACGGTTATCCCATGTTTCTGGGCGAGATGCCAATCTGAGTGAATCACTTCCATGAATGTGTCACATAATGTCACGTTTTGGATATTTGGTCTGGCCTGCCATACGGTAGAGCACGGTCCTGGTGAACCTCCATGGTTCGTCAGCCTTCCACGACAGACATCCAGGAGACACATTCATGCGTACCCCGTTCCGCACACTTGCCGCGATCGGTGCCACCTCGGCGCTTCTCATCGGATTGGCCGCCTGCTCCACCACTGCCAGTTCGAACGCGGGAGATGCCGCCGAGGAGCCAGTGCGCTTCGGCATCGCCCTCCCCGACACCGGGAACTCGGCCCAGTACGGTGAGTACTTTCGCCAAGGGTTCGACCTTGCGCTGGAGCAAATCAACGCTGACGGCGGAGTGCAGGGGCGCGATGTTGAGCTGGTGTTCGAAGACACTCAGGCGGACCCCGCGCAGGCCCCGCAGGTCGCACAGAAATTCATTGACGATCAGTCGATACTTGCGGTCATTGGTGACTTTGGCACGCCGGCGACCTCGGCAGCTAGCCAGCTCTACCAGGATGCGGGACTCGTGCAGTTTGCGTTCTCAGCCTCGGGCGGCGCGGTTACCGATCCCGGTGACTTTGTATTTGCGACGTGGGTCTCCCAGGAATTCGAGGCTCCCCGCCTTGCCGAGTTCGCGTCACAAACGGGCGAAAGTGCTGCCGTTTTCTATCACGACACCGATTGGGGGCAGGAGACATTCGGTTACTTCCAGGGTGGGGCCGAAGAAGCCGGACTTGCGGAGGTGTACTCGACCGCATATGACCCGGCCGCCACAGACTTTCGCCCGCTCCTGCTCTCCGCTCGCGACGCCAATCCCGAGGTGATTGTGCTTATCTCGTATGCCGCCGACGGCGCGCTGATCGCGAATCAGGCTCGTGAACTCGGCATCGAGACCCCGATTGTCGGCATTAGTTCGATTTACAATCAGCAGTTCATTGAGCTCGCCGGAGACGCAGCTGAAGGTGTAGAGACGCTCAGCTACTTCACCCCCGAGAGTGAAGACCCTGCGGTGCAACAATTCATCTCTGACTTCACGACCAAGCACGACGTTGATGCGCCGAACGACTACGCGATCCGCGCCTATGACGCGTTACACATCGTGGCTCAGGCCGCGAACGATGCTGCCGACCTCACGCGACAGGGAGTTCGTGATTCCCTCGATAGCGGGGCCACCTTTGCGTCGGTGCTCTACGGCGACTTCCAGTTTGATCCCGAGATCCGCCGCGTCGTCGACGCGGAGCAGACGCCGCTCGTCATCCGAGACGCCGCCTTCACCATCAAGTAGCCAACCATCTGGCCGCGCTCGCTTCGGCGGCCACTGCAGACGGGTCCCTCGTGGAAATTCTTCTCGCAGGCCTTGTCGGGGGAAGCACCTATGCGCTCATCGCGGTAGGTGTTTCTCTCGTGTTCGGGGTCTCAAACATTGTCAACTTTGCCCATGGGGCGGTGTTCGCCGTGGGAGCCATGCTTGCGTGGTGGCTATCCGGGCCGCTCTCGCTCGACTTCTGGTTGGTTCTCCCCGCGGTGATACTCCTCACCGGGCTGCTCGGTCTCGCCGTCTATCTGATTGCGGTGCGTCCGCTGAATAAAGCGCCGGGCATAGCTGTGCTGCTCGCCACGTTCGCGGTGGGCATCATCCTCGACAACTTGTCACTGCGTCTGTTTGGCGCCGAGACACGCCGCCTGGAGAGCGCGTTCCCGAGGGACAACATTGAGCTCTTCGGCTTTCGGTTTGGCACGTTGTCGCTCGTCATCATCGGGGTCAGCCTGGTCAGCGTGCTTGTACTCGCGCTCATGCTCAGCCGCACCAAGATCGGCCGCGCCATTCGCGCGACCTCCCAGGATTCCGAGGCGGCCCAGCAAATGGGCATCCCGGTAGAGCGGATCCAGGCGGTCTCCTTTGTGATCGCTTCTGCACTCGGCGGTATCGCGGGCCTGCTGGTGGGCATGTACCAGTCGAATGTGTCACCGGGAATTGGGTTTCTCGCGGGCCTGCAGGGATTTGCGGCCGCTACCATCGGAGGCCTCGGTTCTATCGCTGGCGCGATCGTCGGCGGGCTCTTGCTGGGGATACTCGAGGCGTTCGGCGTTTCCCTCTTTGGTGATTCCGTGCGACAGCTCATCACTTTCGGCTCCCTTCTCCTCGTTCTGTGGATCCGACCGGGCGGACTTCTCGGCCGCGTACCCACCCTCACGAGTGAGCCGTTGACCGGCACATTCTTTGGCGCGGGCAAACCCTTGCGCCTGCCTCCGTGGGCCGGAATCGCCGCAGTGGTGGTCATTGCGCTGCTGCCGCTGGTCGCCAGTGATTATTTCCTTCGGGCTGGAAGCCAAATTTGGATCTACGCGCTTTTCGCGCTCTCGGTGACTCTCGCTGGCGGCTTCGCCGGCCAGATCGTGCTGGGTCAGGCTGGAGGTCTCGCTATCGGCGCCTACACCTCGGCCATCCTCGTCACTCGATTCGACTGGGGATTCTGGCCAAGCTTTCTCGCCGCGGGGCTCGCCGCAGCCGTGCTGCAGGTGATCCTCACCGCACCCACCTGGAGGCTCCGTGGGCACTATGTTTCTATGGCCACACTTGCGGCGGGCGCCTTTATCTCGGCCCTGGCTCTGAACCTGCCGCAAATCACCGAGGGCTCGCGCGGAATCGCCTCCATTCCGCGCCCCACTCTATTCGGGCTCAACATGTCGGGCGCGGCACCCATGTATCTGCTGACGTTCGGTATTCTCATCGTCGCCATCGTGCTGGTGTCGCGTCTGGGCAGTTCACGGCTCGGCCGTATTTGGGCCGCTGTGCGCGAGGACGAAGTGGCGGCGGCCTCTGCGGGCCTGCACCCAGCCTCGTATAAGTCACTTGCCTTTGGGCTGGGCTCGGTTATTGCGGGTTTCTCCGGGGCCCTTTACGCCGTGCAGGTGACGTTCATCGAACCCAAGCAGTTTGGTGTTGCGCTCTCAGTGATCGCGGTAACCATTGCGATCTTGGGTGGTTTGCGCGCCCCTATCGGCGTGGTGCTCGGTGCCGCAGTGCTCATCGGTATTCCCGAACTTTTCCGGCCACTCGCCGACTGGAGACTGTTGATCTACGGTGTGCTCTTGCTCCTGCTGATTCTCGTCCGGCCACAGGGACTCTGGGCCGAGTTTCCGACGGTATCCGCCTGGCTCTCTCGGCGGCGCGCTGATCGCGCGAGACGGGATCCCGCGAAAGATCCACTCGTGGACACACCTACGGAGGCCTCGGCATGAGCGACATTTTGCTCCAGGTGAGCGGCATTACCAAGCGGTTTGGTGGGCTCACCGTGGTCGACGGGGTCTCGTTCGACGTGCGATCCGGCGAGGTCGTCTCGATAATTGGTCCCAACGGGTCTGGCAAGACGAGCACGCTCAACATCGTGAGCGGGGTGCTCTCGGCCGATTCGGGTGAGGTGCGGCTTGCCGGGGAACGGATCAGCGGCCGCAAGCCGCACCAAATCGCGCGCCACGGGCTCACCAGAACGTTTCAGAACGGGCGGGTGATCGGCAATCTCACGGTGCGCGAAAACGTTCTCGTGGGTCTCGACGGTCTGCGTAAGCGAGAGTCGCGGTTGCGTGAAATTCCGGGAGTGCGTTGGGCCTCCTTACTTGCCGAGACCGCCGGCGCGCTGGTCGAAGGCCCCAAGCGGGGCAAGGAGGCAGCGGAAGATGATGCACTCGTAACCCGCCAACTGGAACGATTCGGTGAGCGCCTGCTTCCGCGACGCGACCAATACGCGTACACGCTCTCGTACGCCAACCGGCGCCGCACCGAGATCGCCCGAGCCCTCGTGGCCGATCCACAATTATTGGTGCTCGATGAGCCCACTGCCGGGATGAACCAAACCGAGACCACAGAGGTACTCGACCAGTTGCTGGCACTGAAAGAGCGAGGCCAGACGATTCTGCTCGTGGAGCACAAGCTCGACCTCGTGATGAAGCTGTCTGACCGGATCATTGTGCTCGACGACGGGAAGATCATTGCCGAGGGCAGACCCGAAGAGATCAGCAGAGACCCGAAGGTCATCGAGGCCTACCTGGGCACCTCATTTGCAAAGGAACACAATGCCTGAGCTGAAACTTGAAAGCGTCAGCGTCTCTTACGGGCAGAGCCCCGCTCTCACTGATGTGAGTCTGATTGTCGGCGATGGTGAGATCGTCTCGCTGCTCGGCGGAAACGCCTCGGGGAAATCGACCACCATGAAAACTGTTCTCGGCTTAAAACGACCGAGCAGAGGTCGGGTGCTCTGGGGCGGCGAAGACATCTCAAGTTGGCCCACCGGACGCCGCGTGCGCGCGGGTATCGCATCGGTCCCCGAAGCTCGCCGGGTATTTCCCGACATGACGGTGGAAGACAATCTGCTCACGGGTGCCCACACTCGGCGTGACCGCGAGGTCAGAGGGACACTCACAGAGGTGTACTCGTTCTTCCCCCGACTCGCGGAGCGGAGAAGACAGCGAGCCGGGAGTATGTCGGGAGGCGAGCAGCAGATGCTCGCATTTGGCCGGGCCCTCATGAGTCGACCGCAACTAATTTGCATGGACGAGCCAACCATGGGTCTTGCCCCGATCATCGTGGAGCAGGTGCTGCAGCGCATCGCCGACATCAACCGAGAGCTGGGTATTTCGGTGCTCATGGTCGAGCAAAACGCCGAACTGGCACTTTCTATCGCGGCTCGCGGCTACGTGCTGCGCACCGGTGAAGTCGTCCTCTCTGGTGCGGCGGCGGCGCTCGCACGCGATCCAGGTATCCGCGAGGCGTATCTTGGCGGCGGACTCGACCCTGATCAAACAGAGGTCGACGCCGGGCAGGCAGAGGCCGACGCCGGGCAGGCAGAGTTCGACACAACACAGGCGGGGAGTGAGAAACAATGAGTCAGCAGGACGCACTCGGCGGGATCGCGGGTCTAGATGCCCAGCGGTCGTATGAGCTCCGAGGTCACCGGCCGGCCGTGATCGAGGCAGCGGATCGTGCCCTTGAAGCGCTCTTTGACGTAGCTGAAGGTGATGAAGCTCCAGGTTTAACCCGGTCGCTCCGCCTCCTCGCTGCCGCTCGCGCCGCAATCGTGGATGGCGCGGCGGAGCTCGGGGCGTTCTACCTCGAGCAGGTGGAAGAAGAACCGGGAAGTGCGGGGTTGCATGCCCATGCCTACCAGCTTCTCGCGCACGGCGGCTCCGATAGCGAAGCAGGACTCACCGCGTCGCGTCGCGTACGTGCGCTGTTGCGGCACACCGATCTGCTGGTGCAGCGCCCGGCCGCCTCCACTGCAGACGACCTCACCTCACTCCAGGCGGCCGGCTATAGCGTGCAGGAGATCGTGGTGCTCGCACAGGTCGTGACCTTTGTGACATATCAGGCACGCGTGCTGCACGGTTTGCGAATACTTGAGGAGGCTTCTCGATGAGTCATTTCACCATGGAGGAACGAGCATGGCACGCGTGGATCGAACCCGCCGGCCCCGAAACCGCGAGTCCGCGGCAACGGGCGGCATACGAGACGAGCGTATGGCCCAACTCACCCTACTTTCGCCTGCTGGCGTGGCACCCCGACTCTCTGGCGGCCCGCACCGACCTGGATCGCGCCATCTTTCTCGACCGATCGGGGCTGCCGCGCGGCGATCGTGAGTTGGCAGCGACCGCTACTTCCCGAGTGAATGGGTGCGAGCTGTGCGCGAGTGTCCACGCCCGCTTCTCGGCGACCTTGCTGAAGGATCGCGACTCAATCGAACGGTTGCTGAGCGAGGGGCCTGACGCAGAATTTGAGCCGAGGGTGCACGCCGTGGTGAGCGCGGCAACCGCACTCACGCACAGCCCGAGCAAATTCGGGGTGCACCACGTGAAAGCTCTGCGCGATGTCGGGTTCAGTGATGCCGACATCTATGACGTGGTGCAATCGACTGCCTTCTTCGCCTGGGCCAACCGGCTTATGCTGAGCCTGGGGGCTCCGGCTGCGCCCGACGCGGCCGATGCGCAGGCGCTCGCCGACCAGCACCAAGCTGATCAGGTAGCTGCTGCTTCTGCATAGTCGCCGCCTGCGTGTCAGGGGTGGGATATAGGGTCGCAGCATGGCAAAAACGAGGAGCGCGTACGCGTGTACCGAATGCGGCTGGCAAGCTCCGAAATGGGTCGGTCGCTGCGGCGAGTGCCAAGAGTGGGGCACGGTCGCGGAGAGTGGCAGGCCCGGCGCGACCCTCGGGAAGACCGTGCGTCCTACGACTCCGGGAGTGGGTCGGGAGGCTCGTCCCATCACCGAGCTTCGGGGCGACGCGGTAGCGCATCGATCCACAGGTATTGGCGAACTCGATCGAGTGTTGGGCGGGGGGATTGTTCCCGGAGCCGCGATCCTGTTTTCAGGAGAGCCAGGTGTCGGTAAGTCGACGCTGCTCTTAGATGTGGCCGCACACATCGCTTCACTCGGCGGTCGGGTGCTGTATGCGAGCGGTGAGGAATCAACGGGCCAGATCCGCATGCGCGCCGAGCGCACGGGAGCGCTGCACGACACGCTCTTTCTGGCGAGTGAAAACGATTTGGGCACGGTTCTCGGCCACATTGAGGCGGTGCGCCCGAGCCTAGTCATCGTTGACTCGGTGCAGACGCTCGCGAGCGATCTCGTCGATGGCAGCGCAGGCGGGCCGTCTCAGGTGCGGGAGGTAGCGGCTGCCCTGATCCGCGTGGCGAAAGATCAGGGCATCCCAGTGATTCTCGTCGGTCACGTCACGAAAGATGGATCGGTGGCGGGGCCCCGGCTGCTCGAGCACCTGGTCGACGTGGTGTGTCACTTTGAGGGTGATCGTCGCACCGCGCTCCGTTTCCTCCGCACACTGAAGAACCGCTACGGCCCGACCGATGAGGTTGGGTGCTTTGAGATGACGAGCGCTGGTATCTCCGAGGTGTCCGACCCCTCAGGCCTATTTCTCAGCCACGGCTCCGAGCCGGTGAGCGGTACATGTGCAACCGTCGCGATGGAGGGTCGCCGACCCCTTCCCGTTGAGGTTCAGGCCCTGGTTGTGCCGAGCCCCACCCCGAACCCGCGGCGCGTGACGAGTGGTGTCGACTCCTCGCGGGTCGCGATGATTCTTGCGGTACTTGAGCGACGAGTGGGGCTGAGGCTCCACACCAAAGACGTGTACGTCTCGACTGTGGGAGGGGTGCGCTTGCACGAGCCCGCTGCCGACCTCGCGATCGCGCTCGCGGTGATCTCGGCAGATGTTGATCAGCCGCTCCCGCACGACCTGGCCGCCATCGGTGAGCTCAGCCTCGCGGGGGAGATCCGACCGGTCGTTAGCGGGCCCCAACGCACGAGCGAGGCTAGGCGACTCGGGTATTCACGGCTTATCGATGCGGAGGCGGGGAGCCTACGCCGGGCGCGTGAGCTTGCTCTCGGAAACGAGGAGTAAACTCGAACCTTGTGAGCAATAACACTGTAGACGTGGTCCTCATTGGCGGTGGCGTGATGAGCGCCACCCTCGGCACTCTGATCAAGCAGGTTGAACCCGACTGGTCGATTGAGATCATCGAGTCTCGACTTGAGGTCGCAACGGAGAGCAGCAACGCTTGGAATAACGCCGGCACCGGCCATGCGGCCCTGTGTGAGCTGAACTATATGCCGGAAGCCGCCGACGGAAGCTTGACCGCAGCCAAAGCGATCGAGATCAACGAGCAATTCCAGCTCTCTCGCCAGTGGTGGTCATCGCTCGTGAAGCAGGGCGTTCTTGGCACGCCGTCCGGTTTCATCAACCCCACCCCGCACATGACTTTTGTGCACGGCGAGAAGAACGTCGACTACCTGCGTCGCAGGTACGAACTCTTGAAGCCGGAACCGCTGTTCTCCGACATGGAGTACAGCGAAGACGCGTCACAAATTGCCGAGTGGACTCCGCTCCTCATCGAGCGTCGCTCGAAAGATCAGGTGTTCGCCGCGACACGATCCACCAGTGGCACCGACGTCGACTTCGGCGAGGTGACCCGCCAACTGCTTGATCACATGGTCGAGAACGGTGCAAAGCTGGGCTTGGGACAGGAAGCGACCAAGCTGCGCCGTCTCGCCGATGGTACCTGGGACGTCGATATTCGCAACCGTGCGGGCTACGGCAGCTCGACGTTGAATGCGCGTTTCGTGTTTGTCGGTGCCGGTGGAGGCGCGCTGTCGCTGCTGCAGTCATCGGGGATTCCCGAGATTCGTGGCTTCGGAGGCTTCCCTATCAGCGGTAAGTTCTTGCGTTGCGATAACCCCGAGGTCGTGCGTGATCACCAGGCGAAGGTCTACGGTAAGGCAGCGGTGGGTGCGCCCCCAATGTCGGTGCCGCACCTCGATACTCGGGTGGTCGACGGCCAAAAGAGCCTGCTGTTCGGACCCTACGCTGGGTTTAGCCCGAACTTCCTGAAAAAGGGTTCGTGGTGGGATCTGCCGGGCTCGATCCGCACGCACAACCTCGGCCCGATGGTGAAGGTCGGCCTCAGCGAGTTCGCGCTCGAGAAGTATCTTCTGGGCGAGGTGTTCGCGAGCCGTGAGAAGCAGATGGCCGCGCTGCGCGAGTACATGCCGTCGGCGAAGAGCGAAGACTGGTACATGATCAGCGCCGGCCAGCGCGTGCAGGTCATGAAGAAGGATCCCAAGAAGGGCGGCGTGCTGCAGTTTGGCACCGAGGTGATCACCGGTGCCGAGGGTACGATCGCTGGGCTGCTTGGGGCCTCACCCGGCGCTTCGACCGCCGTGCACGCCATGCTCGGAGTGCTCGAGAAGTGCTTCCCAGAAAAGTTCGAAAGTCAGTGGAAGGCCGAGTTCACGCAGCAGGTTCCCGCCTACGGTGTGGGCCTGAATCACGATCCGGCGGCAGCCGCCGCGTCTTTGGCTGAGACCGCCGAGGTGCTGGGCCTGAACGCCTCAGTCAAGGTCTGATTCACGTTTCGACCGGTCTGGTCCTCTCGCCGGCCGGACTGGTTCACCTCCGAAGCGGTCGGTTCCACTGTTCGACCGGGCTGTTCCGCCTCTGAACCGGTGGCGTCTCGTTTCGACCGGTCGCCACCCCGGGATTTTCCGGCGTTCTGTGTAGCCTCGGAGAAAACCACAATTTCGGCCTAGCGGGCCGGATTCGCATCCGAGATTGTGGTTTTCTCCCAGCAGATGATTGAACACCTGCGTGGCTAGTGAGTCTGGTCAGCGAGCAGGCGCTCGAGGTAGAGTGCGGTGTCTTCCCATCCGGTGACCGCATGGCAGGCGACGCCGAGTGCCTTCACCGGGTAGTCGTTGCCATCAGGGTCGAGCCGGTCGCCTATGAATAGCATTTCTTCGAGTGAAACTCCCGTGTGCTCAGCTAGCTTCCGCATGCCATAGGCCTTGTCGATGCCTCGCCGAGTGATGTCTACCGATGTGGATCCGCCGCTGCGCACTTCGAGCTCTGGCAGCCGGGCTGCGACCGCCGCGCGCAACGCATTCTTCTTCGCGCCGTCAGGATCCCACGCGTGCTTGACGTCGACCGGCGCACGCTGGCCGAGCGCGGAAAATGTGACCTGTGAGCCGCGATCCTCGAGAATCTCGCCCCAGGTGCGCTCCTCCCAGACACCAAGTCGCTCTGCTTCCTCGCGCAGCGCGAGGAGTGCTGACTCGCTCTCTGCTGCGCTGAGGTTCTCCTGGTAGATGGTGCGCCAGGATCCATCCTCGCGGCGCTCGTAGCGCGTACCGCAGGTGGGCAGGAGATGCAGCCGCTCGAGGGCGGCCTCATCGACGCCCGTAAAACCTTCGAGACGTGAGACCAACTGGGCCTCGAACTGCTCGAAGTTGCCTCCCGAGATCACCGCGACCGTGGTGTGTTCGAGCAGGCGCGAGAACACGGCCAGCATGCGGGGATCTACGGGCGATTTTGAGGGTGCGAGGGTGTCGTCGAGATCGAAGGCAATGAGGCGGGGGAGTGAGGTCATGCTCGTGTTTCTCTCAGTGGATCTGGCCACCCTCAACCGTACAGAAAAGCGTGGGGCCGTGCTCGCCAGGGCCACACGTTGTGGTGGGCGGTTCACTCACCCGCGAGGGCGGCGAGAGCCTGCGAGATCAGGGGAGAGTGCGGATCGGCAGCGAGATCACAGCGGCCGAGCGCTCTGTATTCGCATGATCTCAAGGAGCGTCGGGTAATTCGCGCCGGGAACTGCGGCGTAGTAGTGCGGCTGCAGGTGGTCGCCACGTGCCGGTTGCGCCTCGCCATCGCGGAAGCCCAGATATGTGCCGCCTGCCTGCTGCACAATAAACCCGGCTGCGGCCACATCCCAGGGGTTCGTTTCGAAGGAGACGGTGGCATCGATCCACCCCGCTGCGATCCAGCACAGTGTGATGCATGTGCTGCCGAGCATGCGCACCTGGGCAAACTCCCGCGTCACCCGCGCGAACTGTTCAAGCGCTAGGTCGGGCAGATGCACGAGATCGCGCGGCAGGGGAAAATTCATCGCGACAGTTGCTTGCGCTGGCTGCAAAGCGCCAGTGCTGCGGATCGGTTGCGTACGACCCTGGTGGTCGGCCAAGAATGCACCGCGGTCATCTGCCCAAAACAGTTGGTCTGCAACGGGGTCGAAGACCACTCCCGAGATGATCTCGCCGTCTTGGGCGATGCCAATGCTTACGGCCCACATGGCGATACCGCGGGCGAAATTGGAGGTGCCATCAATCGGGTCGATATACCAGGTCAGGGTACCGTCACCTTCGCTGCGGCCACCCTCCTCGCCAACGATGGAGGAATCGGGGTACGCGGCAAGAATTTCGCGACAAATGTGCTCCTCGCAGGTGCGGTCGAGCAGTGTGACCACGTCGTGAATGCTGTGCTTGGCGGAGACTTCGAGGCCGGGGTCGCGAAATCCGGCCATCGCTATCTGCCCGGCTTCGCGGGCGACGCGGATCGCGAAATCGGTTATCTCATGCACCCTGCTCACCCCAGCAGCGTAGCCGAGCTCGGCGATACAACTCCGAGCGGGTGCACCGAGTAGACTCGATCCTTGGTGCGTCGTGCGCCGAGTGCCCATTTCGGGCTGTGAGGAGACGTAATTCGATGACTGTAAAGGTGGCTGTCGCGGGTGTCGGCAACTGTGTGAGCTCTCTTGTGCAGGGGGTTGAGTACTATCGGGGCGCGGCCGATGATGCCCAGGTTCCGGGTCTGATGCATGTGCGGCTCGGCGGACATCATGTCTCCGATCTGGAATTCGTCGCGGCCTTTGAAGTCGACGCAACGAAGGTCGGAACCGATCTCAGCGAGGCGATCTGGGCCGGCCACAACAACACCATCAAATTCTCTGATGTGCCACACTTGGGACTGGAGGTGCTTCGCGGACCCACCCTTGACGGCCTCGGTGAATACTACCGGGATGTCGTCGAGGAGTCGCCCGCGCAGCCTGTTGACGTGGCGCAGGTGTTGCGTGATTCTGGAGCTGACGTGCTCGCCTGCTATCTGCCGGTCGGCAGCGAGGAGGCGGCGAAGTTCTACGCGCAAGCAGCCCTCGATGCGGGTGTTGCGTTCGTCAACGCGATCCCGGTGTTCATCGCGAGCGACCCCGTGTGGGCCGAGAAGTTCGTCGACGCGGGGGTGCCCATCGTGGGTGACGACATTAAGAGCCAGGTCGGCGCAACGATCACGCACCGCGTGCTCGCGCACCTGATGGAGAGCCGCGGTATCGCGCTCGACCACACCTACCAGCTCAACGTAGGCGGCAACATGGACTTCAAAAACATGCTTGAGCGTAGTCGTCTCGCCTCGAAGAAGATCTCAAAGACGCAGGCCGTGACCTCGAACATTTCGGCCAATCTGGCGCCTGAAGATGTGCATGTTGGTCCGAGCGACCACGTGCCGTGGTTAGAGGATCGCAAGTTCGCTTTCGTGCGGCTCGAGGGGCGCGGCTTCGGCGATGTGCCGATGAGCCTCGAGTACAAGCTTGAGGTATGGGATTCGCCCAACTCGGCGGGCACGATGATCGATGCGATCCGCTGCGCGAAGGTGGCGAAGGATCGCGGCCACGCGGGCCCTATCGAAGCCGCTTCGGCGTACTTCATGAAGTCGCCCCCCGTGCAGAAGCCCGATCACATTGCGCGCGAAGAGCTCGAGGCGTTTCTCGCCGGCAACTAGGCCCTTCCGTCAGCTACTCCTCGCGAGGGCTGTCGACGACACCGATGAAGCGGCTCCCAATGCCGTTTGTCTCCCGCCGGCGCATGCCGGCCGGCAAGTCCGGTAGTTCTCCGTAGGAGTGTTCGAGGCACGAGAGGTAGGTGAACTCGGGCCACCATTTCTTCGGACGAGCCATCTCGGAATATCCACAGATTACGCACTTCAGTTCTACCCACACAGGTCTTTTACCGGTGCGATTGGCGCGTGACTGAAGAAGCCACGCCGGCGGATTTGCCTGAAACTGCTCGAATTCTTCCTCCGTCATTCGAACGGGAAGATCGTGGCGCCGAGCCATTTCGATGGAAATGTCGAGTCGTAGTGCTAGGTCGCGTTGGGAGATCACACCCTATTATCGCAAGCGCGCTGCGAGGGTATCGCCCGCTGTGTTCGACCCATTAACCCGTCGACCCGTGGATCACTCGTGATGCGGGCTGTGGTCATCGACGTCGGGCTTCGCCCGCAAGGTGTCGGCCAATTCTTCTTCGGGGCGCGGCGCGATGGTCTGATCCGTCTCAAGATCTGGAACGGAATGCTCTCCCGGCGCGGGAACGTGTTTGTGCGGGATGGGTTCAGAAAAGTTAGACACGATGATCCCTTCGGTCGGTGACATTCACAGCGTAGGGGTTCTGCCGATGAACAGCCAGGAGTGCCGATGACGGCGCTTCCAACACCCTCCTTGACAGCGCACCAGGTCTGCACAATTTGAGCTCAGCAAAGAAAAAAGTCCTGAGTCACGACCAGTTTGTCAACTATGTCGCGACTCAGGACATTGGTCGGGATGACAGGATTTGAACCTGCGACCCCGTCGTCCCGAACGACGTGCGCTACCAAGCTGCGCCACATCCCGATTGCGCCTGAGCGCATCGACCACTCTATCGCGACTGAAGGGGATGGCCAAAACCAGCGCCGCCTGGGAGCGGTCAATTCAGCCACGCTGCTGTTTCCGTTACCCGAGCGCGGGGTACGCTCCCGGGGAGAGACGGTCGCCAATGACCGGAAACTCGGCCCGCACCTGGGCCACAAGACCGGGGTCGAGATCCACAATCAGGACTTCTTCGTCGGATGGCGAACACTCAGCGACGACGGTACCCCAGGGGTCGACCACGCGGCTGCAGCCTCCGAGCTCAATTTCGCCCTGACTGCCGCAGGCGTTTACGGCGAGCACCCACAGCTGATGCTCGACCGCACGGGCTTGCGTGAGGAGACGCCAGTGCTCACGCCGTGCTGCGGGCCACGCGGCGGGAACAGCCACGGACTCGGCACCCCGTGCCCCGAGCTCCAGCCAGAGGCCCGGGAAACGCAGGTCGTAGCAGGTGGTGCTCGCGAGTGGCCCGAGCGGGCTGCTCGAGACGCCAAGTGCGTCGCCGGGGGTGAGAAGCTCGGCCTCAAGCGACTGATACCCGAACACGTGGATTTTCCGATAGGTGTGCGCAATCTCGCCCGTCGGTGAGATCAGAACCGCGGTGTTGTGCAACGAGCCGGCCGCGCCTCGCTCCACAAAACTGCCCAGGTGGATCCAGGCGCCCAAATCTTTCGCGACACGCTGCCCCATAGAGACGGTCGGTCCGTCGAGTGCCTCGGCCAAGTCGTCGTAGTGTGCAAACGCGAAGTACCCTGCGCTCCACAGCTCAGGTAGCACGAACAACTCCACGCTCGAGTCGCCGTGAGCGCGCAACAGAGTTTCAACCCGGTCGATGCGCTCAGACTGGCTTTCTGAGTCGGGGCTGGCGACCTGTACGAGTGCGACCCGGGTCATGCGCGTGCCCTGCTGAGTGGCGGATCGGCGGCCTCGCCCCCGGCCTGAGCCGAGCCGTCACTGCCGCGCATGAGATTCAATGAATCGTGTGCGATGGTTCCCTCGCGGTGGGCTCGCATGAGTGCCTCGATCTCTGTCGCCGGAGCACCCGCCGCGATGCGGTCGATCAGGTGCTCATGTTCGTCGCTGAGGCGCTGCGCGAGGGTGCCACGGTACCCCACCACTGAGGCGCGCACCGCAGCGACGCGGGAACGGCCGCGGTCAAGCTGGTCGCGCAGGTGTTGATTAGGGCACGGTGCCCGAAGGATGCCGTGGAACTCCAGGCTGCCCTCGTTGTAACCGTGGAAATCACCGGCATGGTAGGCAGCGTTCATGCGTGCATTCACGGCGCGGGCCTGCGTGAGGTCTTCGGGAGTGAGACTGGCGGCGGACATCCCCACAGCGAGCCCTTCAAGGACCGCCTCCACCTGCATGATCTCGCGGTATTCGTCGATGCCCAGCTCCCGCACCCGCACGCCACGATGGAAGAGAAACTCGATCAGTCCCTCGGATTCCAGTCGTCGCAACGCCTCGCGAGTCGGGATCAGGCTGACCCCAGTTTCCTCAGCCAAGATGCCGATGTTGAGTGATTCGCCGGCCGCAAACGTACCGTCGACGATCCGCTCCATCACATAGTCGTAGACATGTTGGGTCTTGTTGCCTTTTATCTGCTGAGACTCCGCGGCCATCATGCCATCCGCTCGCCGGGAAGGGCAACGTGTCGCGAGAGGAACACGGATATGTCAGCAACTTCATTCACGCTGATGCCGTGGGCAATGCCGGGATACAAGCGGGCTTCGACCTCAGTGTGCGCCGGGAGCCACTCAGCAGTAAACGCGATCCGATCGGCGCTGATAATGGGGTCGGCGGCATCGCGACCCCAGAAGACCGGCGGACGCACCTCGGCGAGGTGTGCGTCACCGGAGAATCCGCCGGGAACCACAAAGCCCGAACAGTTCACCCCGCACGCAAAGCGCTCGGGCTGGAGACGAAGCATCGAGGTGACCATTGCCCCGCCTTGCGAGAAGCCCATGAGTGCCTGGGTGCCGAGCCCCCCGGAAACCTGCGCGTCGAGTTCGTCGAGCCACTGCAGCATCGCGAGCGCGGCGACATGTGGTGCGGTATCGGCGAAGTCAGCGGGGGGAGCCTCCGGCACCGGCGTTCCGTCAGCCCCGAAGGAAATCGGGAACCAGGCAAAGCCGTTGACGACGGGAGGTGGAGCTGTCAGTGGGGCCCGAGGAGAGGCGCATACGAAGGCCCCGGGGAGCTTGGGAGCGAGCTCGATCAGATCGCCCTCGAAGGAGCCGTAGCCGTGCATCAGCAACAACAGGGGCCTCTCGGAAAGCGCCGCGACAGCTTCCTCTCGGGAAGCCGTGGCACCCCCAATCGACCAGCGCACGAGGTCATCGTTGATCCACACACCACTCATGCAACTCAGCCTAGTCTTTGCCGTATATATTTGCGTGGCTCTGGCTACCTGGTGGGTTATCCGAACCGACCGCTGACGTAATCTTCGGTCGACTTCTCTGTCGGTGTCGAGAAGATCGTGCGGGTGTCGGCGTATTCGATGAGTTTGCCAGGCTTGCCCGTGCCCGCGATGTTGAAGAAGGCGGTGCGATCGGAAACACGCGACGCCTGCTGCATGTTGTGTGTCACGATGACGATCGTGTACTCGCTCTTGAGCTCGTCAATGAGATCTTCGATGGCAAGGGTTGAGATCGGGTCGAGCGCCGAGCAGGGCTCATCCATCAACAACACCTCTGGTCGTACAGCGATCGCGCGCGCGATGCATAGGCGCTGCTGCTGGCCGCCCGAGAGGCCTGAGCCCGGCTTGTCGAGCCGATCTTTCACTTCATTCCAAAGATTTGCGCCGGTCAGTGAGCGTTCGAGCAGGCTCTCGGCATCGCTCTTGGAGATCTTTCGGTTGTTGAGGCTCACGCCAGCGAGAACATTTTCACGAATCGACATCGTGGGGAAGGGATTGGGACGCTGGAACACCATGCCCACCTGGCGCCGCACACGCACAGGATCGACTCCTGGTGCGTAGAGGTCTTCTCCGTCAAGCAGCACCTCGCCCTCGACGCGCGCACCGGGGATCACCTCGTGCATGCGGTTGAGCGTGCGTAGAAAGGTTGACTTGCCGCACCCAGATGGGCCGATGAATGCGGTAACACTGCGCGGCTCGATGCTCATCGTCACGCCCTCCACCGCACGGAAATTCCCGTAGTAGACGTTGAGATCGTTGACCTCTATGCGTTTCGACATTGTGCTGGGATTCTTTCTGTCGGGGGTGGATCGCGAACTACGGGAAGCTGCTCGTGAGTCGTTAGCGCTTGGTCTTAGGCGAAAACTGACGAGCGATGAGTCGCGCAAACAGGTTCAGGAGCATCACGATCAGGATCAGCACGAGCGCCGCCGCCCACGCGCGGTCAAGGAACGCAAATGCAGGGTTTCCTTGGTTCGCGAATTGGGTATAGACGAAGACCGGGAGCGACTGCATTCTGTCTTCGAACAGGTTGTAATTCATGCTCGCTGTGAAACCTGCGGTGATGAGCAAGGGAGCAGTCTCGCCAATCACTCGTGCGATCGCGAGCATGATGCCCGTGGTGATGCCCGCGATAGAGGTCGGGAGTACGACCTTCAGGATGGTGAGCCACTTAGGTACCCCGAGCGCGTATGCGGCTTCACGCAACTCATTTGGAACCAGGCGGAGCATCTCCTCACTTGATCGCACAACGACCGGAATCATGAGCACTGAGAGCGCAACCGCGCCAATGATACCCATGCGCACGCCCGGTCCGAACACGATGGCGAACACCGCGTAGGCGAACAAACCGGCAACGATTGAGGGGATTCCGGTCATCACATCGACGAAGAATCTGATGGCCCTGGCTACCTTGCCCCGACCGTACTCGACCAGGTAGATGGAGGTGAGTAGCCCGAGCGGCACGGAAATCACTGTGGCCGCCAACGTGATGAGTAGTGTTCCGAGCATGGCGTGGAGGGCGCCACCGCCCTCGCCGATCACGTTGCGCATCGACCAGGTGAAGAACTGCACATCGAACCGTGCGAGGCCGCTGCTGACCACGGTCACTGCAACGGAAACGAGCGGGATCATTGCGATCACGAAGGCGCCAGTTACCAATGACGTGACGAACCGATCCACCGCTCGGCGCCGGCCCTCTACCGCGGCTGAGAGCGCTGTATTGGCCACCAAGAACACCAGCGCGCCAACAACCAGCGCGCCAACCACACTGAACTCTCCGTCTTCTGCGAGCGACAGGAGAGTGAAAAGCGCAATGCCGACGAGCAAGCTCGCGGCCAGCACGACCCAGGTGGTCGCCCGCGGGAGGCGATTGCCGCTCAGGCTGGAACCCGTGCCCACCGGCCGAATGGAGATATCGCTCATGGCTCAGTTCGCTCCATCCGCGTTGGGTCGACGGCTCACAAACCAGCGCGCGCCGGCGTTGACGAGCAGCGTCAAGACGAACAGGACCAGGCCTGTCGCAATGAGTACGTTGATGTTTTCGCCATACGCTTCTGGGAACGACAGGGCGATGTTCGCGGCGATTGTCGAGGGGTTCTCTGAGGTGAGAAGCCTCCAGCTCACGATGCCAGTCGCGGAGAGCACCATCGCGACCGCCATCGTCTCTCCGAGTGCCCGGCCCAAGCCGAGCATCGCGGCCGAAACGATGCCGGATCTCCCAAATGGGAGTACAGACAAACGAATCATCTCCCAGCGGGTGGCGCCAAGCGCGAGCGCCGCTTCTTCGTTGAGCACTGGTGTCTGCAGAAACACCTCTCGACAGATTGCGGTCATGACCGGCAACACCATTACCGCGAGTACGATCGCCGCGGTCAATATGGTGCGCCCGGTTCCCGAGACCATGCCGCCAAAGATCGGGATCCAGCCCAGATTGACATTGAGCCATTCGAAAAGTGGACGAACAGCCGGGGCGAGTACGCCGATACCCCAGAGACCAAAAACCACACTGGGCACGGCAGCGAGGAGATCCACCGCATATCCGAGAACAGCGGACAGCTTTCGCGGGGCGTAGTGGGAGATGAACAGCGCAATGGCTATCGAAAGCGGAAGTGCGAGCAGGAGCGCAAGAAACGACGCCCAAATCGTGCCGAAGGCGAGCGGCCCGACGTACGCCCAGAAATTCGAGGGAAGGAGCGAGGCCGTTTCGTCAGTGGCGAAGAACGCTGGCATGCTCTGCGCGAGCAAGAAGAATGCCACCGCGCCCAGGGTGACCAGGATCATGATGCCAGCGAACAGTGCAGAGCGAGAGAATACTCGATCTCCGCGGCTCAGTATCGGCCGAGTAGTTACGGTCACAGTGTCTCCGGATGGAAAGCGGCGGGTGGCGAGGTCGTCGGCAGTGCGGGTGATTCTGACACGAAGTCTCTCTGCAGGTTAACTGATGGCATCGATAGCAACGAGGATACGAGTCCGTAAGTCCGCTGAGATGGGTGCACCGCCAGCGGAACTCGCCGCCTCCTGCTGCCCTTCTTCGCTTGTGACGTAAGTGAAGTACGCCTTGACCAGCTCGGCGCTTGACGGATCCGAGTAGGTTTCGCACCCCACGAGGTAACTCACGAGGACGATCGGGTACACCTGTTCGGCCGTGATGGCGCGATCGAGTTCGATAGCGAGATCGTTGGCCCCCCGCCCCTCCCCGGTGGGAGAGAGGTCGACCATGGCTGCCGCTGCTTCGGGTGTGTAGGTGACAAAACTCTGGCCCACCTTCACGGCCACAGTCCCGAGATCTCCGGCGCGTGAGGCATCGGTATAGCCGATGGTGCCCACCCCGTTGGTTACCGCTTCCACGACGCCCGAAGTGCCTTGTGCCCCTTCGCCGCCAAATTCGCTCGGCCAGGTCCCCACTGCGCCGGCGGTCCACACCTCAGGGGCAGCGCCGGCAAGGTAGTCTGTGAAATTATCGGTGGTTCCCGAGTCGTCGGAGCGATGCACCGGTGTGATGTTTGTGCTGGGAAGATTCGCGCTCGGGTTGAGTTCAACGATCGCAGGATCATCCCACTGAGTAATCTGTCCGGTGAAGATCTTGGCGATCGTTTCGCCATCGAGATTGAGTGCCTCTACGTCCGAGACGTTAAAAATCAGAGCAATTGGCGAGATGTACGCGGGGAACTGGATGATGCTACTGCCAGGTGCGCAACTTCTGAATGGCCCCGCCTCGATTTCAGACAGATCGAAAGCGCGGTCTGAGCCTGCGAAAGTGCTTGCGCCTTGCTGAAACGTCTCTCGCCCAGCGCCTGAACCGGTGGGATCGTAGGCTACCGTCACGTCGGGGTTCTGTGTTTGAAAACTTGCGACCCACGAGACCTGGGCAGCTGCCTGGGCTGACGATCCTGAACCAATGAGCGTGCCTGACAGCGACGAGTTGTTGCCCTCGCCATTTGTGAGGTTCATTTCGTTGACGGCACACGCTGAGAGACTGAACATTGCGACGACGCTGAGCGCTGCAACCGCAAGTCGAGCTGATTGTTTCACTCCGTGAGGTTTCCGTTTCTTTCAGTTCGATTCGACTTAGTCGGAATGCTGCGTTGGCGGAGGTCGTCGTTCACCGAACAACTCACCCATTCTTGAATAGAAACATGAACAGCAGGTAAACGCCAGTGGGTCTTTGCGAGCTCCGAAGCCATTGCGATTACATCAGTGCACCTAAGCTATGTTTGTGCAGCCTGGTCTCAGAAAACAGTGGAAATTCTTCTTTGGTGTTGTTGGAGCGCTAGCTCTGTCTGTAAGTGCTGCGGGTTGCGCGAGCGAGTCGGTGTCAAACTCTACGCCTGAACCCACGACCGAAGTAACGGAAGCCCCCATTCCTGAGCCTCAACCGATGCCAGGCAACGGGCCTGAGTGTCCAACCATGCACTGCGTGTCCGTGGCCATGACGGGTGATCTGCTGTTTCATCAGGGACTGTGGACTCCCTACGCAATCCCGACGAATGAGGCCGGGCAGAATTTCGACTTTGTTCCTCTGCTCGAGGGTCAGCGCGCATATCTCGATCGAACCGACCTTGCGATATGCCAGATGGAAACACCGCTCGCCCCCGTGGGCGGCCCGTATTTCGGCTACCCCGCGTTTAGCACCCCACCGGAACTTGCCGCCGCTGTAAAGAACATCGGTTACGACGTGTGCACTACTGCGTCAAACCACACGGTCGACATGGGAACCGAAGGCCTGCTGCGTACCCTCGACGGGCTCGACGCCGCAGGTATCGCCCACACGGGCTCCTACCGGGCCGAGGGTGAACGGGATGTGCCTCTGATCGTCGAAGCCAACGGCGTGAAGATCGCGATCATCACGTCGACCTTTTCGCTGAATGGCTTGTCTGCCGAACACGACTGGCAGGTCGACTACGGGGGGCCTGAGCTCGGGCTCGATCCGGAGAGAGCTATCGCGAAAGCGCAGGCGGCTCGGGATGCCGGGGCAGACCTAGTCATCGGTGTGCAGCACGCGGGTACCGAATACTCCACCACGCCCGATGTACAACAGGTCGGCAACGCGCACCAGCTCGTCGACAGTGGCCTCTTTGACTTCGTTTATAATCACCACACGCACTCGGTGCAGCCGATGGAGGTCTACAACGGTCGGTGGATCGCCTACGGGCTCGGGAATACGATCAGTGAGTCGGCCCCGCCGAGCGAACGCGTGAACAATGAGTTCCTCATGGTGCGCGTGCAATTTGCCTTGCAGGAGGACGGCACCTGGTTGACCAATGACGTGGCCTGGAACGCCGCAACCAATACGCAAAGCGGCACATACAAGTGGTGTTCAGTGGCGTCTGATGCGCCGCAAGGCGTCTGCCAGTGGCCCGAATTTGATGCCGACGTGCGCGAGCGGACCCGTGCCACCGTCAACGCGCTGGGTGCCGCCGAGCTCGGTGCGCGGGAGTGGCTCATTACGCAGGAGTAACGCGGGGGTCGTTTTCTGACTTCACCCACTCACCGGCTGTTGTGCACCGCACAGACAGCGTTTGGTTACCATCCGTTCATTTCGATGGCTTTGGCTAGTCCACGTTGGGTTCTACACCCTGATCCCGACTCCCGGGCGTGAAGCCTGCCCACGAAAGGAACTAGGAACAAGCGTGAACAAGAAGTTCAATATTGCATCTGTAGGTGCAACTCTTGCCATCACCGGTCTGCTCCTGACCGGCTGCAGCAGCCCGTCGAGCACTGACGCTACCGATACAGGGAACGGCGACGCCGCAGCACTGTCCGGTGCCGTTGTAATCGACGGCTCTTCGACCGTTGCGCCGAACACCGAGGTCGCGGCTGAACTCTTCAGCAACGAGAACCCCGACGTTCAGATTTCCGTGGGCGTCTCAGGTACCGGTGGCGGCTTTGAGAAGTTCTGCAACGGCGAGACCGACATTTCTGAGGCATCGCGTCAAATTAAGGACGAAGAGGCCGCGGCCTGCGCCGAGAATGGCATCGAGTTCGAGGAGATCGGTATCGCAAACGACGGTCTCGCCGTCGTGGTGAACCCGGAGAACACCTGGGCGGAGTGCCTCACGGTCGACGAGGTGTCGTCGATGTGGCGCCCCGACAGCCCCGTCACCAACTGGAAGGACGTTCGCGCGGGCTTCCCCGATGAAGCCATTTCGCTGTACGGCCCCGGCTCCGACTCGGGCACCTTCGACTTCTTCACTGAAGAGATCAATGGTGAGGGCGGCGCAATCACCGCCACTTACGGCGACATCGGCGAGGATGACCAGGCGGCCGTGATCGGCGTCTCGGGCGCCACGGGTGCCTCGGCATTCATCCCGCTATCGTTCGCGCAAGAAGCGGGCGATCAGGTACGCACGGTTGAGATCACCAACGAAGACGGCGAGTGCGTTACCCCGTCGCTCGACACCGTGCTCGACGGTTCATACAACCCGCTCGGCCGTCAGCTGTTTATCTACCCCTCGGCAGAGGCACTGACCAAGCCACAGGTGCTCTCCTTCATTGAGTTCTACATCACCAACCAGGCCTCAATTGCCGAGACCGCCGGCTTTATCCCCTTGAACCCGGAGCAGGAGACCGAGGCAATGTCTCGCGTCGCAGCTCTGGTCGGTTAATTAACGCCACTTAAGGAAAGTAAACGATATGGCCAGGTCCACGATCACCCACGCCGGCAGCGTGCCGCTGTCGCTCGAAGCGACGAGTAAGCGCATCGGCGAGAAGGTGATCGTGGCCTGGCTCTTCGTTGCGGCAGCGATCGCCGTGGTCATCACGATCGGCATCGTGGTTGCATTTATCGAGCCCGCCGCACAGTTTTTCCGGGATGTGCCATTCTGGCGTTTCTTCTCGGCAGAGCCGTGGGCGCCGACTTTTAGCCCCGCAAGCTATGGTGTGCTCAACATCGTCGCGGGAACCTTCGCGATTGTTCTGTATTCATGCCTGATCGCTCTGCCCGCAGGCCTCGGCGCGGCCATTTATATGAGTGAATATGCCGGGCCACGCTTGCGCAAGGTTCTCAAGCCGCTGTTGGAAGTGCTCGAGGGGATTCCGACGGTTGTCTACGGCCTATTTGCCCTGTTCTTCATCGGCCCGCTTCTCAAAGACAACTGGCCGACGTGGATTCCTGGCAAGCTTGGCGAGGAACCGGGTTTCCAATTCGTCCTCGCTGCAGGCATCGTGCTCGGTGTGATGATCATTCCCACGGTAGCTTCGGTAGCACAAGACGCGATGTCGGCCATTCCTCGGGGTCTCCGAGAGGCCGCCTACGGCCTGGGAAGCACGCGCATGCAGGTTGCGACCCGCGTGATTGTTCCCAGCGCCCTTTCGGGAATTATGGCCGGCTTCGTGCTCGGTCTGTCGCGGGCTATTGGTGAGACGATGATTGTCCTGATGGCCGCTGGCGCTATGGCCAACTTGAGCCTGTGGCCCAACGACAGCGTCCTTACCATGACGGCGTTCATCGGCCGTACCGCAACCGGTGACATTTCTACCGGCAGCACCGCCTACTACACGGTATTCGCAGTCGGCGCATTGCTCTTCGTCTTCACCTTCCTGGTGAACATGATCGCAATCGCGCTGGTGCGCCGCTTCCGAGAGGCTTACGAATGAACAAGAACTCAGGCCGAACTCAGGTTGCCCTTTCGGCAGCCAAGAGTGCGATGCCGAACCTCGAACGCACCCGCGTAGACGTCAAGGGTGAGCTCTTTCGCGCTCTGCTGCTGTTCTGCGTGCTGCTTGGCGTGGTGATGCTCGCGGTCTTGCTGATATACGTCACCGTTCGCGGCTGGCCACGGCTCGACTGGAATCTCTTCACCCAAATGCCATCGACGATTAGCCCAGAGATTTCAGGATTCTTCCCCGCAATCGTCGGGACGCTGTATGTCATGGTCGGAACGCTCCTGACCGTGGTCCCGCTCGGAGTGAGCGCGGCAATCTATCTCGAAGAGTATGCCTACAGCGATAAGTGGTACAACCGGGTGATCGAGATCAACATTCAGAATCTCGCAGCCGTACCGTCAATCGTGTTTGGCATTCTTGGACTCGCTTTTATCGTGCGTGGACCGTTTGGAATTGGATTCGTTGCCCTTGCCGGGTCGCTGACACTTTCGATGATGGTTCTGCCAACGGTCATCATTGCCTCTCGCGAGGCCCTCCGATCCGTCCCGTCAACTATTCGTGAGGCGTCGATCGGGCTGGGCGCCACGAAATGGCAGACTACCTGGAAGCAGGTGCTTCCGCTCTCCGTCCCAGGAATACTCACGGGCACAATCCTTGCGATGTCCCGTGCAATCGGCGAAACGGCACCACTCCTCCTTGTCGGGGCGACTACCTTCGTCCGTTTCCTCCCGACGAGTATCGCCGAGGGTGCATACAGTGTGATCCCCGTGCAGATCTACCAGTGGGCGGTTCGTCCGCAGGATGAATTCCGCGTGTTGGCGGCCGCTGGCGCATTGGTCTTGGTCGCGCTCCTCCTCTTCATGAACTCATTCGCGATCTGGCTGCGCGCCAGATTCACTCGCGAATATTAACGATTGCTCACCCGAAGGATTTCAATGACCAGCTTCATCCAGCCTCGTGAGGCTATCGTTCAGCCCGAGAATGCGGTTTTTACAGTTGAAAACCTCGATATGTACTACGGCAAGTTCCACGCCCTCACGGATGTGAATGTGACGTTTGCGCAGAACGAGATCACGGCCATGATTGGACCCTCGGGGTGCGGCAAGTCGACGCTGCTTCGGTGTCTCAACCGGATGAACGACCTGGTGCCCTCGGCTCGTGTTGTGGGCAGAGTCAACTACCACGGCGTAGATATCTATGGCCCGAAGGTGGATCCGATCGAGGTGCGCAGGCGGATCGGCATGGTGTTTCAGAAGCCGAACCCGTTCCCGAAATCGATCTACGAGAACGTTGCCTATGGCCCGAAAGTAACCGGTATGCAGATCGACAACATGGACGACCTGGTCGAGAAGACGCTGCGCAAGGCAGCCCTCTGGGATGAAGTGAAAGACAAGCTCAAGCAGAGTGCCTACGGGTTGTCCGGTGGTCAACAGCAGCGCCTGTGTATCGCACGAGCTATTGCGACCGAGCCCGATGTCATCTTGATGGATGAGCCCTGTTCCGCGCTCGATCCGATCGCCACCAGCCGCATCGAGGATCTGATGATCGAACTTCGCGACAGCTACTCGATTGTGATCGTGACTCACAACATGCAGCAGGCTGCGCGAGTCGCCGATCGCACCGCCTTCTTTACCGTCGAGCAGAACGAGGAGACCGGCGACCGAACCGGATCGCTGGTCGAGTTCGGCACCACGCAACAGATCTTTGAACAACCGGTTGACCCTCGCACCGAGGGCTACATTACGGGCCGCTTCGGATAATACTTGATAGTTAAAGTGTATTGAAGAACTCGGCTAGAATACAGGGTGGGCAACGCCGCTAGGAGGCGCTCACCGGCGCCGACGGCACTGCTCCGAAATGGAGGACGACCATGAAAGCTGTGCGTTTCACCGCGTGGAAGACGTTTCCCTCGATTGAAGAAGTGGATCGGCCCACTCCTGGCCCTGGAGAGGTGCTGCTGAAGATCGCGGGGGCTGGGGCATGCCACTCAGATGTTGCCATCTTTGAGCAGTTTGACGAGAGCATGGGCACCCAGCTGGCACCGAGCTACACCCTCGGCCATGAGAACGCGGGCTGGGTGGAAGAGGTCGGCGCAGGTGTGTCTGGATTCACGAAGGGTGACGCCTACCTGGTCTACGGGCCGATCGGCTGCGGGGCGTGCCCCGCCTGCTCGCGCGGTCAGGACACCTATTGCTACAACGCCGCGACTCAGCCCTACCTCGCGACGGGTCTCGGACGCGATGGGGGAATGGCTGAGTACATGACAGTGCCGGCTCGAAACCTGGTGCCCCTTGGCGACGCCGACCCGGTCGATGCGGCCCCGCTGGCGGACGCGGGTTTGACCCCGTATCACGCGATCAAACTCTCACTGCCGAAGTTGGCAGGTGGGGGGAGAACCGCACTCGTGATCGGCCTCGGCGGTCTCGGTCAGACGGCCGTGCAGATCCTGAAGGCAATCACTGGCGCTACCGTCATCGCGACCGACATGAAGCCGGAGGCCATGGCTGAGGCCGAGCGCAACGGTGCGGTCACGGTGCCCGGGGGTGACGATCAGGCCGCGAACATTCGCGAGCTCACCGGAGGCCAGGGCGTGGACGCCGTGTTTGACTTCGTGGGCGTCACCCCAACAATTAAGCTCGCGCAGCAGGTGGTGCGCCGCCAGGGCCGCATCACTGTGGTGGGCGTAGCGGGCGGACCCACCAGCTGGGATTTCTATTCGAACCCCTACGAAGCCGAACTCACTAACACCTACTGGGGCACCATCGAGGAACTCTATGAGGTCGCCGCACTCTACCGGGCCGGTCAGATCAAGCCCAGCGTCAAGCGTTATGCCATGGCTGACGCACTGCAGGCCTACCACGACCTGCACGACGGCAAGCTGTCGGGCCGCGCGGTAGTCATGCCGCACGCCTGAGTGATAAGGGTGGATCCCCGCCTTTTCCCGTGGTGGGATAGGCGGGGAGTCTGCTGTTTATTGCTCTCGCCGATGCACCCGAATCAGAGCTTGATCGGGTAGGTCTCCACGCCCAGGATGCCGGCGCCGGGGTACTTTCGGGACAGGTGAAACACCGAGAACCCGGCCGTCGGCAGTTCGGTAGATTCGCGCAGGTACTCGCCCGGCAGACTACCGGTGGCGAGCGCAAGTTCACGTGCAGCATCGGGAAGCACGGGCCGATGCGTGCAAATCACAGTGTTCTTCCCCTTACGAACGACCTTGCCAAGGGTGCGGCGCAGCTCTGCGCTTTCGCCGGCATCCCATGCTTCCTGGCTGAGCCCTTCTTGCACGCGCACGGTCTTGTGTAAGTGGTGTGCAAGGGGCGCTACCGTGCGCATGCAGCGCTCGGCGTTCGAGGAATAGATGCGGGACACCCCAAACGCCTCCAGTGTGGGCACGAGGTGCTCTGACTGATCTTCACCCGAATCGGAGAGCGGGCGCAACCGATCCTCGGGGAACTCGACACTGCGCGACTCCGCTTTTGCGTGACGGAGCAGAATGACGGAGAAGGTATCGATGGCATCTCGTTCGACCAGGTTGGCGAAGACATCAAAGATCTCTTGATCGGCGGAATAGCTCAGGCGCTTCCGCGCGCGGGTGAACGGCACCCACTCCAGCGCTTCAATCTCTGAGTTAGGTACGAATTTCGACACCTGCACGGCCGGTTCCGTCACTTCAGCTGCCCAGTATTGGACCGTTTTCTGCCCGCCTGTGGGGAGCGCGTAGTGAATCGTTCCGAGGTTTGCCCCCAGAGCCACCTGCAGCCCGGTTTCTTCCAACGTCTCGCGCACCGCAGCTTGCGGCATACTCTCACCCGGGTCGAGTTTTCCCTTCGGGAAGGACACATCCCGCTGCTTCGTTCGGTGGACGAGGAGCACCATAATTTGGTCGTTTACCCGCCGCCAGCAGACCGTCCCTGCCGCATGTATCTCTGCGCTCATCGGCTGCCCCGAGACCGAGCCTCGGTGCGGTCGACCATCACCAGGTCTTGCAGATCGGGAAGCTCTTCTCCGTTCTCACCGATGGAGCGACGCTGCCACGTGCCGTCGGGCAACATGCGCCAGGAGGAGACGTTGTCACTGAACGCGAAGTCGAAAAACCGATTGATGCGTGCCAAGTGCTCCCGATCAGTGATGCGCACGAGGACTTCGATGCGACGGTCGAGGTTGCGGTGCATGAGGTCGGCGCTGCCGATGAATACCTCGCGCTCACCGTCGTTCTCGAATGCGTAAATGCGGGAGTGCTCGAGGTATCGACCGAGTACAGATCGCACCCGGATGTTCTCGGACAGGCCAGGAACGCCCGCGCGGATGGAACAAATGCCACGCACCCAAATTTCGATCGGCACACCCGCTTGGCTGGCGCGGTAGAGCGCATCGATGATCTGTTCATCAACCATGCTGTTGGCCTTGAACTGAATGCCGCACGGGCGTCCGGCGCGTGCGTGTTCGGCCTCACGCTCGATCCGCTCGAGCAGGCCGCCGCGAAGCCCCTCGGGTGCGACCAGGAGCCGGTCGTAGCTTGTTTCGATGGCGTAGCCCGAGAGCACGTTGAACAGCTTGGTCACGTCGCGGCCGACCTCGGTCGAAGACGTAAAGAGCCCGAAGTCTTCGTACATCCGGCTGGTCTTGGGATTGTAGTTGCCGGTGCCAATGTGGCAGTAGTGCGTGAGTCGACCCTGCTCTTCGCGAATCACGTGCACCAGCTTGCAGTGGGTCTTGAACCCCACCATTCCGTAGACCACATGCACCCCGGCCTGCTCGAGCTTTCGAGCCCAGGTGATGTTCGCCTCCTCATCAAAGCGGGCCTTGATTTCTACGAGAGCAAGCACCTGCTTCCCGGCTTCTGCGGCTTTAATGAGCGCCGCGACGATCGGGCTGTCGCCGGAGGTGCGGTAGAGAGTCTGCTTGATGGCAAGCACATCGGGATCGACCGCTGCCTGCTCGACGAACGCCTGCACGCTGGTTGCGAACGACTCGTAGGGGTGATGCACCAAGACTTCGCGGCGCGCAATAGCGCGAAAAATATCTGGCGTGTCGCTCGGGGTATTTGGGCGGAAGCTCGGATGGGTCACGGGAATGTGCGGCTTGAACTTGAGATCGGGCCGTTCGAGTCTCGTCAACGCAAACAGGCCGCTCAGATCGAGCGGGGCGGGGAGCGTGTACACCTGCTCCTGATCGATGTCGAACTCGGTAACGAGCAGATCGAGAGTTGCCTCGTCCATGTCGTCAGAAATCTCGAGGCGGATCGGCGGCCCGAAGCGCCGCCTGAGCAACTCTTTCTCGAGTGCTTGAATCAGGTTTTCGGTCTCGTCTTCCTCGATTTCAACGTCTTCGTTGCGGGTGACGCGAAACACGTGATGATCGATCACTTCCATGCCGGGAAAGAGGCCACCCAGTTGATTTGCGATGAGCTCTTCCAGCGCGATGAATCTCACGCTCTCGGCCGACTCACGCTGATCCACCCGCACATAGCGCGGAATCATCTGGGGCACTTTCAGCCTTGCGAACTCGATCTTGTCACTGCGCGGGTTGCGCACTCGGATCGAGAGGTTCAGCGCCCGACCCGAGATGTAGGGGAACGGGTGTGACGGGTCGACTGCGAGTGGCATGAGCACGGGATAGATGTGCTGTTCGTAGTAGTGGGTGAGGATCTTGCGGTCTGCCGCATCAAGCGTGCCCCACTTGACGAAGTGCACGCCAGCCGCCTCGAGATCGGGCTTCACGTGATCGGCCCAGCAGCTGGCATGCCGCTGCTGTAGCTCATACGCGGTGCTATTGATCACTGCGAGCACATCGCCCGGGGCGCGACCCACGTTGGTCGGGAGGGCGAGGCCGGTGAGGATGCGTCGCTTGAGGCCTGCGACGCGGACCATGAAGAACTCATCAAGGTTCGACGCGAAGATCGCGAGAAAATTGGCGCGCTCGAGGACGGGCACCGCGGGATCTTCGGCAAGCTCAAGCACCCGCTGGTTGAACGCAAGCCAGCTCATTTCTCGATCGATGTAGCGATCGGCGGGCAGATCGTCGCCGCCAGGTGCGGGGGGCGCGTCTAACGCCGTCACGGGAACGATCGCGGCGAGGCTTGCCGCATCAGATGAGTCACTCATGACCCCATTGTGTCAAACGCAAGCCGCGCTCGCGCAGACAGGCCGTGCGTTTACCGATTGTTTCGAAGCCACTGCGTACTTACCGAGTCAACTGTGAAACCCGCTCGGGCATAGAGCGCGCGGGCGTGCTCGTTCGAGCCGTCGACGTACAGGGTGATCCGTGTGGGGCGATGCTCGCTCATGCGCCTCAACGTCACCCCGAGGAGCGCAGCGCCCAGACCACGTCCGACGTAGCTGGGATCTACCCCCAGCACATAGAGCTCCGTCTCGGTGTGGTCTGATTCGCGGACCGTCTTGATCCAGGTGTACCCCGCAATTGAGCCGTTCGACGTGTCTTTGGCGACAATCAGGTCGTCAGGATCGAACCAAGATTCAGCGCGGAGCGCGGCGAAATCAGCGTCGGTGACCCCACCCTGCTCGGGGTGGTCGGCAAAGGCCGCAGCGTTCACGCGCACCCACGCTTCGGCCTCGTCGCGACGCGCAGGATCGAAACTCACGGTGTGGAATCCCGAGGGCAGTGGTCGAGCATCAGCGATGGCTGCCGGGAGCCTGGCGGGGTCGAGAGCTAAGCGGTACAGGGTGCGGGTAGGGGTGAAACCGGCGCTACTCAGGAGGGCACTTGCCGCCGGGTTCTCCCCGTGCGCCCAGGCGCGGAGGGGACCGGGCGAATGGTGATCCACCTGGTCGAGGAGGGTGGCGAGGGCGAGCCTCCCCAGACCCGCGCCGCGGGCATTCGGACGCACCACCAGGTCGAGCTCACCGTCACCCCAGATGCCTACCGCGAGGAGGGCGCGGGGATCCGCCGATGGAGTAACCGGTGTTCCCTCGAATGCCACCAGCGCTCGCTCACCTCGGCTCGCCGCCAGCACAGCTTGGTCGGAAATTGGTGGAGTGCCATCCGCGCGCTCAGCTTCGGCGACCAGCGCCCGCACCGACTCCATCGAGCATCGATCGGTCGGGCTGAGTGGCCTGGCTGTGAGGGTCACGAGGACTCCGGCTCGTCTCGGTCTCGTTCGCGCGCGAATCCGTACCCGACGCCCCGTACGGTGCTGATTAGCCCCTCGTGCTCGCCCAGCTTTGCTCGGAGTCGCCGTACGTGCACATCGACCGTGCGGGTGCCACCAAAGTAATCGGTGCCCCACACCTCACTGAGTAGTTGCTCGCGGGTGAATACCCGGCCGGGATGGCCAGCCAAATAGTGCAGAAGCTCGAACTCCTTGTAGGTCAGATCGAGTGTGCGCTTGTGCACCCTCGCCGTAAAATTTCGCTCGTCGATGACGATGCCGGCGATGCTGATCGCAGTCGCAGAGGTGGGCTCCCCACTATCTCCCGCGTCGCGGCGCACCTGGCCAAGGCGGAGGCGGAGATCGATTTCAGCGGGACTGGCGGCGGGGAGTAACACGTCGCTGATGCCCCAGTCGGGGGTGACCGCCGGGAGCGCGGACTCGGTGATGAGAAGCAGGCGAGGTGTCGGGCAGTCGCCGAGAAGTTCGAGGCACACCGCACGAGCTCTTCGCGGGTCGCGCGTCGCGTCAACCAGTATGAGGTCGAAACGAGCGGCGGCACTTGCAGGTAAGCGCACCGTCAAAGGTGACGTGCGAAGCTCGTGCGGCAAGAGATCGAGGCCGGGAAGCGCGGAACCCGGGTCGCCATCTGTGAGGCAGAGCAGCTGCAACGATCGCGCCCCCTCTGCCGCGCGGAATGCGCGAGCTCCGCCTCCTATATTACCGGGGTGTGGGTGTGCCTCGTGTGCGAAGATGTCAGATGTGACTCACCAGACCATTCCCGATAAGCATCCGTGGCACCTGCCGCGGCTTATTGCGGCGTGGATCGTGGCTGCCGTGTTTGGGATCCTCGTCACTGTCTGGGTGCCGGGCGAGGCTCGATTTCAGTGGCTCGCGCTTGCCGTCGGTGTCAGCACACTGGTGACCTTCGCTCTGCAACTCGGCACCGCGCAGCGCATCGGGTTCATCACCCGGACTTCCTTTAGCGTTGCTGGGTCGGTGCTGATCATCGCGGTGATTGACGGCGTCGGCGTGCTGCTTGACGCCTGAGTGGCGCTGCTAGACTGGTTGCATGCTCGCACTCGAACTCTTCTTCACTGGATTGCTGGTCCTTGCCACCCTCGCGATCGCTTGGGTTTCCGGGACAGTAATTTACAAGCTTTACAAGGGTCAGCGCTAAGCGATTTCTGCCTCCGTGCGTGACCCCTTTCTCGACCTTCCAGGCGCGATAGCCGACGAGGCTCTCGGGGTGCCTCTGCATTTCGGATCGCCCCTGAGTGAGCAACGTTCGCTTGCCGAGGGCGATGCCATCGTCAGCTTGTCGCATCGCGGGATTCTCCACGTAAGCGGGCCAGATCGGCTGAACTGGCTGGACTCGATGACGAGCCAACGACTGCTCGGTCTGGGCGCGGGTGAGTCCGCCGAGACGCTCCTGCTGGACCCAAATGGACGCATCGAGCACGCGATCCGTATCTTCGAGGATGGCGAACGAACGTGGCTGCTCGTCGATGAAAACGAGGCCGAATCTCTCGCCGCGTTTCTGCTGCGCATGCGTTTCGCCCTGCGCGTCGAGGTTGCTGACGTGTCAGATGCATTTGCGGCGGTCTTCGCTTGCGGTGACGGAGTTGCACTTCCGGCAATATCAGCACTGGGGATTGCCGTCGCCGAATGGCGAGACGGCTGGGCAACGGCAGAACCCGGGGGAGCGCAGTATGCGCGCGGCCAACACGCCGGGACCGGGTGGGTCGCGTCACACCTAGTGGTCTCGCGGGCGGATCTTCCATCCGTCGTTGGACTGGTCGCCTCTGGCGAGGTGCGCGCCGCTGGTCTCGGCGCCCTCGATGCGCTTGAGGTGCGGGCTTGGCGGCCAACCGTTCACGGCGAGGTCGACGAGCGCGCGATCCCGCACGAACTGGACTGGTTGCGCACCGCCGTGCACCTGAACAAAGGCTGCTATCGCGGGCAGGAGACGGTAGCGAAGGTACACAATTTGGGGCACCCCCCACGTCGGCTTGCCATGCTGCATCTCGATGGCTCCGGGGGTGAACTGCCAGAAGCGAGCGCGTTGGTGTACCTCGCGGGCGAATCCGGATCGTCGGAAGCTCGGCCGGTCGGTCGGGTCACACGCGCAGCGCTGCACTACGAATGGGGTGGGATCGCGCTGGCACTGCTGAAGCGATCGGTCGCAGAGGATGCGCTGCTTGAAACGCGCACCGCCGGTGGCGAGGTGATCGCCGCGACGCAAGAAGCCATCGTGCCCGCAGATGCCGGGCGCACGCGAGACGTACCTCGGCTCAAGCGGTTGTAGTCTTAAGCTATGACGAACACGCTGATTTTGTTGCGCCATGGCCAGAGCGAGTGGAACGAGAAGAACCTCTTCACCGGGTGGGTTGACGTGCGGCTCACTGAGAAGGGGCGCACCGAGGCTGGGCGGGCGGGCGAGCTCATCGCCGAGTCCGGGCTCGTGCCAGATGTGCTGCACACCTCGCTGCTGAGCCGCGCTATTCAGACGGCGAATCTCGCCCTTGATTCCGCCGATAGATTGTGGATCCCCGTGCGTCGATCGTGGCGTCTGAACGAGCGGCACTACGGCGCGTTGCAGGGCCTCGATAAAGCAGAGACACTCGCTAAATACGGCGAGGAGCAGTTTATGCAGTGGCGCCGGTCGTTCGACACTCCGCCGCCCGCACTCGACGACGCGAGCGAGTGGTCTCAGGCAAACGACCCCAGGTACGCGGGTATAGATGGCGAGCGCCCGCAGACCGAGTGCCTGAAAGACGTCATTGACCGATTGATTCCGTACTGGGAAGGTGCCATTCTCCCTGATCTGAATGCCGGTCAGACGGTTCTTGTCACCGCGCACGGCAACTCCTTGCGCGCTCTGGTGAAGCACCTCGACGGCATCAGCGACGCAGATATTGCATCGCTCAACATTCCCACCGGCATGCCGTTGGTGTACGAAATCAACACCGACGGCACGCCCGCTGGTCCGGCGCGCTACCTCGACCCCGAGGCTGCTGCGGCAGGTGCAGCGGCGGTGGCGTCGCAGGGCAAGCACTAACCGTCTGCGCGATCGCTCCTGGCGCAGAGAGGATCGCCGGTTCCGCTAGACTAATAAAGCCCCCCACGTGGCGGTACCTCGGTGAACTCCCCCAGGGCAGAAATGCAGCAAGGGTAGCCGGGCTCTATCGGGTGCGTGGGGGGTCTTGCATGCCCAGGCCTAGACTGGGGCGTGTGGTCGCTTCACTATATTTGACGTCTGCCGAGGGCAGGTCTGGAAAGAGCGCGGTTGCGCTCGGAGTGCTCGATGCCTTGCTCGTAGATGCTCCTCGCGTAGGGGTCTTTCGACCACTCATTCGCGCAGGAAAGACGCGAGACCGGGTGCTCGAGTTATTGCTCGCCCGAGCGACTGCCGATGCCGGGTATGACGAGTGCATCGGCGCTACCTACGACGAGGCCCACGACGACCCCGAAGCGGCGATCACACGGATTGTCACTGCGTATCAGGCGCTCAAGTCACGATGCGACGCGGTGGTGGTGGTCGGCAGCGACTTCACCGACGTGGCTGTCCCGACCGAACTCGCGTTCAACGCGCGCATCGCCGCGAATCTCGACAGCCCGGTGCTCCTGATCGTGAGCGGACGGGCGCACGATTCGGCGGAGACCCTGGGCCAAAGCACACCCCGTACCGCGAGCGACATCGCTCAGGTGGCCGAGATCGGCCGTCAAGAGCTTCATGCCGCGCACGCGAGCGTGCTTGCCACCCTCGTCAACCGCGCGGATCCGCCTGCACTTCCTCGCATCATCTCCGAGGTCAGCGCGGTGCTTCCGGAAGGAACCCCAGTCTGGGCGCTTCCCGAGGAGATCACGCTGGTTTCGCCGACCGTTGCGACGGTGCTGGCCGCAGTTGACGGACGCCAGGTGCGCGGCGGTGCTGAGCTTCTTGCGCGTGAGGTGCGGCAGATCGTGATCGCGGGAATGTCCATGGAGCATGTGCTGCCCCGCCTCCTTGAGGGCTCAGCCGTGGTGGTGGCGGCGGATCGCGCGGAGACGTTGCTCGCGGTAACGATGGCGCACGAGGCGCCCACGTTCCCGACGCTCGCGGCTGTGGTGCTGAACGGTGACTTCGATTTGTCGCCCGATGTAGAGCGGCTGCTTGATGGCATCGGTTCCGCACTGCCCGTCATTCGCACGTCACTGGGCACATTCGACACGGCGCAGCAGATGACGCAGTCGCGCGGGGTACTGAGCGCCGATGAACCCGCGAGGCTCGACACCGTTATCGGTCTCTTTCGTCAGCACGTCGATGCCGCGTTGCTGCGCGAACGGCTCGAGCTGTACCGCGGGGTTGTGCGAACCCCCATCATGTTCGCGTACGAGCTGTTTGAACGCGCAGCCGCGGCGAATGCGCACATCGTGCTTCCCGAGGGCGATGATGACCGGATACTTCGCGCTGCGAGCTCGCTGCTGGCGCGCGGCACGGCTCGGCTCACGATCCTGGGTGATGAAGCGGCCGTGCGAAAGCGCGCCTCTGAACTCGGCCTGTCGCTCGAGGATGCTGAGGTGGTAGATCCCGAGACTTCTCCGCTGCGCGCGCGATTCGCTCAGGAATACGCTCGGCTGCGGGCGCACAGGGGTGTGACGCTTGAAGAGGCCACTGAGCGCATCGCTGATGTGAGCTACTTCGGCACCATGATGGTGCATTTGGGTTTGGCCGACGGAATGGTGTCTGGGGCCGCGCACACCACGGCGCACACGATTCGGCCGAGCCTCGAGATCATTAAGACGAAACCGGGCGTCTCGGTTGTCTCCAGCGTGTTCTTTATGGCGCTCGCCGATCGGGTGCTGGTGTACGGCGATTGCGCCGTCAACCCAGACCCCACAGCCGAGCAGCTCGCCGATATCGCGATTTCCTCCGCCGAAACGGCAGCTCAGTTCGGCGTAGATCCGCGGGTTGCCATGTTGTCATACTCGACAGGCGATTCGGGCAGTGGTGCTGATGTCGACAAGGTGCGACGCGCAACAGAGATCGTCCGCGCGGTGCGCCCCGACCTCCTCATCGATGGTCCCATCCAGTACGACGCCGCATCCGACCCAGTGACCGGAGCATCCAAACTCCCGGGTTCGACGGTCGCGGGGCGCGCCACGGTGTTCATATTCCCCGACCTGAATACGGGCAATAACACCTACAAAGCAGTCCAACGCTCCGCCGGGGCTGTCGCAGTAGGACCGGTGCTCCAGGGCCTGAACAAGCCGGTCAACGATCTCTCGCGCGGGGCCACAATCGACGACATCCTAAACACGGTGGCCATCACCGCAGTGCAGGCGGGCATGGGGCGGGTGGGGTGAGCGTGAGCCTCATTCTGGTTGTCAACAGCGGATCATCATCCATCAAGTATCAGCTCATCGACGCTCAGACCGAGCAACGGCAAGCGTCGGGGCTTATTGAGCGCATCGGTGAGTCGATGGGCCGGGCGGTGCACCGGGCCGGATCTGAGAGCACTGAGCGGGAGCTGCCGATTCGCCATCACGGTGACGGATTTCGGGCAATGATTGCCGCGTTCGAACGAGAGGGTCAGCCACTTGACCGGTGCAATCTCGGCGCGGTGGGGCACCGCGTGGTGCAGGGTGGCAGCGAGTTCGTCGAACCGGCCTTGATCGACGACGAGGTTGCAGCGAAGATTCTAGATCTCGCGGCGCTTGCGCCACTGCACAATCCAGGGCACTACCAGGCCATCCTTGCGGCGCGCGAGGCCTTTCCCAAGGTGCCGCACGTCGCAGTATTCGACACTGCGTTTCATCAGAGCATGCCGCCTGCGGCATACACCTATGCCATTGATGCAGGGATCGCTTCGGCACATGGGATTCGCCGGTACGGGTTTCATGGCACCTCCCACCAGGTCGTTGCGCAACGCGCCGCAGACTTTCTCAACAAACCCATCCACTCGCTCAAGCAGATCGTGCTGCACCTGGGCAACGGCGCGTCCGCCTGTGCGATTAACGCCGGGCGTTCGGTGGCGACCTCGATGGGGCTCACTCCGCTCGAGGGGCTCGTCATGGGCACCCGCAGCGGTGATCTCGACCCGGGGGTGATACTCCACTTGCTGCGCCGGGGCTTCTCAGTGGACGAGCTTGACGAACTCCTCAACAAACGGTCTGGGCTTGTTGGTCTGGCAGGCTCGAACGATATGCGCGACGTGCGGGCTGCGGCGGATGCAGGCTCGGGCAATGCGCGGTTGGCCCTCGACGTGTACGCACGGCGGATCCGCCACTATGTTGGCGCGTACCTCGTCGAACTGGGGGCGGCAGATGCGCTCATCTTTACCGCTGGCGTTGGAGAAAATCATGCGCCCCTTCGGGCGGAGGTGTGTGCGGGCCTGGAGATGCTGGGAATAGAGATCGACGCGGCGCGCAATGCTTCGCCGGAGACAGGCCCGCGGCGGATCAGCAGTGACGCCTCGCGTGTGGAAGTGCTCGTGGTGCCGACCGATGAGGAAGCGGAGATCGCGCGGCAGTCGTGGCAATTGGTGAGCGGCTCCGGGGCGCAGGGAGAGTCGGGGTAGTCGGTGGTGGCTCTCACCGACTGATTGTCGGGGGCCGCCGGTAGCATGGGTGCGTGGCTACCGCACTGTACCGCCGTTACCGGCCAGAGAGTTTTTCCGAGATGATCGGGCAAGCTCATGTGACCGATCCGTTGATGACCGCGTTGCGTAACGGCCGTATCGGTCATGCATATTTGTTCAGCGGCCCCCGCGGCTGCGGCAAGACGAGTTCGGCACGCGTACTCGCGCGGTGTTTGAACTGCGCTGAGGGTCCCACCGACACCCCGTGCGGAGTGTGTCCGAGTTGCATTGAGTTGAGCCGCGAGGGCGGCGGATCGCTCGACGTGGTCGAGATCGACGCAGCTAGCCACGGTGGCGTTGACGATGCTCGAGACTTGCGCGAGCGCGCGGTGTTCGCGCCAGCCAGAGACCGCTTCAAAATTTTTATCATTGATGAGGCGCACATGGTGACGCCGGGCGGCTTTAACGCGCTGTTGAAGATCGTCGAAGAGCCGCCGCCTCACGTGAAGTTTATTTTCGCGACCACAGAGCCGGAGAAAGTCATCGGGACGATTCGTTCTCGAACGCACCACTACCCGTTTCGACTGATAGCGCCCGCCGCGCTGATTGAATACACGCAGTCCCTGTGCGCGAGCGAGGGCGTTGAGGTCGAACCCGGTGTGCTGCCCCTCGTCGTTCGCGCAGGCGGCGGGTCGGTGCGCGACACGCTCAGTATTCTTGACCAGCTCATCGCGGGGAGCGAAGAGAGCCGAGTCTCCACCGAGCGTGCCGCCGGACTCTTGGGGTTCACGAGCTCAGAGCTTCTTGATGAAGTGGTGGTGGCGCTTGCCGCGAGCGATGCGTCGGCGGCTTTTCATGCGACCGATCGTGTAGTGCAGACCGGGCAAGATCCGCGGCGCTTCGTCGAAGATCTTCTCGAACGGTTGCGCGACCTCATTGTCGTCAGTGCGACCTCGGTCGATGGTGCTGCGGCAGTGTTCCGTGGCGTGCCGGAAGCCCAGTTGCAGCGGATGTTCGAGCAGACCCAAGCGTTCGGTCGCGGTGAACTGTCACGTCTCGCCGACACAGTGAGCGCGGCGCTCGATAAAATGACCGGTGCTACGGCCCCGCGGCTGCATCTGGAACTCATGATCGCGCGGGCGCTCGTCTCTGCTGCTCCTCGGTCGGGTTCCGCTCCGACTTCCGCGCACTCGGCTGAGTCCAGCGTTTCGTCCGGGTCGGTGAAGGCGCCTTCCCCGGGAGAAGAAATGCCCCAGGTCGCTGTCTCACCCAGCGCCGTCGCCACAGACATCATTAGTACCATGCGCTCGGCCCGGGAGTTCCTGCGCAGCGACTCAGCAGGAGCTGGCGCTGTCAGCTTGGAATCCGCTGGGGTCGCTGGATCCGCTGAGGCTGTCGGGGGGAGCGGCGCGACCGATCCTCTTCATTCGCCATCCAATCTTCCGGTGCAACCCGATTCTGTTGCTCCTCAACCTGAGCGCCTGGCGCCCGAGGTACACCCGGTCGCTCAGATACCCGGCCCGGTTGCGGCCGTTCCTGGGCCTGTTGTGACCGAGCCAGGTGCACCCGAGTCGCTGGCTCCTGAGTCTGCGATACCTGTCCACGAAACCGCGATGCCCCAGCCAGCGATCCCTGCTCCCATATCAGCGCACGCTGAACCGGTGACACTTGATGAACTGCGTGAGGTCTGGTCCGACCTGCTCGAAGAGATTCTCGAAAGTGACCGAGAGGCCTGGAATGCTGTGCGCCCCGTGGTGCCGCTCGAACTGCGCGATGACGTGCTCACCATCGGAGTTGCAAGCAAGTCAGATCTCGAAAGCTTCAAATCAGTGGGGGCTGGTCCATTGCGGGAGGCCATCAGCGCGGCGATCGGTCTGACGGTGAGATATGTGCCGAAGCAGTTGCCGTCCGGTGCGCCCGGGGCTCCTGCCGCACCTTCTATCGATGCCGCCGGAGCATCAGACGGCCGAGGGGAAGCATCAGAGGACCCTGACCCGGTCGGCACGGACCAGGAGGTCGACCACGTTTCTTCCCGACTGAGTGCCTTACTGGGTGGCCTCGGTGCCGCAGCAGCGAAGTCTCCCGCCGGAAAGTTCGGGGATGCGACGTTCACGCTCGATCGCGACCCACACGTCGACCCAGGGTTCTCACCAGAGGCGATCGGGGAGGCTCCAGAAGACCCGTATGCTGGGGTGCCCGAAGAGCCTGACGCTGAGTTGGTCGAGGGGACAGAGCCTGCAGAAGCCTCTCGCGTCGCGATCTCTCACACGCCGACCTTCACTCGTTACGGAGAAGCAGTCGTGCGCGAAGTGCTGGGTGCGAAGTTCATCGAAGAGATTCCGCTCTCAAACCAATATGACAGTTAAGGCGAGGTAACCCATGTACGACGGTATCGTGCAGGATCTCATCGATGAGTTTGGTCGCTTGCCCGGCATCGGGCCAAAATCGGCTCAGCGTATCGCATTTCACATCCTGCAAACCCAGAACTTCGACGTCACTCGGCTTGCCGAGCTCCTGACTGGCGTGCGCGAACGGGTGCACTTCTGCGAGGTATGCGGCAACATCACGGAGCAGGAGCGCTGCTCGGTGTGTCGGGATCCGCGCCGTGATCCGACGATGATTTGTGTGGTGGAGGAACCCAAAGACGTCGTTGCGATCGAGCGCACGCGTCAGTTCCGCGGCCTGTATCACGTGCTCGGTGGAGCGATCAGCCCGATCGACGGCATCGGACCTGACGATCTCAACATTTCGTCACTGATGCGACGCCTCGCCGAGGTGGAGGTGCGCGAGGTCATTCTCGCGACTGACCCGAACCTTGAGGGGGAGGCCACCGCCGCTTACCTGTCTCGACTGTTGAGCGCCATCGAGGTGCCGGTTTCGCGACTCGCCTCCGGGCTTCCGGTCGGAGGCGACCTTGAATTTGCCGACGAGGTCACGCTGGGACGCGCATTTGAGGGGCGCCAGCAGGTGTAATTTCGAGTCGCGGACCCCGAACACGGGCTGTCGGTGCGCCCTGTCGGCTGGCCGCACGGGCCCCTTGAGTTTCACCGCAGGCGCGTCGCGGTAAGATGGACGTTGGTGCAAACCCCAATTTTTCCCTCGACCGCATGCAGGAGGTCCTACCCGTGGCATTGATCGTGCAGAAATTTGGTGGGTCTTCTGTCGCCGATGCCGAGAGCATCAAGCGCGTCGCGAAGCGCATCGTCGACACTCGGCGCGCTGGCAATGACGTCGTCGTCGCGGTGAGCGCGATGGGTGACACGACCGACGAGCTCCTTGATCTCGCCGCCGATGTCACCCCGATCCCTGCGCCGCGTGAGCTTGATATGCTCCTCACCGCGGGCGAACGCATCTCGATGGCGCTACTCGCGATGACCATCAAGGGCATGGGCGTCGAGGCGCTGTCGTTCACTGGCAGCCAGGCTGGCATGATCACGACTGCCGAGCACGGGGCAGCGAAGATCGTCGATGTCACGCCCAAGCGTGTGCGCGAAGCGCTTGACCAGGGTGCCATCGCCATCGTCGCGGGGTTTCAAGGCTTTAATCGCGGCACGGGTGACATCACGACACTGGGCCGCGGCGGATCCGACACGACTGCTGTCGCACTCGCCGCCGCGCTCGATGCCGACGTGTGTGAAATCTACACCGACGTCGATGGTATTTTCACCACCGATCCTCGTATTGTGCCGCTTGCCCGCAAGATCGACGCCATCACCTCCGAAGAGATGCTTGAGCTTGCAGCTTCCGGGGCGAAGGTTCTGCACCTGCGAGCCGTTGAATACGCACGTCGCCACGGGGTCGTGTTGCACGTCCGTTCCTCGTTCTCGAGCGACGAAGGCACGATCGTCTACGACCCCGCGAAGGGGCACCCGAAGGGAGATCAGATGGAAGAGCCGATCATCACCGGCGTGGCCGCTGAGAAGAACGAGGCAAAGGTTACGGTGGGCGGGGTGCCTGACGTACCCGGCAAGGCTGCGCAGATATTCGAGTGCGTTGCGAGGACGAACGCGAACATCGACATGATCGTGCAGAACATTTCCGCGGCCGACACCAATCGCACGGATATTTCCTTCACTGTGCCGCTCGCCGAGGGCCGCAAAGTGGTCGAAGCGCTCGAGGCAGACCGCGAAGAGCTCGGCTTCACGAGCTTGCTCTACGACGATCAAATCGCCAAGGTTGCCGTCGTGGGGGCGGGCATGCGCACAAGCTCCGGAGTCTCGGCGCAGCTCTTCCGCGCGCTCTTTGAGGCCGGCATCAACATCGAGATGATCTCAACCTCTGAGATTCGTATCTCAGTCGTCACCCATGCGGACGCAATGGAAAAAGCAGTCCGCGCACTCCACACCGCGTTCGGTCTCGATGCCGATTCAGAGGCTACCGTTTACGGGGGCACCGGGCGCTAGCGCCGGCACACAATTCTTTTGCTGGTGGATCGCGCGGCGTGATCCACCCACCACATCAGAGGCGGGTCGACCGAGATGGCGCCACCTCGCACAGAGACAGGAGCCTGTGATGGCTGAAACACAGAGTTTGACCGTTGCCGTCGTCGGCGCCACCGGCCAGGTCGGCGGCGTGATGCGTCGTCTGCTCGACGAGCGAGATCTGCCTTTCACGCGACTGCGCTTCTTCTCCAGCGCACGTTCCGCTGGAACGACCATCAACTTCCGCGGGGAGCCAATCGTCGTGGAAGACGTTGACACTGCCGATGTGGCAGGAATCGATATCGCACTTTTCTCGGCGGGTGGAGCGGCATCTAAGCAATACGCCGCGAAGTTCGCTGACGCAGGTGCGGTGGTCATCGACAACTCGAGCGCGTGGCGACTCGATCCGTCGGTGCCGCTTGTGGTGAGCGAAGTGAACCCTCACGCGATCGACGAGGCGCTTGCCCCGGGCGCGAAGCGCATTATCGCTAACCCGAACTGCACCACCATGGCGGCAATGCCGGTGCTCAAGGCGCTTGATGCCGAGGCTGGGTTGGAACGATTGGTCGTGACCACTTTTCAGGCTGTCTCGGGATCAGGTCTTGCCGGCGCGAAGGAACTCGCCGGGCAGATCACCGCTGCGGTTGAAGCTGGAGGAATCGAAAGCCTCGTGCACGATGGACGTGCGGTGACGATGCCAGAGCCCACGATCTACGCGAAGCACATCGCATTCGACGTGGTGCCACTCGCGGGATCGATTGTCGACGACGGCCAGGGCGAGACCGACGAAGAAAAGAAGCTCCGTAACGAGAGTCGCAAGATCCTCGAGCTGCCTGATCTTAGGGTGGCTGGCACCTGCGTGCGAGTGCCGGTCTTCACCGGGCATTCGCTTGCAGTGAACGCAGAATTCGCGCGCCCGCTCTCGGCCGCTCGCGCGACTGAGGTGCTTGCCACAGCGCCTGGAGTCGCGCTCAGCGACGTTCCCACACCGCTTGAGGCCGCTGGTCAGGATCCGAGTTTTGTGGGTCGCATTCGCGAAGATCAGTCAGCGCCGGAAGGGCGGGGGATCGCGCTCTTCCTCTCGAACGACAACCTGCGCAAGGGTGCCGCGCTAAACGCGGTGCAGATTGCAGAGCTTGTCGCGAAGAAGCTCCTCGCCTCCTAAGGAGCACCTCGGTCCTGATCCTGAGTGGGCGTGGGCGGTCGCTATCCCAGCCGGGAAGAGACCACTCACGACCACTTCAGGTCGCGCGACGCCACTGCTGCTACGAAACGCTAGTCGCGCACGGCTTCCAGTGTGATGAGTGATGCCTCCGGGCGGCATGCGAAGCGAATTGGGGCATAGATTGACGCACCAAGACCGGCACTCACATTGAGGAAAGCCGCGCGCTCCGCGTCGTACCAGACGCTGAGGCCGCGGGCCTGCTCGGTGGGTAGGTCGCAGTTCGCGGTGAGTGCGCCCACCCCGGGCACGCGCACCTGGCCGCCGTGCGTGTGTCCCGCGAAGATGAAGTCTGCACCCACGTCGAGCAAGTCGTTAAGTGCGCCCTGGTAAGGCGCATGTACAACTCCGAGCCGCGGAGGGTGATTCGGTGACCCGGAACTCGCTTCGTCGGCTGCAGTCGAACTCTCGCTACGCGCGGCAGCAAGCGACTCCCGCATTTTCACCGCATCGTTGTAGCGAATGTGCGGATCGCCGAGTCCGAAAATTTCGAGCGAGGTACCGCGCAAGATGAGCTTCGTAGCCGCGTTGTTGAGGTCTGAGAACCCCAGGTCGTCGGTCAGCCCGCGAGTCAGAGCGGCGGTGTCGATGTCTGGGCGGCGTGATCCCTTGCGACTCGGCTCCCGAAGATAGTTCAGCGGGTTCTTGATCACCGGACTGTAGTAGTCGTTTGAACCATGCACGAACACACCAGGGATGCCCGCCTCGGCGAACGTCTGCAGAGCATGGAGCAGGGGCTTCCGTGCTGACCGGTGGCCCATCTGATCGCCCGTGAGTACTACAAGATCGGGTCGCAACTCGGCGAGACTCCGCACCCAGCCGATTTTCCGATGTTGCCAGGGCGCGAGGTGCAGGTCAGAAAGCTGCAACACGCGAAGCGGCGCATGCCCGGCGGGGAGGAGCGCAACCGAGTGACGTCTCAGGGTGAAGAGCTGCGGTTCGACAGCGGTCGCCCAGAGGGCAACCGAACCAACGGCCAGACCAATGGCAGCGACGGCTTTGCTGCCACCTCCGCCCGCGGGCTGACGCGTTCTGAGGTGGGTGTCGGACCCGCCAGCGCGACGACACGTCATGAACAGTCGACCGTAATGCGCACTTGGTTGTCGCGCTTCGCTTCGGTGCCCACGCCCGGATCAACCGAGACGAAAGGTTTACTGCCCGGGTTGCCGGTATTACCAGCATCGCAGCGCACGGAGACATCCGAGAAACCGGCAGCTTGCAGGGTGGCTCTCGCCGCGTCGCCCGTACTTCCGGCGGCGATTTCAGGAACGGTCGACATGCTTCCATTGCTCCGGTATACGGTCACCGCAGAACCCGCGATCGTTTCAGTCCCACCATCGGGGTTTGTTGCGGAAACGAAGCCAGCGGGAACAGATGAGTCTTGTTCGCCGCCATCGGTCACCTCGAACCCGGCCGCCGTGAGTAACTGCGTCGCCTCCTCGAAGGTCTTTCCCCGCACATCGGGGATCTGTGAGGTTGAGACCTTGAGTGCCGTCTGCGGGGGAGCCGGGAACGCCTCCCCGCCGTACTTAGAGTCCGCCACGTTCATGATTGCTGGCCAGATGCTCTGGTCGGCGACCATGATTCCAGTGAATCGCCCGAACAACATCGTCGAAACTTTACCGGTGACGTTGCCCACCCATGTGGCGGTAGCCACCCGAGTGCTCGCGCCGACGGTCCAGTTATCGACCACGTCGTCGGTCGTGCCGGTTTTTGCGAGGTGGGGAACGCCAATCGCCGAGCGTGCGTGTGTGGCGAGGCCACTATTCACCGTGTACTCGAGCGCATACGCCACGCCGGCCGCCACCTCGGGGGAGATGCCGCTCTGGCACTTGCTCTTGGTGAAGGTCACCTCTTCGCCCTCTGGGCCGGTAATCGAATCAATCGGCACGGGGGTGCAGACCTGGCCGCCGCCAGCAAATGCCGCGAATGCGCCCGCCATGGTGATCGGCGCGATCTCGTCGATGCCGCCGTAGACGTTTGAAGGAACGATGGTGAGATCGGTCGTGCCGGTGTTCGTCAGGCCAGGCAGGGTCTGCGGGCTTGCGCGGTGGATGCCCAAATTCTTCGCAGTCTCGAACGTGTCACACAGATCCATCTTTTGCTGCATTGTCACGATGCCGCCGTTAATGGACTGGGCAATGACATTCAGAACTGACTGATTACCCCGTTGGGTTCCCTGATCGTTTTGAAAGGTGAAGCTACCGGAGCCGTAGATACCCCCCAAGCACGAGGCGCGGAAGGTGCTCTCTTGCACCGTGCGGCCGTTTGCGTTGACGATTTCGCGTACCGAGTGCCCGGTGCGGAGCCACTCGGCCAAGGTGATGGGCTTAAAGGTCGACCCGACCTGGAAGCCGCTCGATCCGCCGTACTCGAAATCGGTGTTGTAATTAATGCTGGTATAACCGGGATTTGCTTCGAGCACAGCCGGATCGTTGCTGAACGGTCGGTTCTGCACCATCGCAAGCACGCGACCGGTGCCGACCTCTACGCTTGAACTCGCCGAACCGACGTCGATGCCGTCCATCTGGGCTGGAACCACCGACTGCACTGCCGCTAGTCCGGCGGCCTGCATATCGAGGTCAATCGTGGTCATGATCTTGTAGCCGCCGCGCAGGAAGTTGAAGTTGCGCTCTTCCCCGGTGCTGCCAAAGCTCGGGTCGTTCTGAATATAGAGCTGCACGTAGTTGCAGAAGTGGCCGAGCCCGATGTTCTCGGCGACGGCGCACCCTGAAACGCGCGGTGTGATGACCGGGGTCACCTCGGTAGCAACGGCCTCATCGTGCTGTGCCTGAGTGATGCGGCCTTCACGCAGCATTGAGCCGATGATCTTGTCGCGGCGCTCCTGATTCGCCGGGATGTTTTCAGCGATATCGATCTGGTAGCGCGACGGGTTGTTCACGATGGCTACGAGGCTCGCACTCTCTGCGATGGTCAGTTCGGAGGCCGGTTTAGCGTAGTAATAATGAGCCGCGGACTCGATGCCGTAGATCTGACGGCCGAACAGGGCAATGTTGAGGTAGCCCAGCAAGATTTCGTCTTTCGAGTACACCTTTTCGAGGCTCACTGCGTAGCGCATTTCTTGCAGCTTGCGGTCGATCGACTGCTTCATTGCAGCCTCGTATGCGAGCTTGCTCTCTTCTGGATCGGAGATCGCCTCCGCCTCCTGAATCAGAACGTTGCGCACATACTGCATCGTGATGGTCGAGGCTCCAGAAAATCCTTGGCCCGCCACGTTTTGCAGGACTGCACGGCTGGTTGCCAGTACGTCAACGCCACCATGTGTATAGAACCGGGGATCTTCCTCAGCGACCGCCGCATCTTTCACGTGCTGAGAGATCTGATCCCAACCCACCATTTCTCGGTCCTGCGCGTAGAACGTCGCGATCTCGACCGGGGTGCCGTCCGACTGCGTTGCGTAGATGGTCGACGGAAGCGCCAAACGCCCGGGATTCAGGTGGTTCGGGAGCTCTTCGAAGATGCTGATCGCCGAGCTGGCCGCCGCACCGCTCAGTGCAACGACGGGAGTGACGGCAGCCGTGAGGAGGATGCCGGCAACTACGCTCATGACGATGGTGCCGAGGATTCCGCCAAGCGCACCACCGGCAGTACGGGGTTTCGCGGTGCGCACGTTGCTGCGCTTTGCGCGCGATGATTGAGGTGACTGGGAGGCCATAGGATAAATCGTATGCGACGCACCTGATAATACGTGCGCGATAGCCCCACAGGTGCCGAGCGCCAGGCGTCACCGGCATCAGATATACAGGAGGACACCTTGAGCGAAATCCAAGAAACCGAACCGCAGCGTTGGGAGTATTTCGTCACCCCATTGCTGCTTCATAACGAAGCGCAGATTCTCAACAACTGGGGTGGGCAGGGCTGGGAACTGGTGCAGATTATCGCTGGTCCTGCCGGCGGAAACGTTGCGTATATGAAGAGAAAGGCCTGATCCTTGTCCGTTATTGAAGATCGTCTTCGCGAACTCGGCTACGAAGTACCGTCAGTTGCAGCTCCCGTAGCCGCGTATGTACCCGCGTTGCGCCGTGGCAACTTGGTCTACACGAGCGGCCAGCTTCCGTTCGTCGACGGGACGTTGCCCGCGACCGGTAAAGTCGGCGACGGCGAGGGTTTGGTCTCGGCAGAGCAGGCCGAAGACCTTGCTCGTCAGTGCGCACTCAACGGGCTCGCCGCCGCGCGTGGCGTGTTGGGTTCACTCGACAAGATCACCCAGGTGGTGAAGGTTACGGCCTTTGTGGCCTCGGACCCCTCCTTCACCGCGCAACCGGCGGTCGCAAATGGGGCTTCCGTGTTTCTGGGCCGCGTATTCGGGGACATCGGTATCCATGTGCGATCTGCCGTGGGAGTGGCGGTTCTGCCCCTCGATGCGCCGGTCGAGATTGAGTTTGTGTTCGAGGTTGCAGACTAGTTCTTGAACGCAAAAACGGGGGTGGATCACGCAGCGTGATCCACCCCCGTTTTTGCGCGCGGCTACAGGGCCGCTTGCTCGCTGCGCACTCGCTGTGAAATGACCTGCATCACTGAGGTATCGGCGAGCGTGGTCGTGTCACCGATGTCGCGACCTTCGGCCGCATCTTTGAGGAGGCGTCGCATGATCTTGCCCGAGCGAGTCTTCGGAAGCTCGTTCACGACGAAGACCTGACGCGGGCGGGCGATCGCACCGATGGCTCCCGCGACGTGCTTCTTCAGAACGGCCTCCGCATCCTCTTCGGTCAGAAGCTGCTGCTGTGATTTCAAAATCACAAATGCCACAACAGCCTGGCCAGTCGTCTCATCATCGGCACCCACAACGGCCGCCTCGGCGACCGCGTGATGCTCGACTAGCGCCGACTCGATCTCGGCGGTCGAGAGTCGATGTCCCGACACGTTCATGACGTCGTCGACGCGGCCGAGGAGCCAGAGGTCACCGTCCTCGTCCACCCGAGCGCCGTCGCCAGCGAAGTAGCGATCATCGAACTTCGACCAGTAGGTATCGACGAAGCGATCGGGATCTCCCCAAATGGTGCGCACCATGCTCGGCCACGGGCGAGCAACGGAGAGCAGCCCGCCTTGGCCGCGATCCACTCGGTTTCCCGCGTCGTCGACGACATCGATCGAGATGCCCGGCTGTGGAACCTGCGCGCTCCCCGGCTTCGCTGCGGTGAGTCCGGGGAGTTGGGCGATCATGATGGCCCCGGTCTCGGTCTGCCACCAGGTATCGACAATCGGAGCTTTCCCGCCGCCGATGACCTCGTGGTACCAGCGCCACGCTTCGGGGTTGATCGGCTCACCGACGCTTCCGAGCACGCGAATGCTCGAGAGGTCGTACTGCTCGGGAACCTGGCGGCCGACCTTCATGAACGAGCGGATCGCGGTGGGCGCGGTGTACAAAATGCTGACGCGGTACTTCTGCACAATCTCCCACCAGCGACCCCAGTCGGGGGTGTCTGGGGTGCCCTCGTAAATCACTTGGGTAGCGCCGTTCGCGAGTGGCGCGTAGACCACATAGCTGTGGCCGGTGATCCACCCGACGTCAGCGGTGCACCAGTACACGTCGGACTCTGGCTTCAGATCGAACACGTCCCGATGGGTTGTGCTTGTCTGGGTGAGGTAACCACCTGAGGTGTGCAGGATGCCTTTCGGTTTGCCCGTGGTGCCCGAGGTGTAGAGAATAAAAAGAGGATTCTCGGCGGGGAAACCCTGGGGCTCATGTTCCCCCTCGTACGCGGTGATCTCTTCGTGCCACCACAGGTCCCGACCCGCGACCATGTCAATATCGTTGCTCGTCCGCTGGACCACGAGCACCTTGTGAACTGAGAGTGGCCGGCCGTCGCCCGGGAGCGCAAGAGCATCGTCGACCGTGGGCTTGAGAGCTGAAACTCGGCCCTTGCGGTAGCCACCATCGGCGGTGATGATGAGTTCAGCCTGCGCGTCATCGATGCGCGACCGCAGGCTTTCCGCACTGAACCCGCCAAACACGACGGAGTGTGCCGCACCGAGACGCGCGACCGCGAGCATGGCAATGACCGTTTCCGGAATCATGGGCATGTAGATGGCGACGCGGTCGCCCGGCGCGACACCCAGCGCTGTAAGCATGTTCGCGGCGCGCTTCACCTCGTGCGTGAGCTCCCCATAGGTAATCGTTCGGGTGTCGCCCGGTTCACCCTCAAAATGGATCGCAACCCGGTCACCCAGCCCATTCGCGACGTGGCGGTCGAGACAGTTCGCGGTGACATTTAATTCACCGTCAGCGAACCACTGCGCGAAAGGGGGATTTGACCAGTCGAGTGCTTCCGTGAAGGGCTTCGTCCATTGCAGTGTGCGTGCCTGCTCGGCCCAGTATGCCTCAGGGTCTTCGGCCGCTTTCCAATAGATCGATGGATCATTCAGATTGGCCTGAGACTTGAATTCGATGCTCGGCGGATACGTCTCAACGCTGAGTGAATGGCTTTCGATCTTGCCGTGGTCGGTCATGTCGGTCATGAAGCAGTCATCCTGTCTGTCTGATCCTGCACGTCCCTGTGCGTAGCGCACACCGGTGTGCGTGTGCTCGAAAGCTTAAAATATATTTCTTATCGTGGCAACTTGCCGAGGTCGGTTTAGCTCCGCTCAGACCCGACTGAGTGCGCGTATCATCCGCTCACCGGTCAGAACTTCGCGCACAGCTCCCTGGCTTTTCCACAGATTCTCATCTGGGAGACGGAAGCGTCCCTGGAACCGCTTGGCTGAGACAATGCCAGCCTTGAGTGACACACGTGCCCCAGCTTCGCCCATTCGACCGCCGCCCGAACGTCCGTCGGGAAGATCCGCCGCGCTCTCGCTCGAGGCGCGGAGGGCGTTCGGAGGGCTGCTCCCTCTCATCGATGAGCCGGAGCTTCGAGACATACTCATCCAGGTGTCCGCGGGGGTCGGGCGACTCTGGGTAGATGCGGGCGGAGCGCTGCAGCGGGTGGAGAGTTGGCAGGTTGCGCCCGACACCGTGAGACGACTCGCCGTGGCGCTGATCGCAGCCGGGGGTCGACATCTCGACGAGATGAATCCGGTCGCGAACGTGCGTCTCGGCGACGGAATCAGGGTGCATGCGGTCTTGCCGCCAGTGTCGGCTCACGGAGCTGCGGTCTCGGTTCGCGTGCCACGGCTGGAGCCGCTCAGCTTCGACGCACTCGTGCGGGGCGGCTTGTGTTCAGATGCGCATGATCGGTGGCTGCGACTCGCGGTCTGCCATCGAAAGAATCTGCTCATCACGGGCGGGACGGGGAGCGGGAAGACGACGGTTTTGGGGGCGCTGCTCGATCTCGCTCCCGCTCACGAGCGCATCGTGACGATCGAAGACCTCGTCGAGTTGAGGCTTCGGCACCCTCACCATGTCTCGCTCGAAGCTCGGCAATCAAATGCGGAGGGTGTGGGGGAATTTTCCCTCGAACGCCTCCTTCGGGAGTCGCTTCGGATGCGGCCTGATCGGCTGGTGCTGGGTGAATGTCGGGGCGCCGAAGTTGCGACGCTACTTGCCGCGTTCAATACCGGACACGATGGAGGGGCAGGCACCCTGCACGCGAGCCGGCTTGCAGACGTGCCGTCACGGCTGGAGGCATTGGGTGCGCTTGCGTCGTTGAGCCCAGAGTCGCTCGCCAGGCAGGCGGCCTCAGCATTGCATGCTGTTGTGCACGTCGAGCGTTGTCAGGAGGGAACGCACCGCGTTGCAGCGATCGGCCGCTTCGTGGTGCGCGAGGGACTGCTTACTGTCGTAGATATCTCTGAGCCACGGAGCCCCGGTGAAGCTGACCCGCCTGCTTGAGGCGGGCATGCGCTTGCGTCGCAGGGTGCTCTGCCGCGACAGGTACAAGACCCCGAGCACATCTGTCAGAGGCACACAGGCCGCTGCAGGAGCTGCGGGACAGCTTTCTGCGGCGAGCGTGCTCGGGCAGGCGGCTTCCCTGTTGCGCGGCGGAGTGCCAAGCAGTCGTGTGTGGGCGGTGCTCGCCGCAGATGGCATCCGACCGCCTAAACCTGAAGGCCCTGAATGGCGAGTGGTGCTGGCGGCCTGGCGTCTGGCAGAAGAGAGTGGCGCACCCTTCGCGGCGGTTCTTGAGCGGCTCGCCGAGGCCCTGCGCTCCCTCGACCGGCTAGCCGAGCGGCGAGCAGTGTTGCTTGCTGGGCCGCGATCGACAATTCGGCTTGTCGCCGCGCTCCCGCTTGTCGCGTTGGCCACAGGTGCTCTGCTCGGTTTCGATCCACTACCTGTCCTGCTGAGTCCATCGGGTGCAATTCTCATAGCTCTCGGTCTGGGACTGCTCGCGCTGGGCGTCTGGTGGGCGCGGGCGATCGTCACTCGGCTCGAGCGAGTCGACTACGTCGCTGGGCTCGAATGCGAGCTCGCCTGGATTGCACTCGGAGGAGGCGCCCCGCCCGGGGTCGCGCTTCGACGTGTGGCGGATTGTGCGGACGCGGCGAGCGCGGAGTGGGTACAACTCGACAGGCTTCGACGAGATGGTCCGGTTGTTGCTGTGTGCAGCGCGGCCGCGACGCTCGGTACCCCAGTCGGGCCTCTGTTGCTGGCGGAGGCGGAAGCCGCGCGAGGGCGAGCGCAGTCGGATTTGGAGCGCGCGGCTGAGCGGCTAGGGGTGCACGTCCTTCTTCCGCTCGCGATATGTGTGCTGCCGTCGTTTGTGCTCCTCGGGGTGACACCCGTGCTGCTCTCCGTGTTGGGGGGAGTAACGCGCTAACCGGCCCGGTCAATCCTCGCGCACAGCGACCGTAGATCCTCGCCTTGTCCACAGTTTCGGGCTATCGGCTCGATCCGCGCACGCCATTGGGGAGTCCCGAGACACGATGGATATACCGGCAATTGCCGGGGCCGTGCCCGATGAAAGGTAGCAGTATGAGCACTTCACTCACCCTCGTGGTTGACAATTCGGCGGCGACGCAAAACGCACGGAGTAGTGCGCAATCTGGTTCCGAGCTTGACCCGGCGAAACCCTCGCACTGGGTGCATGCCGGTTGGACTCATCGTCAGCCCCGGCGACGTAGGCTGCTGGGCACCACGCGCTCGCGGATGGCGCAGTGGCGCAGGGAGGCACTGGCGCGCAGTGACCGCGGTGCGGTGACTGCCGAATACGCGATTGTCATCATGGCGGCGGTAGCTTTTGCTGGGCTTCTCGTAGCGATCATGCGTTCGGGCGAGATTCGCGCCATGCTGGTTGATCTCGTTCAGAACGCACTCGGCTCGGCGGGGTAAGGCGTGCGAGAGCGAGTGCTGCCGGTTAACCGTGCCAGTGACTCCGACCGTGGCGCTGTGACCGCGGAGTTCGCGGTAGTCTTGCCGGCCGCACTGATCGTACTTGTGCTCATCATCGGGTCGATCCTGCTCGCGGCTCAGCAACTGACTTTGACCTCCGCTGCAGGCGATGTGGCCAGGCTCGAAGCCCGGGGGGATTCTGCGACAGCGGCAGTGCGGCTGTCGCAGCTGCTGCCCGGTGTCACGGTCAATGTGACTCGCCAGGTTCGCGGATCACTGCACTGTGTTGCGCTGAGTGCACAGCCGGCGGTCGGCCTGCTCTCCGCGCTGCAGATCTCTGCCTCAGGCTGTGCTGCGCGAAGCGCGGAAGGGCCCGCGGAGATCTCAGATACGCGGCGAGACGTGCGTTGAGCGCCCCACTACTCATCGCCTGCGCTGCCACCTCACTGGCACTCGGCCTTCCGGTGATCGCTGGGGCCGCTGCACTTGACACACGCCATCGACTCGCAGCCGCGGCTGACTCGGCCGTGCTAGCCGCTGCCGATGCAGCGGGCGGGTGGATCGCAGCAGATCCGTGCGCACTTGCAACGGAGGTCGCGTCGGCGGCCTCAGTCTCGCTCGCGGAATGCACAATAGACGTCACTACGGGCGTGGCGACAGTGGTCGCGGAGGCCCGTACAGCGCTCGGGGTGGTCGTGATCCGCACCCGCGCCGGGCCAGCGGGCATAGAGTAAGGGAGAGTGAAGAGCGCCTGTTTACGCGAGGAAGACTGCGTGGCGGAGCCTGACTGGCCGAACTTTCACCCTTTGGTGTGTATCGTGTCGAAGCAGAACCCTCTTGCGTGAGCCCCGAAAGCTGTGGGCGCACAGAAACCTACGCATGAATAAAGGAGCGCCGTGACGGCCAAGAAGCTCGTGATAGTCGAGTCTCCCACCAAGGCAAAGACTATTGGCGGGTACCTCGGTGATGGCTACGAGGTGATTGCCTCAGTTGGTCACATCAGAGACCTTGCCGAACCCTCAGAGCTGCCGGTCGAACTCAAAAAGGGACCGTTCGGCAAATTCGCGGTTGATGTGGAAAACGGTTTCGCGCCGTACTACGTCGTGAATGCGAATAAGAAGAAGACGGTGAGTGAGCTGAAGCGCGCACTGAAGGGAGCGGACGAGCTCTGGCTCGCAACGGATGAGGACCGCGAAGGTGAGGCCATCGCGTGGCACCTGCTTGAGGTTTTGAGCCCCAAGGTCCCCGTTCGGCGGATGGTCTTTCATGAGATCACCAAGGAAGCGATCGAGCAGGCCAAGGCGAATACCCGCGACATCGACCTGGCGCTGGTTGACGCGCAGGAGACGCGTCGCATTCTAGATCGCCTCTACGGGTACGATATCTCGCCTGTGTTGTGGCGTAAGGTCGCTCCGAAGCTTTCCGCCGGTCGAGTGCAATCTGCTGCTACGCGACTCGTTGTGGACCGGGAACGGGAGCGTCGAGCATTTGTTTCGGCGTCGTACTGGGACCTGACGGCAACATTCCAGCCCGCCGAAGGTGCGCCCGACGCGACTGATTTCGAGGCAAAGTTGGTGAGGCTCGACAAGTTGCGGCTCGCCACCGGAGGCGACTTCACCGATGCCGGTGAGTTGAAGGCGAAAGCACAGTCAGCTGGAGTGGTCCTGCTCCAACAGGAACGCGCCGAGCGGCTCCAAGCTCTCCTGGCTGCGGGGTCCGAGGCACGCGTCGTCTCGATCGACACCAAACCGCACACCCGACGGCCCGCACCGCCATTCACCACGTCGACCTTGCAGCAGGAGGCATCGCGAAAGCTTCGCTATAGCTCGCGTCAGACGATGTCGTTCGCCCAGTCGTTGTACGAGAACGGCCACATCACTTATATGCGAACGGATTCGCCCACGCTGTCGAAGCAGGCCATTTCAGCGGCCCGCACCCAGGCGGCAGAACTCTACGGCGCACAGACCGTTCCAGAGGCCCCACGCGTATACGCAGGAAAGGCGAAGGGGGCACAGGAAGCGCACGAAGCTATCCGCCCCGCAGGTGACCATTTTCAGCGCCCCAGCGATCTGAAGAGCAAGCTCACCCAGGGTGAGTTCGCGCTGTACGACCTGATTTGGAAGCGCACGGTTGCAAGTCAGATGGCAGACGCGAAGGGATCCACCGACACGGTGACGTTGAGCGTGACTCTTGACGAAGCAGGCCAATCCTCGCCAACCGAGGCCGAGTTCACCGCCAGCGGCACCGTCATCACCTTCCCCGGATTTCTTCTCGCCTACGAAGAAGGACGCGATGAGAAGCGCGGCGAGACGGAGAAGAATGTGGCGCTCCCGCAACTCGCGGAGCAACAAGTGCTTCAGGTCACCAGCCCCGTGGCAAAGGGCCATGAGACCAGCCCGCCACCTCGCTTCACCGAGGCGAGCCTCACCAAGAGACTGGAAGAGCTCGGCATCGGTCGGCCCTCGACCTACGCCGCTATCATCAGCACCATCAGTGACCGAGGGTACGTGACGAAAAAGGGACAGGCGCTCGTTCCCAGTTGGATCGCCTTCTCGGTCGTGCGTCTCCTCGAGGAGCACTTCTCAGCCCTCGTGGACTACGACTTCACCGCCGAGATGGAAAGCGACCTCGACCGAATCGCGGCGGGTGAGGCCGACCGAAGCACCTGGCTGAAGGAGTTCTACCACGGCCATGGAGATCACCCTGGCCTCCGCGGCGTAGTTGATAACCTGGGTGAGATCGATGCGCGGGCAATTAACACGATCCGTATCGACGACGCGATCTCGCTGCGAAACGGTAAGTATGGTCCCTACCTCGAAGTTTTCGACGACAAGTGCGAAGTGGGAGAAGACGGGGCACTCAAACCGCGTAGCGTGAACATTCCCGATGGTCTCGCGCCCGATGAACTCACGACTGCGCGGGCTCACGAGCTCGCGGATGCCGAGCCCGCAGAAGACCGCGTGGTGGGGCTCCACCCTGAGACGGGCAAGCGCATCATTGCGAAGAACGGCCGTTTCGGGCCGTATGTGACCGAGCTCCCAGACGAAGGTGAAGAGCTCCCGAAGGGTGAAAAGCCCCGCACCGCTTCTCTGTTTAAGAGTATGGACCCAGCTACGATCGACCTCGACACGGCAGTCTCACTCATTGGTCTGCCCCGCGTCGTAGGTGTCGATGCGGAATCCGGTGCTGAGATCACGGCACAGAATGGTCGCTACGGGCCATATCTGAAGAAGGGTACCGATACTCGCTCGCTTACCAACGAAGACGAGATATTCTCAGTCGACCTGGCCGGAGCTCTTGAACTCTTCGCGCAGCCGAAGTATGGGGCTCGACGCGCCTCCAGTGCACTCAAAGAGTTCGAAGCTGACCCGGTAAGCGGAAAGCCAATCAAGGTCAAGGATGGCCGATTCGGCCCGTACGTCACCGACGGCGAGACGAACGCCACAATTCCCCGCGGTGACAGCGTGGAGGACATCAATTTTGAGCGTGCCGTCGAACTGCTTGCGATCAAGCGTGCGAAGGGGCCAGTGAAACGCAAAGCCCCTGCGAAGAAGGCTGCGGTTAAGAAGACTCCCGCGAAAAAGGCTCCCGCAAAGAAGAGCGCGGCCAAGTCGACGACCAAGAAAACAGTGGATCCGGTGCGTTCGGCCGCTGCGAAGAAGGCCGCCGAAACCCGCAAAGCGAACGCGGCCGCGAAGGCCGCCGCCGCGGAGGCTTGATCCACTATCGCGACATCTCACAAAGGAGCCCGGCTGTGAGCGGCATCTTCATTACTCTCGAAGGCGGAGACGGCGCTGGGAAGACGACGCAAGCCGAATTGCTTGCGAGTTGGTTGGAGGAGCGCGGACTCGAGGTCATTCAGACTCGCGAGCCCGGCGGCACCGTGCTCGGCGCGGCGCTGCGTGAACTGCTCCTGCATGGCGACCACGTAGATGAACGTGCCGAGGCGCTGATGTACGCCGCGGATCGTGCCCAGCACGTCTCAAAGGTCGTGCGCCCCGCGCTCGAACGCGGGGCCGCGGTGGTGCAGGACCGCTATATCGATTCGTCCCTCGCCTATCAGGGCGCTGGCCGGCCGTTGGATCTCGCTGAGGTTCGGCGTATCAGCGAGTGGGCGACTGGGGGGCTGTGGCCGCAACTCACCGTGCTTCTCGACGTTTCTCCCGAGCTCGCTCAGAATCGTCGCGAGGCGACGGGGGAGCGGGCTGACCGACTCGAGTCAGAGGCCGCCGAGTTTCACCGCGCGGTGCGCGAGGGCTTTCTCGAGCTCGCCAAAGCCGACCCCGACCGTTTCTTGGTGCTCGACGCAGCCCGCCCACGAGACGAGCTCCATGCGGAGATCATTGGGCAGGTCGCGCCGCTGCTCGCCTCGTAGTGGCCCGCGGGCTCGCGCCCGGGGCCACTGAGGTGCGAGCAGCTACTCCGAGATGCCGCGGCCGAGGCCGCCGCGCGCTGCCCGCCGCGCAGCTGCGTCCGCGGGGAGGTCGAGAGTGTCTTCGGCAATGATTGCTCCGAAGCGAGCTGGCAATGTGTCGCGGTGTGCGGCACCGAGCTCAGTGAGCGCAATGGTGAACTGATCTTGCACCTCAAGCGCCTGACCTACGGCATCGGTAACGCCGATGCGCAGCGCGGGATAACCGCGACCTTCGCACAACCCGCGGAACTTCACGTCTTCTTCCTGCGGTACCGAAACGAGCACGCGTCCCTGCGATTCGGAGAAGAGCGCTGCGGTTGCGTCGATGCCGTCGCGAGACAGGATCTCGTCAATCCAGACGCGCACGCCCACGCCAAAGCGCAGTGACCCTTCCGTCAGGGCCTGAGCGAGCCCGCCGTCGGAAAGGTCGATCGCGGCAGACAGCAACCCTCCCTGTGACGCGGCGTGCAACAATTCCGCGAGGTTACGCTCACCCGCAAGATCGACCTGCGGGGGCATGCCGCCGAGGTGGGAGTGAATCGCCTCGGCCCAGGCCGACCCGTCGAGCTCATCCCGAGTCGCGCCAAGAAGGTACAGGTGGTCGCCCGCATCCTGCCAGCCGCTCGGCACGCGCCGCGCGACGTCGTCGATGATGCCGAGCACACCGACCACGGGGGTGGGGTGGATCGGCTCGTCACCGGTCTGATTGTAAAAGGAGACGTTGCCGCCGGTGACGGGCACCTCGAGTGCCAGGCAGGCATCAGAGAGGCCCTCGACCGCGCGCGAGAACTGCCACATAACCTCGGGGTTCTCGGGGCTCCCAAAATTCAGGCAGTCGGTTACCGCCGTGGGCACCGCGCCCGAAGTCGCCACGTTACGGTATGCCTCCGCGAGCGCGAGCTGCGCGCCCGCATAGGGGTCAAGCTGGCAATAGCGGCCGTTCGCGTCGGTGGCGATCGCGACGCCGAGCCCGGTCTCCTCATCGACGCGGATCATGCCCGCCCCATCGGGGAAGGAGAGCGCGGTGTTGCCCAACACGTACTTGTCGTATTGATTCGTGATCCACGACACGTCCGCCTGATTTGGGGATGCGGCGACTGCAATGACCTGCGCGCGCAGCTCATTTGCGTTCGCCGCCCGAGGAAGACGAGAGGCAGAGTCGGCCTGTAACGCGTCGATCCACGCAGGGTAGGCAACCGGTCGCTCGTAGACCGGTCCGTCCACTGCCACTGTGGAGGGGTCAACGTTGACGATCTCTTCGCCGCGCCAGTTGATGATGAGTCGGTTCGTGTCAGTGACCTCGCCCAGAACGCTCGTCTCGACGTCCCACTTCGCGGTGACGGCGAGAAACGCATCGAGTTTCTCAGGCTTCACGATCGCCATCATGCGCTCCTGGCTCTCCGACATGAGGATCTCCTCCGCGGTAAGCGTGGGGTCGCGCAGCAGCACGCTGTCGAGCTCGACGAACATGCCACCGTCGCCGTTCGCGGCGAGCTCGGAGGTCGCACACGAGATGCCGGCTGCGCCAAGATCCTGGATACCCTCAACAAGTTCACCAGCGAAGAGCTCGAGGCAGCATTCGATGAGCACTTTCTCAGCAAACGGGTCGCCGACCTGCACGGCCGGACGCTTGGTCGGGCCGCCCTCACTGAAGCTGTCGGAGGCGAGGATCGAGGCGCCACCGATGCCGTCGCCACCGGTGCGGGCGCCGAAGAGCACGACCTTGTTGCCTAGGCCCGAGGCGTTGGCGGTGTGGAGGTCTTCGTGCCTGAGCACGCCCACGCCGAGCGCATTGACCAGCGGGTTGGCCTGGTATACCCCGTCAAACACGGTCTCGCCGCCGATGTTTGGCAATCCCAAGCAGTTCGCGTAGGAGGAAATGCCTGAGACGACGCCGTGCACGACGCGCGCGGTATCTGGGTGGTCGATGTCGCCGAAGCGCAGTTGATCCATGACGGCAACCGGACGGGCGCCCATCGAGATGATGTCGCGGATGATGCCACCTACGCCGGTCGCCGCGCCCTGGAACGGCTCGATGTACGACGGATGGTTGTGGCTTTCGACCTTGAAGGTGACTGCCCAACCCTCGCCGACGTCTATCACCCCGGCGTTCTCGCCCATACCGACCAGTAGACGCTCACGCATCTTGTCGTTGACTTTCTGGCCGAACTGGCGCAGGTACATCTTCGACGACTTGTATGAGCAGTGTTCGGACCACATGACCGAGTACATGGCGAGCTCGCCTGAGGTGGGGCGGCGGCCCAGAATCTGGCGGATCTCGGCGTATTCGTCGGCCTTCAGGCCGAGGGCCTCGAAGGGCTGCTCGCGATCAGGCGTCTCGCGGGCGTCAGAGACGGTGTCGGGGCGGGGTTCGACGGGCGCTGCAGAGGTGGTGTCAGTCACCCCTCTAGCCTACCTTTGCGCGACGGTGCCTGGATCGCACATCGCCCGGCACGCTCACTGGTGGCGCGACGCATATCGTGTTGCCGGCGCTGAGTGCTGGCGTTTCACAGGCGCACCCACAAGACTGGGGGTATGACTACGCCGATCCACCCCCAGCCAGCGGCCGAGCAGCCGACCACTGAACTGCCGCCTCACCTGGCCGCCCCGGGAGCGGGCGCCGCGCAGCCTTATTCGGCTGCCGCGACGGGGCAGCACCGTAAGCTCTCTACTTTTCTGAAGGTAAGCATCATCCTGCTCGCTGCGCTGTCGATCGCCTCAATCTCTCTGCTCTTTATCGGCGATTTTGAGGGCAAGTTCGAGCGGGTCTTCGCGACCTTCGTCGTCTTCGCGATTTTCGTTCTACTCACCGCCATCGACACCCGCCGCGACTTGCGCAGCGACTGGTATGCGCCGGTCGCACTGATCGCGAACTCCTACATCCTTGCGCTGCTGCTGATCGTCACCTGGATGACTCCCTTTGGATTCTGGTTGGGCTGGGATATCTTCTGGAAGTCGGTGCTCGTCATCGCGGTCGTTCGCGCGGTTATCGGCTGCTGCCAGCTGCTGATTTCGATGGGCAATGGGCGCCCGGAGCCGCTTGTGCGCTTCGCGTTCGTGACGAGTGTGCTCGCCGTGGTCGCCGGAATTCTCTTTACCGCGCCGGTGGCGATCGAGGTGTTTGACGTGATCGTGCCTGATCTCTATTGGCGCATCGCTGTGGCATCGCTGCTGCTGACTGCGCTCGGCCTGGCGATTACCCTCCTCCTGCGCTGGTCGTACGGCGCGAGTGAGCGGGAGGCCGCGCGTGGGGCACGGCGGGCCCAGGTCGCCGCGCAGCAGGCGTCGGCCCCTGTCCAGAGCGCGCCCGCATCGGTGGATCAGCGCCCCGCGCTGGCGGACGCGCAGCCGGGGCAGCTCTTGCCGTGGCCAACGTTTCCCGACGGACGCCCCCTGCCGGTCGGGCCTGACGGGCAGCCCGATTTTTCGGTTCTGCGCGGTCAGTAGGCACGACCGCTTCGAGAGGCGGCTCAGAGCCCTGCCGGGGTGGCCCTAAACTCGAGCCGCTGAGGCGGAAAAAAGCGAGCTTGCGCATTTCGCAAGCTCGCTTTTTTGTCCACTCGATGATCGGGTCGGAGGTGTGCAGTCAGAGGTGTGCGCTGGGAAGTGTGCAGCAGGCGGTGCGGCGGTCGGAGAGATCCGAATCAGCGCTCGCGTGCGCCTCTACGTGACCCTTCTTACACGCGCGCGGCGAGTGAGCGGATCGCGCTCGTGAAGAATCGCAGCCCGTCGAGTCCCGAGCGCATGGCATCTGGCGTGTCGGGGCCAAAACCCGGTTCAACCGCATGCTCAGGGTGCGGCATGAGGCCGACGACGTTGCCCCGCTCGTTCGTCAGTCCGGCAATCTCGTTGAGCGAACCATTCGGGTTGATCCCGGAATACCGGAATGCGATGAGACCTTCGCCCTCGAGTCGCTTCAGTGTCTCGTCGTTCGCGATGTACCCGCCGTCGCCGTTCTTAAGCGGAATGACAATCTCCTCGCCCACCTTAAACTCGTTCGTCCACGCAGTCTCTGCATTTTCAACGACGAGTTTCTGGTCGCGGCGGATGAACTGCTGATGCGCGTTCCGGATCAAACCGCCCGGGAGCAGATGCGCCTCGACCAGCACCTGGAAACCGTTGCAGATGCCGAGCACAGGCATGCCCGCGTTCGCCGCGTCGATGACCTCGGCCATAATCGGAGAGATTGCGGCAATTGCGCCGGGTCGCAGGTAGTCGCCGTAGCTGAACCCGCCCGGTAGCACGATTGCGTCAACCTGGCGCAGGTCGTGGTCGCCGTGCCAGAGAGCTACAGCCTCGGCGCCAGCGAGGCGGATGGCGCGCTGGGCGTCACGATCGTCAAGTGAGCCGGGGAAGGTGACGACGCCGAACCGAGGCGCCATTACTGGGCCGCCTCTTCAGCGTCACCAAAGTCAATGTTCACCACATCTTCGATGACGGAGTTTGAGAGCACGTGCTCAGCGAGCTCACGCACTTCATCTCGCACCTCGTCGGTGATGGGGCCGTCAACGACGAGCTCGAACCGCTTGCCGATGCGCACATCGTGAATTTTCCCGTGTCCGAGGCGCTTCAACGCCCCCGAGGTCGCCTTGCCCTGCGGGTCAAGCAGCTCGGCCTTCGGCATCACATTAACAACAATCGTGGGCACCGGGGCCTCCGTCTTCGCGTCTCGACAGTGGATTGGGTGCGTGCGCACCCTTCCCCAGTCTACAAGCCCGGGAAGGGTGCCGGAGGCGCCCGGACCACTGTTGAGCGAGCTTATGCGGCGAGAACTCGCACCCGGTTGCGCCACGGGTCGAGAAACACCAGCTCTTTGCCCTCTCCCTCACGGGCAATGCCTCGTGCTGCGAGTCGGTCACTGAGGGCTCCCAGTGCGTCGGTGGCTGTCGCACCTGACGTATCCGGAAGCGTGATGGTGACCTCGCCGAGCCCGAGTGCTGGGGTGCGCTCGCCGGCGCCGCGCGACTCCCACGTGTTCATGCCGAGGTGGTGGTGATACCCGCCGGCCGACACGAAGAGAGCCTGCGAGCCGAACTCGAAGGTCACCTCGAAGCCAACGGTCTCGACGTAAAACTCACGCGCTGCGGCGATATTGCCAACTTTGAGGTGGACGTGGCCGATCTCGGCGGGGGTGTCGGCAATTGACTCCGCGCCTTGTTCGGTGAGGTGGGTGCGCAGGAACGCGTTCGGATCGAGCGCGAGGGTCGCCATCTGCACCTCGCCGTTTGGATTGATCTGCCAGGTATCGCGCGGGCGGTCAATATAGAGTTCGACGCCGTTGCCCTCGGGATCGCCGAAGTAAAAGGCCTCGCTGACCAGGTGATCACTCGATCCCTGAAACTGGCCGGGATACTGCCGCGCAACCGAGGCAACGACCGAGGCGAGCTCGGCCGCCTCGGGGAAGAGGAACGCCGTGTGGTAGAGCCCCGCAGCTCCGGCGGGAGCGTGCGAGAGAGTTCCGTCCTGATCGAGCACGAGTACCGGCCTGCCTTGTCGACCGAGGGTCGCCGTGCCCTTTTCCTCAGCGAGAAGCTTCAGTCCGAGCCCGTCGCGATAGAAGCTGACCATGCGATCGAGGTCTCCCACTGCGAGAGTGACCGGGCCCATGCTGGTCTCCCTGGGGAGGAGGTCTTGTGGGGTGTGGGTGTGAAGTTCTGTGCTCATGGGGTGGTTTCCTTTTCTGCTACACCCCATGTTACTTTAAGTTTCAACTAAATGGAAGTATGAAAAAAGTCACCACTAGGCATCCGCGAGCTCGGAGGTTTTTAAATGGGCAGTAGATGTCGGAAAATTTGGAACTTGCGACGTTTACTGCCCACTTGTAGCGGAGAGAGCTCGCAGACGAGGGTGTCGGCTGCCTACCAAGAGGAAAGCTGGAGCGGGGCCACTGGTGGCGCCCAGCCGGTGAGCCGCGTGTAGAGCTCCGCGTAGCGTGCGAATGTACGATCCACGATCTCGCGGGGCAACACCGGCGGTTGCCCGGTCTTGTCCCAATTTGCGGCCAGCCAGTCGCGCACGATCTGCTTGTCGAAACTCGCCATCTTTTCGGCGGGTGTGGATCCCGACTCGTATGCTGCCATATCCCAATACCGGCTTGAATCGCTCGTGAGCACCTCGTCGGCGAGCACTAGCTCGCCGGTTTCGGGGTCGCGTCCGAATTCGAACTTTGTGTCGGCGAGCACGAGTCCGCGCCCGGCAGCGAGCTCGCGAGCTTTGGCGAAAATAGCAAGCGAGACATCTCGCAACTGCGCGGCGATCTCGGATCCCACGAGTTCGGCACTGCGATCGAAGGTGATGTTCTCGTCGTGCTCGCCGAGCGGTGCTTTGTAGGCAGGCGTATAGATCGGAACATCAAGCAGATCGCCGTCTCGGATGCCAGCGGGCAGCGCGATGCCGCAGACAGCTCCAGTCTGCTGGTACTCGGCGTACCCCGAGCCGGTCAGCGCCCCGCGCACGACGCACTCGATCGGGTACATTTCGAGCTTTCGCGTGAGCATCGCGCGATTCGCGACCTCCTCGGGCACCGGCGGCGCAGGAGGGTTGTCCCGCTCGCCGCGCCGTGCCGACTCCGCGTCGGCCAGATGGTTCGGCACGTCGAGTTGGTCGAACCACCAGCGGGATAACGCTGTCAGGAGCGCACCTTTCCCAGTGATCGGTGGCTCGAGAACGTGATCAAAGGCGCTGATGCGGTCGCTCGCGACGACGAGGAGAAAGGCGTCGCCTCCTCCCTCGGGTTCATACAGGTCACGGACCTTCCCCGAGTATGTGTGCCGCCAGCCGGCGAAAGTTGGCGCGCTCACGCGTCGACCACGCGAAGAGCAATATCGGTGCGGTGCTGGCTGCCGGCAAGGGAGATGCGATCCACCCCGGCGTAGGCACGCTCGCGGGCCTCAGCGAAGCTGCCCCCACGTCCAACCACGCCAAGCACGCGGCCGCCCGTGGCAACCCATCCGCCCTCCGCATCGCGCGCCGTTGCCGCATGCACGAGGTGCGCACCGGGCACGGGCTCAACAAGCTGGCCCGAACCGTCGAGCCCTGTGATAGCGCGGCCGCTTGCCACCTCGCCTGGATAACCCTCGCTCGCAACGACCACGACGACGGTCGCCTCGCTCGAGAACACGGGTTCGGGGTGGGAAGCGAGGGTTCCCGAGGCTGCGGCGAGGAGATACTCACTCAGCGGAGACACCATGCGGGGGAGGACGACCTGGGTCTCGGGGTCACCGAAGCGTGCGTTGAACTCGATCACGCGAACGCCCTGTGCGGTCACGATAAGCCCGCAGTACAGCAAACCGATGAAGGGAGTGCCCTCGCGCTCAAGCTGGCGAACCGTAGGCAGAGCCACAGTCTCGGTAATCTGCGCAACGAAATCGTCGGCCACCCAGGGCAGCGGCGAGTAGGCACCCATCCCACCGGTGTTGGGGCCTGCGTCTCCGTCGAAGATGCGTTTGTAGTCTTGCGCGGGACTCAGCGGCGCGACATTGTGGCCGTCGGCGAAGAAGAACAGCGAGACCTCCTGTCCGTCGAGAAACTCCTCGATAAGCACCTCGCCGTGCGGTGTCCACGTCGCAACGTGCTGAAGCGCCGCATCGCGGTCGGAAGTGACGAGCACTCCTTTGCCGGCCGCAAGCCCGTCTGCTTTTACGACGTAGGGAGCCCCGAATTCGTCGAGCACAGGCGCCGCGGCCTCGACAGTTGACACGCGCGAGGCCCTCCCGGTGGGCACCCCTGCCTCTGCCATGATGCGCTTAGCGAAGGCTTTCGACCCCTCGAGCTGTGCCGCGGCCTTGCCTGGCCCGAAAACCGGGATTCCTCGTTCGCGCAGCGGGTCGGCGACACCCGCGACCAGTGGCGCCTCAGGACCAATCACCACGAGGTCGAACGCCCGGTTCATCACGTAATTTGCGACAGCGACGGGATCGGCCGCGTCGAGCTCGGGGGTTTCTACCCCCTCGGCGGAGATGCCGGCGTTGCCGGGGGCGCACACGATTTCGTGCTCGGCCTGTTCGGCGAGTAGCGCACGGACGATGGCGTGTTCACGGGCACCCGGCCCCAAGACAAGGATCTTCACGCTCCTAAGGATAGTGTCGTCTGCATGGCGAAGCGCAGGATCTCAGAGGCGGACGGGCTGGCGGCGCTGCGGAAAGTGCTTGCGGGGGACGACTCGGGCACGACCGTCGCGACCGCGGTGCGATACCTGCTTGAGGAACTCGCTGAGCGTGCCCCCGGGAATTCGGTCGAAGTGCGGGTTCCCCCGTTCGGGGCCACCCAGTGTTACCCAGGGCCGCGGCACAGTCGTGGTACGCCCCCAAATGTGATCGAGATGCGGCCAGACACGTGGATCGCACTCGCCACGGGTCGTCTTGAGTGGCAGGCAGCACTCGACGACGCGCGAGTAGTCGCCTCGGGGGCTCGGGCAGACATTTCCGCAGTGCTGCCGCTGATCCGCTAATCAGCTGAGCGGTTGGGTGCAGCCTCGGCGCTGGCGAGGTGCCCAACGCAGGTGAAGCGAGCTAACTGACACGACGCGGTTGACGCTTGGAGAGGCGATCACCCAGCCGATACTGCAAGAATGTGCGCATGAGTAACGAAGAGGCTGCCGCAGCGATCGGTGTGTCAGCGGCAAATGAGGTGCAGCCACCAGCGTCCGAGTATGCGGATCCCGCGCCTTACGAACCCGTTGAGACCCGCACGCAGATTGAGGTTGGGCTGCAGAGATCGGTGCGCTTTGGGCGTGTCATTATCGGTGCCGCGATTCTTGGTGCGATCATCGCCGCGTCGGTCTCGTTTTTCTTTCCTCTTGCGCCTGATGCGGAGTATACGGTCGCACAAGTTGCTGGTTTCATGTCGCTCATCGGCGCCGCATTCGGTCTCGCGATTGGGGCGATTCTTGCCCTCATTCTCGGTCAGATCGCCAAGCGTCACCGTGGAGCGGCGATTGCCGTTCATACTGACGTACGATAATCACATTCCTCGATCGATCGGAGCGATCTAAACATGTTCGGTAACCTAAGCGGCCCCACGCTGCTGGTCATCCTGTTTATTGTCCTGCTGTTGTTCGGCGCGCCCAAGCTTCCCGCACTCGCCCGGAGCCTAGGCCAGTCGATGAAGATCCTCAAGAAAGAGGTATCGGGCGACGGTGACGACACTTCTGCCGGTGGATCAGGATCCGCGAATGCGCAGTCCGCGCCACAGGCTCCCGCGGCCTACCAGGCTCCGGTCGCCCCTCAGGCTCCCGCTGCACCGCAGGCTCCAACACAGAGCACCACGCCGCCAGTGCAGCCGGCTCCTCCGGCTGAGCCCGCACCGCCCGCCGAACCGCAGGCCCCCGCAGCACCGCAGGCCCCCGAAGCTCCGGGTTCAGACAAGTCGTAACACGCAAAGCAAAACGGCGTTCCGCTCGTCTTGGCGGAACGCCGTTTTTGCATTTCGTGTGTGACGCGAGATTCGACGTGCGAGCCGCGCTGGATTAGCTAGTCTGCGTCGACTCGACCCAGGAGAGGTATTCTTCGTCGACATTGCCAGCAAGATACTCGCCGGTGAAACAACTCTCTTCGAGTTCTGTTACTGCGGATTGGCCATCTAAAATCGCGCGATTCATGCCGTCAACCGTTTGATACACGAGATGGTCTGCGGCAAGCTCCGTCGCGATCTGGTCTATGCTCCGCCCGTGGGCGATCAGCTCACCGCGACTCGGCATATTGATGCCGTAGACGTGCGGAAATAAGACAGGCGGAGCTGCTGACGCGAAGGTCACCGAGTTCGCGCCGGCGGTGCGGGCCATCTCGACGATCTCGCGAGAGGTTGTGCCGCGCACTATCGAGTCGTCGACAATCAAGACGTTTTTGCCGCGGAACTCCGTACCCATGGCGTTGAGTTTTTGCCTGACGCTCTGCTTGCGCACCGCTTGTCCGGGCATGATGAAGGTGCGGCCAATATAGCGATTCTTAAAGAAGCCCTCTCGATACTCGATGCCGAGCTTCTGCGCGACCTGCATCGCGCTTGGCCTGGCAGAATCAGGAATTGGCATGACGACGTCGATGCTGCCGCTCGGAACTTCGGACGAGATCTGCTCGGCGAGTACATTTCCGAGACGCAGCCGTGCATCGTAGACCGAGATACCGTTCATGATCGAGTCGGGCCTGGCGAGGTAGATGTACTCGAATGCGCAGGGAAGCAGTCGCGGAGTCTTTGCGCACTGGCGGGAGGCCAGGGTGCCGTCGGGGGATATGAGGATCGCTTCACCCGGATCCACATCGCGCACTATCTCGTATCCGCGAGACTCAAGCACGAGTGACTCAGAAGCAATGACCCACTCGTCGCGACCCTGAGCGCCATCTCGGCGGCCCAAGACCAGAGGACGAATGCCTAACGGATCGCGGAACGCGAGGAGTCCGTGTCCGGCAATAAGCGCGATCGTCGCGTACGATCCTTCGACTCGTTCATGCAGGCGTTCGACCGCGTCGAACACTTGATCTGCGCCGAGAGACGGGCCGGTGACGGTCGATTGCAACTCGTTCGCCAACACATTCAGTAACAATTCCGTGTCACTGTGCGTGTTCAGATGGCGTCGATCCACGTTGTACAGCTCAGCACTGAGCGCGCGCGTGTTGGTGAGGTTCCCATTGTGCACCAGGATGATGCCGTAGGGGGCATTGACGTAGAAGGGCTGAGCCTCTTCCTCGCGCGATGCTGAGCCGCTGGTTGCGTAACGGACATGGCCCAGGCCGAGCGTGCCGAGCAGGCTGCGCATGTCGCGAGTGCGGTATGCCTCGCGTACCTGCCCGCGTGACTTCACCATGTGGAACTGACTTCCGTCAGCGGTGGCGATACCCGTTGAGTCCTGACCTCGGTGCTGCAGCAACAGCAGGCTGTCGTAGATCTGTTGGTTAACGGGTTCCTGCGAGACGATGCCGACAATGCCGCACATGCTAGATGTTGCTCCTGCGAACGAAGGGGTGCCGCGCACCGCGGCCAATTAAGTCTCGCACATCCACCAGTGTGCTCCTGCGGTGTCTCCGGAGGATCGCGGGGTGTCACTCGGGGCACGGTAGGCTTGGGCCTGTGAGCGAGAACCCGTCGATCTATGCCCAGGCCGGTGTTGACACTGCAGCCGGAGATGTTGCCGTTGAGCTGATGAAGTCGGCGGTTGCCCGCACCCATGGGCCCGAGGTGCTCGGCGGGGTGGGCGGTTTCGCCGGCCTCTTCGATGCGTCAGCGCTAACCGGCTATAAGCGTCCGCTGCTTGCCAGCTCAACCGACGGCGTTGGCACGAAGGTCGCAATCGCGCAGGTCCTCGACAAACACGACACCATTGGCCAAGACCTGGTTGCCATGGTCGTCGACGACATCGTCGTTGTCGGCGCGAAGCCGCTTTTCATGACCGACTACATTGCCTGTGGCAAGCTCGTGCCCGAGCGCATCGCTGCGATTGTGCGAGGCATCGCCGAGGCGTGCGAGGCAACCGGCACCGCGCTCGTGGGTGGCGAGACTGCCGAACACCCGGGCTTGCTGGGTGTTGACGACTACGACGTGGCCGGTGCGGCAGTGGGTGTCGTCGAGGCCGACCGCCTGCTCGGGCCTGACCGGGTGCGTGACGGTGACGTGGTGCTCGCGATGGGGGCCTCGGGTCTGCATTCGAACGGCTTCTCGCTCGTGCGCCACATCATGGCTGGCAGCGACCTGCTCTACACCGACCACTCGGCCGAGCTGGGCGCCACCTATGGCGAAGCGCTACTCGTCCCGACGGCGCTCTATACCGCTCCGCTGCTGCGCGTGCTTGATGACCCCGCGCTCGATGGTGCGATCCACTCGCTGAGTCACGTCACCGGGGGCGGTATTGCGGCAAACCTTGCACGCGTGCTGCCGGTCGGCACCTGGGTTGAGGTCGATCGCCAGAGCTGGTCACCACTTCCGGTCTTCCGGCACCTCGCCGATCTCGGTGGGCATTCCCTCGAGAGCCTCGAGGGAGCGTGGAACCTTGGCATCGGGATGTTTGCAGTGGTGGATGGTGCGCGTGCTGGTGCGGTTGCAGATCGTTTGCGCGCTGAAGGTCTCACCACGTGGGTGGCCGGCACGATTTCGACGAGCGCGCGCGACTTCGCCGGTTTCGAGCAAGGTGCCAAGGGAGTCGACGGCGGGGCCGTGAGACTTGTCGGCAGCTACGCCGACTGAGGAGATCTCGTTCGGACTAGGCAACGACGAACGCCCCGCTCATGGCGGGGCGTTCGAAGCAGTACGCTTGCGCGCTACTTCTCGTCGTCTGAGTCGTCCTCAGTGTTGTACTTGTCAGCATACTCAGCCCACGGATCAGCGCTCGCCTGACGTGCGGCGAGCTCCCGTTCAAGCTCAGTAAGGTTCGTGTTCGGGCTGAAGTACTTCAACTCCCGAGCTACCTTGGTGTGCTTTGCTTTTTGACGGCCGCGCCCCATGCGTGACCCCCTTACACATTCGGGCCTCGCGAAAATGCAATTTCCGCGAGGCAAGGGTTGCTTAGAATAAACGTATGAGGCAAAGCTTATCACGCCTGAGGCGGCACAAGACGCGTCGATAGGATGGGGCCGTGGCCAACTCACCAAAGCGACAACGAATTGTGCGTCGCGTACTGATCGTGACGCTCGTTACCGCCACCCTTGTGTTGGCCGCAGCGGCGTGGATAGTCGTGCCGATCCTGACTCACAACAGTGCCGGCAGTTCGGGGCAAGACCAGCTGCCCGAGGGGTTCGTCAATGAGGCAAGCGCCGAGGGTGCCGACGGACGAATTCGTGAGATCGTCGTCGAGACAACTGCCGGTTCTCCTGCAGACCTCGCCCAACTCTCACCTGGAGAAGAGCTCATTGTTCGGGGTTCCGGCTTTGATTCCGGAATTGGAATATACGTGGCGATCTGTGCCGTCCCCTCAGTTCCGGGTGAGAAGCCCTCGCCATGCCTCGGTGGTATTCCCGAGACCGCCGAGGGTGCAGTGGTAGCGGAGACCAGTGTCTGGATCACCAACAACTTCGCTTGGGCAGCATTCGCGAATCAAGGGTACGACGATGCCGCATCAGGCACCTTCGCCGCGACGTTGCTAGTTCCGGAGTCCGCATCCAACGGTCTCGACTGCACAGTCTCGCTCTGTGCGATCACAACCAGGGCTGACCACACCGCAGCAAACGATCGCGTGCAAGACCTGCAGCTTCCCGTTGCGTATGCCCCCTGATCCGTGTGGTCCCTGATCCACTGCCCTGATCCGCTTGCCGATCAGGCGCACTGGATCCTCAGTCGGGCACGGGCAAACTCCGAGATATCCAGAACTGAGGATCAAGTTCCGGCTATGGCTCCGAGTAGATGCAGAAATCCGAGAGGATCGGCGCGTGAGCTCCTAGGAGGTGAGCGGGGCGATAACGAGTGACGCAAACGTAAAGATGCCGAGCCCGGCGAGTGCACCCACCACCGTGCCATTGATGCGGATGAACTGGAGATCCTTCCCGACCTGCAGCTCGATCTTTTCGGCAGCCTCCTGGGCATCCCAGCGCTGTACCGTCTCACTCACCACACTCGCGATGTCGTGTCGGTAACTCCGCACCAGGTGTTCGGTGACCTGCATCACCCACACGTCGATCTTGAACTGCAGGGTGGGCTCGCTCTGCAGGCGGTGCCCGAAGTCCTGCAAAGCCAACACCATTCGGGTGCGCAGTTCACTCGCGGGATCTTCCAGCATTTCGACAAGGGCTGCGCGTGCGGTTGCCCAGGTGCTGTCGGCGAGCGATCGAATGCGGGGGCTGTCGAACACTTCGTGCTTAAAGGCCTCGAGCTGGGCTTGCAGCTCGGGTTTTTCACGCAGGTCTTCGGCCAAGTCAGCGAGGAAGCCAGCGACAGCCAGTCGGAAAGGATGCTGCTGATCCGCCCGCACCGACTGCGCGAAACGCACCGTCTCAGCGTGCAGCCGACCGTCGACGAATCGCTGTGCGACGCTCGGTAGCCACGAGGGCAGGCGCGAAGAGACCATGCTGTCGAATGCGTCGGGATGGTGGATCAGCCAATCCTCCAGGCGGGCCGCCGCCATGTCGATGAGAGCCTCTTGGTGTGACCCTGCGACAAACGAATCGATCGCGCCTCCGAGCAGGGGGCTCCAATCGGGCTCGATAACGTGCCGGCGCACAAGCGCCTCAAGCAGCTCCTGCACGTCGCTGTCGTTAAGTACAGTGAGAGCCCCGAGACCTGCACTGGCAATCATCTCGCCGAGCCGTTCGGAGTGATGACGATCAACCAGCCACTCGCCCGCCATGCGTGCGCCGCTGATCGTACTGAGTTTTTCGTGCACGACCTCGTCGGCGAGGAAGTTCTCTTCTATGAACGATCCGAGACCTTCGCCAATCTCATCTTTTTTGTTTGAGATGAGGCTGGTGTGCGGAATCTTGATGCCGAGCGGGTAGCGGAAGATGGCCGTTACTGCGAACCAGTCAGCAAGGGCTCCGACCATCCCACCTTCGCTGGCGGCACGCACATACGCGAGCCAGGGGACTCGATCCTGCAGGGCAAAGGAAACAACAAACACCAGCGCCATGAAGAGCAGCAACCCGAGTGCGAATGCCTGCATGCGACGAAGCTGCCGCAACCGCTCAAAATCCGCCGGGGTGGTCGCACCCAATGTGCGACGCGGCCGACCTGCGGCCGGGGATTGTTGAGCGCGAATGCGGGTCATCTAAGTATTATCCCGCGCAGGTGCAGTTCAGTCGTGCATGGGAAGATGTGAGGATGCACCTCCTTGCCGCAGCGAGCCTCAAGAATCGCGCGCTCATCGCACTGGTTACCATCGTTGCCTCGCTATTTGGCCTCATTAGCGTGAACGCTCTGAAGCAGGAGCTGATCCCCTCGGTGCAGTTTCCGGCAATCGTCGTCATCACCGCGTATCCAGGCGCTTCCCCCGAAGTCGTCAATTCCGACGTGTCCGATCCTATTGAGACGGCGCTGCGAGGCGTTCCGGGGCTCGAGAGCAGCACGGCGACCTCATCGACCGGCATCTCGACCGTGCTGGCACAGTTCACCTACGGAGTCGACCTGCCATCGACGGAGCAGAAAGTGGAGCGTGCGATTAGCCGCATCTCTCGGGTGCTTCCAGATGCTGTCGATCCTCAGGTCGCGTCGGGCAGCATCGACGACTTCCCGATCATTCAGATTGCCATTACCCCGCCCGATGGGGTGGAGCCTGAAGTGACCGCAGAATTGGTGGATCGCATCGCCATCCCTGAGCTCGGCGAGCTCGACGGGGTTCGCGAGGCGCAACTCGCTGGAGCACGTGGTGACCGCGTGACGATCACGCCTGACGATGAGCGGCTCGCAGAAGAGGCCGTGACCGCACAATCGATTCGCGACGCGCTGCAGCAAAGCGGTGTGCTCGTCGCCGCCGGGACGGTGACCGAGGAAGACCGAACGCTCGCCGTGCAGGCTGGCTCCACCCTTGAATCGGTTGATGACATTTCGTCGTTGCCGCTGACGCGCAGCGCCGAGATTCTCGCGGCGCGGGCGGAAGCAACCGCAGCGGCGGAGGCCGCAGCATCGGCAGCTTCCGCTCAGTCACCGCTCGGAGCTGCTGGCTTCGGCACGGGCGGAGCGCTCGCACAGGCGCCACCGGCAGCGGCCGAGCCGCTCCCCACCATCACAATCGGTGACGTAGCCACAGTGGCGCTCGAACAGAACCCACAACAGAGCATCTCGCGGGTCAACGGCAAACCCGCGGTCACCATCGCGGTCACCAAGCTTTCGTCGGCCAACACGGTCGATGTTTCCCACGCAGTGATTGAGGCATTGCCCGGCCTCGAAGAGTCCTTGCAGGGCGCGTCGCTTGAGGTGATATTCGATCAGGCCCCTTACATCGAGCAGTCCATCGAGACTCTCGCCGTAGAGGGCTTGCTCGGGCTCGTATTCGCCGTGTTGGTCATCCTGATATTCCTGCTGTCGCTCCGGGCGACGCTGGTTACGGCGATCTCGATTCCGGTCTCGGTGCTGCTCACCTTCATTGGGCTGAACTTCGCCGAGTACACCCTGAACCTGCTGACGCTCGGCGCCCTCACCATCTCTATTGGACGCGTCGTTGACGACTCGATCGTGGTCATCGAGAACATCAAGCGGCACCTGGCATTCCCGAGTCCTGACGACCGTCGTACGGTCATCGTGCGCGCCGTGCGTGAGGTTGCGGGGGCGATTACGGCATCAACGGTGACCACTATTGCCGTGTTCCTTCCGCTCGCCTTTGTCTCGGGCACGGTCGGCGAGCTCTTCCGCCCCTTCTCGTTCACGGTCTCGATCGCGCTCGCAGCCTCACTCTTCGTGTCGCTGACCATCGTGCCGGTGCTTGCATACTGGTTCCTGCGAGACAACGCACGCACCCGTGCCGGAGCTGCGGCACGCGCTGACGAGTTGACTCCTGCACCCGAACCCACCGCAAGCGCGCTCGGCAGCGGAGCGCATCCGGGTGACACCGCTGCGGTCTCGAACAGTCACGAACTCGCGCCCACTGATGAGGAACCCGACGCCAAGCGCGGTGTCTCCGGTCTCGTGCTTCGCGGGTACCGCCCCGTCATCGACTGGACGCTCAAGCATCCTGCCGTCACCCTCGTGGTTGCGCTGCTCGTCTTCGGCGGTACGATCGCCACCGCGCCGCTCATGAAGACCAACTTCATCGGCAACGACGAACAGAATTCTGTCAACCTGAGCCAGACCCTCGCGGCTGGCACAAGCCTGGAGGCGCAACTCGTCGAGGCCGAGCGGGTCGAGGAAGCCCTCGCCGGGATCCCCGAGGTCGACATCGTGCAGGTCACGATAGGCAGCGGCGGCGCTGGCATTCAGGCAGCGTTTGGCGGGGGTGACGGCGTGATTCGCTACGCGATCACCACGAACCCCGATGCCTCGCAGGCAGAGCTGCAAGATGAGATCCGCACGACGGTCGAGGCGCTTGACGACGCCGGAGAGTTCTCGATTGCCAGCGGCGGCGGCCCGATCGGCGGATCCGGTGCGATCGAGGTGTCCGTGTCCGCTCCTGACCAGAACACGCTCACTGAGGCGAACGACGCGGTGGTCGCGGCTCTGCGTGATCAGGACGGGCTCGTGCAGGTCGAGAGTGACCTCGCGACATCCAGGCCGTACCTGGCCGTCGAAGTGGATCGTGGCAGGGCCGCCGACGCCGGTCTTAGCGAGGTCGCGGTCGCCACCATCGTTGCTCAGCAGATGAGTCCCTCGCAGATCGGGCAGATCGTTATCGATGCGACCTCGATCGGCGTGTACCTCTCACAGGGCGCTGCGCCGAACGACCCAGCGGGCGTTGCTGCTCTCTCGATCCCGACGCGTGACGGCGAGGTGCGGCTGGATTCGCTCGCCACGGTCGCAGTGACCGACGGGCCGGTCAGTATTAGCACCCAAGACACGGTGCGGATCGCGGTCGTCTCTGCGCTTCCAGAAGGAGACGATCTCGGCGCGGCCGGAACGCTGGTCGACGAAGCGCTCGCTGGGGTGGAACTGCCCGCGGGGGCTAGTGCGGACGTTGGCGGGGTGCTCTCTGAGCAGGCGGAGTCCTTCGAGCAACTTGGGCTTGCGCTCCTTGCTGCGATCTTGATCGTTTACGTGGTGATGGTTGCGACCTTCAAGAGCCTGTTGCAGCCGCTGTTGCTGCTCATCTCCGTGCCGTTTGCGGCCACCGGCGCCATTCTCCTGCTCGTGGTCACCGGTATCCCGCTAGGGGTCGCCTCACTCATCGGGGTCTTGATGCTCATCGGTATCGTGGTGACCAATGCGATCGTGCTCATTGACCTGGTCAACCAGCTCCGAGACCGTGGCAAACCGTTGTATGAAGCGGTGCGCAGTGGATCCCTGCTTCGTTTGCGTCCCATCGTGATGACGGCGCTCGCGACCATCCTTGCGCTCGTGCCCATGGGTCTTGGCATCACGGGGAAGGGCGGGTTTATCTCCCAGCCCCTCGCGATCGTGGTGATCGGCGGGCTACTTTCGTCAACAGTGCTCACGCTGGTCGTGTTGCCAACGCTGTACTACGCCGTGGAACGTCGACGCGAGCAGTCGCGGGAACGACGTCGCGAGCGTCGCGAATTGCGTCTCGCCGAATCTTCCGTAGCCGCCCCAGGTGGCGCACCGGGGCCGAAGGACCCAGCGAGCGCACCGACGGCGGTCGGTCCGGCCGACACCGACTCCACTCCGAGTGGAGTCTAGAGTGGCACGCAAGTCAGGCGGCGGGTTTCGAGCCCCCAAGAATTACGAGCCGGGTCGGGGCAACAAACCCAGCAAAGCGGGGTGGCGCGCTGAGCAGTCGGGCGGCGTAAAACGGGCCAAGAGCGGTAATGTCGAAAAGATTAGGCCTGCCCCGCAACGACCTGAGCGCACCCGCGACGCGGCGCACGAGGGTGGTGCGCGGCGCGAGCAGCGCACCGATCCACCCGCTCTGCCTGCAGTGCCCCCCGCGCCACTTGAGGCCCGCCGCACCACGCCTGCCGAGGCAGCGGGCACGACCTTCAGCGATATCGGCCTCGGTGGCAACATCGTGCGTGCCCTTGCCGAGCAGGGCGCAATGACCCCGTTTGCAATTCAGGCCGTGACGATTCCCGACATCCTCCAAGGCCACCACGTGCTAGGTCGAGGCCGCACAGGCTCCGGAAAGACCATCGCGTTCGGGGCAGCCCTCGTCGAACGGCTGCTCAGGCTGAAGGCCGAGGGTGCGTTTCCCTCCGATGCGCCCAAGGAGAAACCGCAGCGGGGCGTTCAGCAGAAACGTCCAGCACGACAAGTCGCGCGGTCTCCGAAAGCCTTGATTCTCGCTCCGACGCGGGAGCTCGCGCTGCAGATCGATCGCACGGTACAGCCGATCGCGCGTGCTGTGGGGTTCTACACCGGTCAGTTTGTGGGGGGCGCTCCGTTCGAGCCGCAGCTCCACTCCCTTGCGCGCGGCGTCGACATCGTGATCGGTACCCCCGGTCGCATCGAGGACCTCTCGATGCGGGGTCACCTGAATCTTGGCCAGGTTGCGGTGACGGTGATCGACGAGGCCGATCACATGGCCGAGCTGGGTTTTATCGAACCAGTGCAGCGCCTGCTGCGAGCCACCCGCCGCCGCGGGCAACGGCTCCTCTTTTCGGCCACGCTCGATGGGCGGGTGGAGGCGTTGGTCGCTGAATTCATGCCGCGACCCGCGATCCACGAGGTGGTAGATGATGAGGGGTTAAGTGAGGAGCCGGGCGGCACGAGCGACGTGACCCACCGGGTATTGATCGTTCTGCGCGAGCACAAAGACGAGGTTCTGATGCAGCTCGTCGCGGGAGGGGGGCGCACGGTGGTCTTCTGTCGTACCCGGGCTTATGCCGAGATGGTTACTGAGCGACTCACCGAGGCAGGGGTGAAGGCGCTGCCCCTGCACGGTGACCTCAGCCAGGCGCGACGTGAGCGCAATCTGGCGAAGTTCACCGAAGGCAACGTGCGTGTGCTGGTCGCGACCGATGTTGCCGCGCGCGGCATCCACGTTGACGACATTGACACGGTGCTCCAGGCGGATCCGCCCGACGACCCGAAGGCCTACGTGCACCGCGCGGGCCGCACCGGCCGCGTGGGGAAGACAGGCAGCGTGATCACCCTAATTCCGCGCACGAGGCAGAAGCGCACGCGCGAACTTTTTGAGGCAGCGGGCATCGAGCCTGACTACTTCGGCGACTTCGAACCGGGCGATTCCCTTTCGGCGTAGAGCGACTTCGCGACGCGGTCGAGTGCGCTGCGGAGATCGGCAATCAGGTCGTCTACTGACTCGATGCCGACGGAGAGGCGCACGAGCCCCTCGGTAATGCCGAGACGCTCGTTGAGCTCGGCCGGGAAAGTCGCATGGGTTGAAGTGGCTGGGTGGATCGCCATCGATCGAGTGTCGCCGATACCCGTCATGCGTGAAAAGACGCCGAGTCCGTTGATGAACGCGCGCGCACCATCCCGTCCGCCGCGCACGGTGAAGCCAAACACTGACCCACTCCGCCCGCCGTAGTCGCGCAACGCACGTTCATACAGCGGGTTCGAAGGGAGCCCTGCATAGGCGACCGATTCGACCTCAGGCTGCTTCTCGAGCCAGGCGGCGATTGTGATCGACGACTCCACGTGCCGTTCCATGCGCAGCGACAGGGTTTCCATGCCCTGCAGCAGAAGAAATCCGTTGAACGGCGACAGCGACGGCCCAATGTCGTTGACCACTGACTCCCGCACGGCACGCGCGTAGGCGCAAGTGCCGAATCGATCCAGCATGGACGCGACATCGGATCGCGGGCAATCCGTAACCAGGGGAAAGTGGCGCGAAGAGCCCGCCCAATCGAAGATGCCGCCGTCGACCACAGCACCGCCCACCGCAGCCCCGTGACCACTCAGGAACTTCGTCGTTGAGTGCACCACGATGTGTGCACCGTGTTCGATGGGGCGGAGGAGTGCCGGTGTGGCCACGGTGTTATCGACGACGAGCGGCAGTCCGTATCGCTCGGCGATCCCGGCCAATCGGCGCAGGTCGACGACGTCGTTTCGGGGGTTGGGAATCGACTCTGTGAAGATTGCCTTCGTACGTGGGGTGATCGTGCGCTCCCACTCGGCATCGTCGGCCGCGTCCCATACGTAATCGACGTCGATGCCGAATCGTTTGAAGCTCCGGCCGAACAGGATTCGGGTGCCGCCGTAGATCGTGGCGGTCGAAACGATGTGGTCGCCAGAGCCCGCAAGTGCGAAGAGGGCCGCACTGATCGCCGCTTGCCCGCTCGATACCGCAACGGCAGCGGTGCCGCCCTCTAGCGAGGCGAGCCGCTCCTCTGCGACCCAGTTCGTCGGATTGCCCTGGCGCGAGTAGATCGGGTCAGTCGATCGTCCGGCGAATCGATCCGCGCCATCTTCGAAATCTGTGAACACGTAGCCCGCTGACATCGCGATCGGCGGTACCCGAAGACCCGCATTCAGATCGGGTCTCTCGCCGGCATGCACTTGCCGGGTGTCAAATCCGAAACCACTCCAGTCGGCCACCGGTGTAACTGCCGGATGCGGATCGCGCTCGGTCACGAGAGCGCGCCGTTCTGTGTCTGCTCTTGCCCCTGTGCCTGCGCCACCAGTGCCGCGATGCGATCCACTGCCTGACGGATCGTGTCCGGTGCGCAGGCGAGATTGAGGCGCACGTGACCCTCGCCTCCCGCGCCAAACGCGGTGCCCTTACCGAGTGCTACCTTCGCTTCGGTGAGGATTCGACGGAACGGATCTGGACCGATGCCAGCCTGGCTGAAGTCCAGCCAAGCGAGGTACCCAGCGTGCGGCCGAGCGTAGGCCACGCCCGGCAACTTGTCGGCAATGAGCTCGGCAAGCAGATCAGCATTCGCTTCGATCTGCGCGACGGCTCGGTCGAGCCAATCGCCCGCATCTCGGAAGGCGGCGATGTTTGCGTGCAGACCGAGGATGCTTACCCGCGTGGTCACCTCGGGTGGCAAGCGACGCAGCAGCTGGTTCGCACGCGCGTCAGCCGCGACCACGACCGAGCATTTCAGCCCCGCAACATTCCAACCCTTGCTCGCGGAAGTGGCGGTGACAGAGAGGGCCCCCGCAGCCGCCGCCAGCGGTGCAAACGGCGTGAACACGTGATCGCGGTGGGTCAGCGGGGCATGAATCTCGTCGGAGATCACGAAAACGCCGTACGTAGCGGCAAGACGTGCGAGTTCCGCGAGATCTGCAGGAGAATGCAACAGCCCGTGCGGATTGTGAGGATTACTCAGAACGAGCGCGTCGATACCGGGGTCATCGGCGAAAGCGCGCTCAAGCGCCGCGAGATCAAGGCGAGCCTCAATACCGGGTGGCACGGTAGCGGGGACAGTCGTCTGGATGAGCGGGATCTGCACGATCTCGACCGGGAGCTCCTCGAGCATCTCGAAAAATGAGGGGTACACCGGGGTGGTGATCGCCACCCGCCCGCCCGAGGGCACGTGCAGGCGAAGTGGCTCGACAATGCCGCAGCTGACGTCGGTCGCGAGATGCACGTGAGAGGGATCCACCTGCCAGCCCCAACGGGTGAGCGCGAAGTCGGCGAAAACAGGGGCGAGCTCGCCCGGGCCGTCCAGATACCCGGTGTCGCTTGCGAGCACCCGCGAGATGACGGCTTGTTGCACTTGGGGCGAGAGCGTGAAATCCATCTCGGCGACAAACAGCGGCAGAATGTCGGCTGAGAAGCGCGTCCACTTGAGGCTGGTGCGTTGGGTGCGCAGGATCGCGGGAGTGAGTTCGCTGAAGGGTACGCCGCTCGGGTCGGTTTCTGCCGAAGACGGGTCGGCCTGCGGGCCGGTACCGCCTGTGGCAACCACCCGAGGGGCATCGGGACTGTCTGATTCGGGAGCCATGCCCCCATTCTCCTCTTTTCCGGGCGCAGCGCGACGTTCGAACGTAAGCGGGCGTAAGACCAACACGGCATCGTTTCGACGGGCCGTGTGGTCGTCGGAGTACTCTTTGGGGTCGCTATCGGCTAACCACCTGCCCGCGCGATGTGGCTGCGGGCATGCTCGATAGCGGGATCGAGTTCGGTGAACAGATGATTCGGGTGGCGCAGCGACTCGATCACTCCGAGCTGCGCGAGCAGCCCTCGGTGTTCTGGACGGATTCCCTTGATCAACACGGTTGCTCCACGCTGCTCCAGAGCCGTGACCATCTCGGCGAGGGCATGAGCCCCGGTGGAATCGACAATCTGCAGCCTCGACAGACGCAGGATCACCACCTCGACCTCGCCCGCCTCGGCAACCTCATCGAGCAAACGCTCAGCAGCTCCGAAGAACAGCGAACCCTCGAGCCTGAACAAGGCAATGCGATCGTCGCCCGGCTGAGGTTCGTCGGGTAATGGCTCGCGGTGAGCGCCGCTCGAGCGGCTCAGGGTGCGCAGGGCGAAGAATGCGGCTGCGGCGATCCCGATTCCGACAGCGACGATGAGGTCGAATGCGACCGTCACGAATGCCGTGATCAGAAACACCAGCGCACTGGACGTGCCGGAATGGAATACCCGTCGGATGGTGGACAACGAGACCATGCGTGCGGCCGTCACCATGAGTACTCCCGAGAGGGCGGCGAGGGGGATGACCGAGACAACATCCGCCGCGATCAGCACGACCAGTAACAATAGGATCGCGTGCGCGATGGCGGCCAGGCGTGACCGCGCTCCGCTGCGGACGTTCACTGCGGTGCGGGCGATGGCCCCGGTCGCGGGCATACCGCCGAATAGCCCAGAGGCGATGGAGGCGAGCCCCTGCCCGAATAGTTCGCGGTCGGCGTTCAGCGGTCCGGTGGGAGCGAGAGTTGCCGCCACCCGCGCGGAGAGAAGCGACTCGATTGATGCGAGCGCCGCCACCGCGAAGGCCGGCCCGATGAGAGCAATCATCATCGCCGAGTCGAAAGCGGGCAGGCTCGGAGCAGGAAGTGCGTGAGGGAGCGCACCGATGGTCGCGAGCGGAAGCTGGATCAGCGCCGCAACCACCGCAACGACGACGATTGCAATGAAGGAGCCGGGAAGCGAGGGTGCCCAACGGGCGAAAGACAGCATGATCACGGCAACCGCGGTAACGATACCTAGAGGTAGCAGGGCCTCGGGCCAGGTCGCAGCCGATATGACTTGCCACGCCGCAACCACCGCGTTTGTCGCGTGCCCTTCGCTCTGTACGCCGAGTGCGGACGGCACCTGTTGCAGGAAGATAATCACCCCAATGCCGGCGGTGAATCCTTCGATTACCGGCCATGGGATGTAGCTCACCGACCGACCAAGTCTGAAAAGTCCAGCGGCAAGAACGAGCACTCCCGCCATGATGCTCACGACGACGACGGCACTAGCGCCGTACATGACAACTATCGGAGCGAGCACCACTACCATTGCACCCGTCGGCCCTGATACCTGCACATGTGATCCACCGAATACCGCAGCAACTATGCCCGCGACGATCGCAGTGATCAACCCGGCCTCGGCGCCCACACCCGAACTCACGCCAAAAGCGAGCGCGAGCGGGAGGGCAACGATGCCGACAGTAACTCCGGCGATCAGGTCGGAGCGCCAAGTTTGCGGCACGCCACTGTAGTCGCTGGCGGCAGGGAGCAATAAACCAAACGAGCGCAGAATCCCCGGCTTACCGTTCACGCTGTCACCTCACTCATCAGTGGATCGCTGCCCGGCCGCAGGCGCAGCCTGTTGAGGCCCGAGCTACCTGCCGGGTGCGTCCGTCGTCGACTGCCGCACCGATGGTCCCTTGCTGACCTTACCGACGATCGGAAAATGCCCGCTGGGCGTCTCGCCCTCGTCGTAGACATCTTCTGGACGCCCGATGATCCTCGGGTCGGGAGTACCGACCAGTCGGTGATCCTTGTTCGGGTAGTCGAAGCGGGAGAGCACCCAGCGCATGGCTTCCAAGCGGGCTCGCTTCTTGTCGTTTGATTTCACCACGGTCCAGGGCGCGTGAGCCGTGTCCGTAAAGAAGAACATCGCCTCCTTTGCCTCGCTGTACGCATCCCACTTGTCGAGGCTCGCGAGATCGGTGGGCGAGAGCTTCCACTGCTTCACCTCGTCCGTTGAGCGCGACAGAAAACGGTCATGCTGCTCGGCGCGGCCGACCGAGAACCAAAATTTGATGAGGTGGATACCTGACTGCACGAGCATCCGCTCGAACTCGGGCGCAGATCGAGTGAACTCGAGATACTCCTGCGGGGTGCAGTACCCCATCACGCGTTCAACGCCCGCCCGGTTGTACCACGAGCGGTCAAACATGACGATCTCCCCGCCACTCGGCAAGTGCGCGGCGTAGCGCTGGAAGTACCAGGAGCTGCGCTCGCGGTCGGTGGGGATCTCCAGAGCCACGACCCGAGCACCACGAGGGTTCATGTGCTCGGTGAAACGCTTAATCGCGCCTCCCTTGCCAGCGGCGTCGCGGCCCTCAAACAGGATGACGATCTTCTGACCGGTTTCCTTTACCCACGCCTGCAGCTTCAGCAGCTCGATCTGGAGCTTTCTTTTCTCGCGGTCGTAGACCCGCGCGCTGAGCTTCTGATCATAGGGGTATCCCTGACGCCAGGGCGCGTCGGGGCCGTTGTCTAAGCGCGGCTTGCCCTTGCGGCGTAGCTCAGCGATCTCGTCAATCTCCGGGGTGATATCAACCTGATCAGGCGAGGCGAGGGTAAAGCCTTCACTGCTGGCGCTGGCAGCGGGAGCCTCATCCAGTGCACCGGGCTCACCGGTGATGGTGGTGTCGTGATCGTCGGAACTGGGCACATGGCCTCCTCGTGCGTGGGGGTGATCCACAGCCGGCGCAACACACCGGGCCTCATCTCAGAATATGCCTGAATTGGGATGAAGTTTCATTCGCGATGAACATGCACTCGAAAAACCTTCAATGCTACCCTGAAGGTTCGCCCCGATAACGGGATCGCGACGCGTGGGTCTGGTTCGAGGCCGAACGCCGCGGCACGTGTGAGACTGGTGGCGATCTAGAGGGGTGGAACTTGATGCGCAAGCAGGCACAAACGAGACGCACGAGGTGGATCGCGGGATTTGCGATTGCCGCGATCTTGGGTACCGGGCTGGTCGGCGCAGGAACGGGATCGGTCCCCGCCCAGGCGCTCGACTTGCCGAGTTGGGCCGATGTGGAAGCCGCGAAGCAGAACGAGGCCACCGCCGCCGCCAAAGTCATTGAGATTGAGGGGCTCATCGCGCAGGGTGAGGCCGAACTTGAGCGCCTCCGCAACCTGCATGCCGATTCGGTGAGCGCATTTCAAGACGCCGAGGCCGCTTTCCAGGCGGCTGCGCGAAAGTCCGAAACACTCGACGCGCAGGCCGAGCAGAGCCGAATCGAGGCGGAAGCCGCCACGGCGCAGGCCGCCGCTCTGGTGTCGCAGATGTATCGATCTGGCGGCGTCGACCGCAACGTCGAGCTTTTCCTCGAGAGTGAGGGCGACACCGCCGACGCGCTGCTCGAACGTCTCGCCTCGATGTCGAAGGCGACCGAACGGAACACCGCCATTTCCGAGGAAGCGCAGCAGGCCATGAACACGGCCGCCTCGCTCGGCGAGCAGGCCGAGGTGGCCGAGCAGCAGCGCGAGACGCTGAAGGTCGAGAAAGAGAACCTCGAACAGGCCGCGGCCGAAGCGGTCGCTGGTCAGGCTGAGGCACTGCAGGCACAGGAAGAGCAGCAGACAGTGCTCGAGACGCAGCTCGCGGCACTGAAGGACACCACGACTTCGACCGTCGCCGGATACCAGGAGCGTCTGCGCCTCGAAGAGGAAGAGCGGCAGCGACTCGCCCGCGAGGCCGAAGCCGCGCGCATCGCGGCCGAGAAGGCGGCGGCCGAGGCTGCCGCGAACGCTGGCAACAGCGGCGGTGGCGGCGGCGGAAACAACGCTGGCAACGGCGGTGGCGGCGGTGGAACCGTCGGCGCCTGGTACGTGCCAATTCCCTACAGCTACATCTCCACGTACTTCCAGCAGTGGTGGGGGCACACCGGCGTCGACCTCGTCAACGGCTGCGGCGTGCCGATCGTCGCCCCGAACTCGGGCACCATCGGCTTCGTCGGGTGGATGGACAACACCGGCGGCAACATGATCTACCTCAACCACGGCAACGGGTACCAGACCCGGTTCGCGCACCTCAGCCGCTTCAACGTCGGCTACGGGCAGTGGGTCAACGCCGGCCAGGTCATCGGCTACGTCGGCACAACCGGCATGAGCACCGGCTGCCACCTCCACTACGAGGTGCTGCGCGGTGGCGTCTTCATCGACCCGGTCGGCAACGGATTCGTCTAGGTCGCTGCGCTGCGCTGATCCACCCGCGATAAACAATGCGTCACACATGCACCCTCCCGGTGAGGAGATAGGTGCACATGTGACGCATTGATGGGCGAGACTGACGCGGGAACCCAGCACGCTGAGTTCCCTCTGAGCCTCAGTGCTGGTCTGCGAGGCGCTGCTGCGCGCGGGAACCCAGCACGCTGAGCTCCCGCTCTGCCTCAGTGCTGGTCTGCGAGGCGCTGCTGCCCGCGGGAACCCAGCACGCTGAGTTCCCGCTGAGCCTCAGTGCTGGTCTGCGAGGCGCTGCTGCGCCTCGATGATCAACTGCTCCGCATCGGCGGCCGAGCCCCACGCGTCGACCTTGACCCACTTGCCGGGCTCCAGATCCTTGTAGTGCTCGAAGAAGTGCTCGATCTCCTTGCGGGTGTACTCGGGAATGTCGGCGACATCCTGAATGTGCGCCCAACGCGGATCCTTGTGCTGCACCGCGATCACCTTGTCGTCGCCGCCGGCCTCGTCGCTCATCTTGAGCACGCCAACCGGGCGCACCTTGATACCGACGCCAGGGAACACGGGGTAGTCGAGCAGCACGAGCACGTCGAGCGGATCGCCGTCTTCGCCGAGCGTTTCCTCGAAGAAACCGTAGTCGGTCGGGTACACGAAGCCGGTGTAGAGCACGCGGTCAAGATAGACGCGTCCGGTCTCGTGGTCGACCTCGTACTTGTTGCGGCTCCCCTTGGGGATTTCGATGACGGCGTCGAATGCGGCGGTCATGCATACTCCTTGTGTTCGCGGGCGTGGCCCTCGCGGTGATGTGCGCTCTCAGAGTACCCGAGGGTGACCGGTAGCGTGGTCGTGTGACCAGACTGCCGCCGCTTGATCCTGCCGTTGCTCGGACGCGCCTCGCTGCCCGACGAGTGCTCAGAGAGTGGGCGCCGCGATCTGCCCCGGTGGCTGGCGGCGCCCGGTCCGAAGACCGCCCACTCGTGCTCGTAGCGCTTTCTGGGGGTGCGGACTCGCTCGCGCTCGCCGCAGCTGTTGCTTTTGAGGCGCCGCGCCTGGGGCTTCGGGCAGGTGCGGTGATCGTGGATCACGATCTGCAAGAGGGCTCGAACGAGGTTGCCCAGCATGCAGCTGAGCAGGCGAGAGCGCTCGGACTCGAACCTGTGATCGTGCGGCGGGTGAATGTCGCTCGCGGTGATGCAGAGGGGCCGGAAGCCGCCGCCCGCGCTGCCCGATACGAGGCGCTCCAGGAGGTGCGCGCGGCGACGAACGCGGCAGCGATTCTTACGGCGCACACCCGCGATGACCAGGCAGAACAGGTACTGCTCGCCCTAGCCCGGGGGTCGGGTATCCGCGCAATCGCGGGCATCCCCCCTGAACGAGACGTGATCCACCGGCCTTTTCTCGGGATCAGCCGAGGCGACACTGAACAGGCGTGCCGCGCGCAGGGCCTGAGACCGTGGCGGGATCCACACAACAGTGACCCGACGTTCGCCCGAGTGCGTGTGCGCGAGCGGGTGTTGCCGCTGCTGGAGACACAGTTGGGACCCGGCGTCGCTTCGGGTCTCGCTCGATCGGCAGAGCTCGCGCGGGAAGATGCTGACGCGCTCGATCGCCTCGCCGAGCAACTTCTCGCCTCGTGCATGGAGCGCTCCCAATCCGGCATTGCCCTGCCCGTGGACGCCCTGGCGGAACAGCCCGACGCGCTCCGGAATCGTATGATTCGGCTGGCCGCGCGCGCGCACTTCGGTTCTCACCTGAGTCGAGAGCACACCCTGGCCGCGGCGGCCCTCGTCACCGCGTGGCATGGTCAAGGTCCCATCAATGTTCCCGGCGCTACAGTGGAGCGTATTGCGGGCCGGTTGAACTTTCGGGCGGTCGGCGGATCCACTCATTAATCTAGCGAAGGCGGGCCTATGGACGCGAAGGATCTCGGAGACGACCTGAAAGTTGTGTTGCACACCGAAGCGGAGTTGCAGGCACGGCTCGGCGAGCTTGCGCGACAGATCGAGGCTGACTACGGATTCGACTCTCCGCCTCTGCTCGTGGGAGTGCTCAAGGGTGCGGTGATGGTGATGGCCGATCTCGCCCGTGAACTTAGATTCCACGCAGAAATGGACTGGATGGCCGTGTCATCGTACGGTGCGGGAACGAAGTCAAGCGGTGTCGTGCGCATTCTGAAAGATCTCGACTCGGACCTCACCGGTCGTGACGTACTGATCGTCGAAGACATCATCGACTCGGGTTTGACGCTCTCGTGGTTGAAGGAGAACCTGGAAACTCGCGGGGCAAAGTCCGTGCGCATCTGCACGATGCTCCGTAAGCCCGAGGCTTCCAAAGTGGATGTCGAGGTGACATATCTGGGGTTCGACATCCCGAACGAGTTTGTTGTCGGGTACGGCCTTGACTACGCCGAGCGTTACCGTAACCTGCGCGACGTCGCGATTCTGGCCCCGCACGTCTACGGCGGAGAGTGATGCGTGCCGCGCTGATTTTGCGCTGAGCGGACATACAGCAGCTCTGTCCGTGGCAACGGATACGCTTACTCATATTCGCTGGTGACCGCAGAAAGGCCGCAACTTGGCTGACAAAGCACAAAAGGCCCCCAAAGGGAAGAATCTCTTCAAGGGGCCGTTGCTCTATTTGATCTTGGCACCACTCATCGTGCTGTTGGGATGGTCGCTGCTCTCCGGCTCCGGTGTGCGTGAAATCACCACGCAGCGCGGACTCGAGGTGCTTGCTGATGGCGGCGTCACAAAGGCCGAGATTATCGACGGCGACCAGCGAGTTAATCTCACCCTCGCCAAGGCGGACAAGGAGACCGGGTCGAGCGAGGTCTTCTTCTACTACATCACTCAGCGTGGTGAAGACGTGGTCGCAGCGGTCAACGAAGCGGCACCCGAAGACGGCTTCACAGACCAGGTACCGCAGCCGAATGCACTGTGGTCGATCCTTGGGTTCATGCTCCCGCTGCTGCTCATCGGGCTCTTTTTCTGGTGGATGCTGTCATCGATGCAGGGCGGTGGCAATAAGGTCATGCAGTTTGGCAAGTCACGCGCCAAACTCAACTCGAAGGAAATGCCGCAGGTCACGTTCGCGGATGTTGCCGGCGCCGAAGAGGCGGTTGAAGAGCTGCACGAGATCAAAGACTTCCTGCAAGACGCGACGAGGTTTCAGGCCGTGGGGGCGCGGATCCCGAAGGGTGTGCTGCTCTACGGCCCGCCAGGAACGGGTAAGACGCTGCTGGCACGGGCGGTCGCGGGCGAAGCAGGAGTGCCGTTCTACAGCATTTCTGGTTCCGACTTCGTCGAGATGTTCGTAGGCGTCGGCGCGAGCCGGGTGCGTGACCTCTTCAAAGAGGCGAAGGCCAACGCCCCTGCAATCATCTTCGTCGACGAGATCGACGCGGTGGGGCAGCGTCGCGGCCAGGGCATGGGAGGCGGCCATGACGAGCGCGAGCAAACGCTGAACCAGCTCCTCGTCGAGATGGACGGCTTTGATCCGAAGACGAACGTGATTCTCATCGCGGCGACCAACCGTCCCGACATGCTCGACCCTGCGCTTCTGCGCCCCGGCCGCTTCGACCGTCAGATTGGGGTCGATCCGCCAGACATGAAGGGTCGACGCGCGATCCTCGAGGTGCATGCGAAAGGCAAGCCGCTCTCGAAGAACGTCGACCTCGAGGTGGTCGCTCGAAAGACCCCGGGGTTCTCGGGTGCCGATCTGGCGAACGTGCTCAACGAGGCCGCGTTGCTGACCGCACGATCGAACGCGCAACTCATTGATAATCGCGCCCTCGACGAGGCGATCGATCGAGTGATCGCTGGCCCACAGCGTCGCACACGGGTGATGAAAGACCACGAGAAACTCATGACCGCCTATCACGAGGGCGGTCATGCGCTCGTCGCCGCTGCGCTGAACTACACTGACCCGGTCACCAAGATCACCATCCTTCCCCGCGGACGAGCTCTGGGCTACACGATGGTTATCCCACTCGAAGACAAGTACTCGGTCACCCGCAACGAGTTGCAGGATCAGATCGCCTATGCGCTGGGAGGCCGCGTCGCGGAGGAACTTGTGTTCCACGACCCGACGACCGGTGCCGGAAATGACATCGAGAAGGCAACGTCTACCGCGCGCAAGATGGTGACCGAGTACGGCATGTCGGCGAAGCTGGGGCCGGTGCGACTGGGGCAGGCGCAGGCGTCACCCTACCTCGGCGAGTTTGGTACGACCCGCGATTTTTCAGAAGGAGTGGCCGTTTCGGTAGACCAAGAGGTGCGCGCCATCATCGAGCAAGCTCACGACGAGGCGTACGAGGCGCTCGTGCTCAATCGCAAGGTACTCGACCGACTTGCCGCCGAGCTGCTCGTGAAGGAGACACTCGACCACGTGCAGATCGCCGAAATATTCGAGGACGTGGTAAAGCTTCCCGAACGATCGGTGTGGCTCTCCAGCGGCGCGCGACCGGTCTCTGACCTCCCGCCGATCGCTGTGCCCGAGAGTGTGCGCACCGATGGAGCTCTAGTCGATGTGACGCCTGAGCCTGAAACGTCCGCTGAACCAGGTATCTCGACTCATGCCGTCGAGACTGATGCCACACAATCCGACGAAGCGGATGAGTCCCAGGCGCAGTCCGACGAGAGCGATTCTTCGGTTCAGCCTGACGCCGCAGCGGGTGAGGACGCGGCGAAGCCGTGACCACCGGCGTCGATCGGCAGCGCATCGCCGCGGCGGTGCGGGAACTGCTTCGTGCGATTGGCGAGGATCCTGACAGCGAGACGTTGGCGGGCACCCCAGATCGTGTGGCAGATGCCTACGCCGAGTTCTTCGCGGGCGTCGGCATTGATCCGCTGCAGCACCTGATTGACGCAGTGCCGGTTGGCGATGAGACTGGTGAGCTTGTGCTCGTGCGCGACATCGCGTTGCGTTCAACCTGCGAGCACCACCTGCTGCCGTTTCGCGGCAGGGCCCACGTGGCGTACCGGCCGGCAAAGCGGGTGGTGGGGCTCGGGGCGATTCCCCGAGTGGTTGACACTCTGGCTGCTCGTCCGCAGGTTCAGGAGCGTCTCGGCGAGCAGATCGCGGAGGCGCTGCACGTCGGGCTCGAGCCCGAGGGAGTTCTGGTCGTGCTCGAGGCGAGCCACGGTTGCATGGCGGATCGAGGCGGAAGGCAGATCGAGGCCATGGTGGTTACCGTCGCGTCGCGCGGGTCGCTGTCGCGTCCAGGCGAACGGGCCGAAGTTCTCGCGCTCATTGGCGCGACCGAGCGGGGCGGGCCGTGACGACCGTCTTGTCGCTGGTCGCGGAACCCACACCGACCCGCAGGTTTCAGGTGCTGGGGGTGATCAACGTCACCCCCGACTCGTTCAGTGACGGGGGCGACTATTTTGATCCCGAAGCCGCGATCGCAAGGGGTCGACTGTTAGCCGCGCAGGGAGCAGACATCGTCGACGTGGGGGGTGAATCGACGAGGCCGGGGGCAGTTCCCGTGGAATCCGCCGAGGAGCTTCGTCGCGTGCGTTCCGTAATTCAGGCACTGAGCGCGGAAGGCATCAGGGTGTCGGTTGACACCATTCATTCCGCGACGGCTCGTGAAGCGGTGATCGCCGGCGCCACCATGATCAACGATGTGTCGGGCGGGCTTGCTGATGCGGACATGTACCGGATGGCAGCCGAAAGCGACGCAAAGTTGATCCTCGGTCACTGGCGCGGCGTGCCAGACCCTTCGCATCGTCGTTCCCAGTATGTCGATGTCGTGACCGAGGTGCGAGACGAGCTCGCACGCCTCGCAGATGCCGCGATCGCCGCAGGGGTGGATCCGAAACGCATCGTGATCGACCCGTGCCTCGGGTTCGATAAGACCGCGGAGCAGGGCTGGGCGCTGCTGCGGGGCCTCGGCCGACTCGAGGAACTCGGCTTTCCCGTGCTCGTCGGAATCTCCCGCAAACGCATGCTCGGAGAACTGCTCGCGACGCTGCCGGGTAGCAGCGCAGGTGCCACAGCGACCGAACGAGACCTAATGACCGCGGTGGTGAGCGCTTTCGCCGCACGCGCCGGGGCGTGGGGGGTGCGCGTGCACGACGTGCCGGGCACGGTGCAGGCCCTGGCGGTTGAACGGGCCTGGGCTCAGGCCGATCCACCCAGATCACGCGCTGGTGTGGCCAGTCACGCAGGGTTCGCGGCGGGTGAAGCCCGCGAGAGTGCCCACTCAAACGGGGAGGAGATCGGTGCGGGGCCGGTCAGCCCCTCCGCGCACGTGCGTGACCGCATTACCTTGACCGGGCTGGAGGTGTTTGCGCATCACGGGGTTTTCGGCTTCGAACGCGAGCAGGGGCAACGTTTCATCATCGATGCCGAGCTCACCGTGGATCTCGGCTCCGCGGCCCGGAGCGACGACCTGACGCACACCGTGCACTACGGCGAGGTGGCCGCTGCCATTGCTGATGCGGTGCGCCGAGATCCGGTCGACCTGATCGAGACCGTGGCTGACCGGGCGGCAGGAATCGCGCTCGCCTTTCCCGGCGTTCGGTCAGCGCGCATTACGGTACACAAGCCCGATGCGCCGATCGCCGAGAGGTTTTCAGATGTCTCAGTCACCGTCGTGCGCGACTCGGTAGGGGGCGGCGCGTGATTCCGCAGGTAGTCACGGTGTTGATTGCCTTCGGCGCAAACCTCGGAGATCGGGGCGACACCATCATCGAGGCACAGCGCGAGCTATCGAGCACGCCGGGCGTTTCCGGTCTGCGCGCCTCACCGCTGCGTGAGTCAATTGCGCTAACTCCAAGTGGACCCGACCCCGATGCCCCGGCCTATCTGAATGGCGTGGCACTTGCAGATACGACGCTGTCTCCACACGAGCTGCTTGACGTGCTGCAGCGTATCGAGGCTTCCCACGGCCGAGTGCGCGACGCTCGCTGGGGTGACCGCACCCTCGACATTGACATCATCAGCTACGGCGGCAGGCTTATCTCGGACGACAGGCTCACCGTGCCACACCCCCGGGCACACGAGCGAGATTTCGTTCTCGCCCCGTGGCTCGACCTGGATCCGCACGCGGTACTGATTGGTCGCGGGCGAGTGGCAGACTTGCTGGAGCGGCTGGGAGACACCACGAGACCGATTACCCCGACAGAAGGGGTAGCGGATCATGCCGAGGCTTGAGCGGACGTCGATACTGACCATCGCCGCGTTCGGCGCGGCGGGTATCGCCGCTGGCGTGCTCCTCCAGGTGTTCAGGTCCACACGCGGAGACGCGCCCTTCGTGCCGCCCGGATCGCTTCCGGCAACTCTGCTCGTGCTTGCGGTCGTCGTCCTCGGGCTGGGGATCGCTCTGCGACGCGCGGTGACCCAGGCAACCGCGCGTCCGGTGAATCCGTTTCACGCGGTGCGACTGCTAGCGGGAGCACGCGCGTGCCAGTTCGCTGGTTCGCTTCTCGGGGGATTTGGCCTCGGGCTTCTGGCTCAGCTCCTCACTCGTTCGGTGTTTCCCCAGTCGACGACCTGGCTGCCGATGCTGTTCGTGGCGATCACGGGAATCGTGCTCCTCGTCGCGGGAGCGATCGCGGAGTGGCTGTGCCGTATTCCGCCTGACGGCTCCGACGCTGAGCGGCAAGAGGATCCGGGGCCTCACGCTGGCGAACAACTCGCGTAACCCGGCGCGCCCCGGCAGACCGGAGGCGTGCGCCATAGGCTTGCTGATGGAGGTGCGAAGTGAGTGAAAATCAACCTGAAGTGATCGTGTCCGCGTGGCCGAACTCGGGGCAAGAATGGCAGCGGGTGTCGCCGAAGTACGCCTGGGCGGATCTCGCGATGAATTTGATCATGACGCTCATTGTCGTGGCGGTGTTCGTGCTTATCGTGTTGTTTGCAGATGAGAAGCCCCCACCGCTCGTGATCGCACTATTCGCCGCGGTGACGGTCGTTCTGCTGCTGAGCGCGGCGTTCGCCTTTCGCCGGGTTCGCGCAATCGGCTATATCTTGCGGGAAGATGACCTGCTCTTTCGGAAGGGCATCATGTTCGAGCGCGTCGTCGCGGTACCGTATGGGCGGTTGCAGCTCGTTGATGTGACGCGAGGGCCGCTCCTACGTTCGCTGGGGCTCGCATCACTGAAGTTCGTGACGGCGAGCGCGGCGACTGGCGTCAACCTGCCCGGTCTTCCGCTACAGGACGCTGAGGCGCTCCGCGACCGCCTGGTCGAGCTCGCCGAAACGAGACGGTCGGGCCTGTGACCAGCGACCCGACTTGGGAGCGGCTGCATCCTCTCTCGCCACTCCTACGCGGCGGCCTGGCGATTCTCGTCATTGGGGGCATCCTCCTGGCAAACTTTCGAGATCGAATCCTCGAACTCTTCATCGCGGAGCAATACCTCGGCGCCATGGGGCCGGACGAGAGTGACTTCATTGACCTGCTGGTCGAGCAGCGACTCATCCTTGTGGCGATGGGTGTCGCGCTCGGCATCATCGTCGTCATCATCTTCTTTTCATGGCTCAGCTGGCGGTTTCACACCTACCGCATTACCGACGAAGCAGTGGAATCCCAGAGCGGCGTGCTGTTTCGTCAGCATCGTCGCGCGCCCCTTGAGCGCATCCAAAGCGTCAACTTGCAGCGTCCCTTGCTCGCGCGCATTCTCGGCCTGACTCAAGTCGAGGTTCAGACGGCCGGCCAGGGCGGGAAGGTATCGCTGAGCTACCTCGGTCATCGCGTCGCGAAAGAGGTGCGCGAGCGGATTCTGCGCAGCGTCGCCCATCGGCGGGGCGATTCTGTTCAGATACCTCAGGTGTCACAGGCTCCCGGTGAGGTTTCGTTGATTCCGGGTGCGACACAGCTGCCCGATGGAACTCAGTTCGAACCGAGCCCAACCGGCTTTCCCCCCCTCCTCGATCAGCGTGCGCGAGAATTCGTTGACCTGGATATCGACCAGGAGGCCCGCACGAGTGGAAGTTTGGTGAGCGTACCCCTGGGACGACTCTTCGGCAGTATCGCGCTCAGTTGGGATATTTGGATCCCAGTCATCTTGCTGATTGCAAGCGTTGTGTCGGCGCTCATCTGGAGCCCATTCTTCTTCGCCATGATCATCCCGTCTGTGCTCATCGCGGTGGGAGTGAGCTACAGCTCGTTTAACAAGGGGTTCCGGTTTACCCTGTCCCGCAGCTCAGACGGCGTGCGGGTGGGATCTGGCCTTACAGCCACTCACACCGAGACGATACCGTTTGGGCGGATCCACGCGATCGAAGCGCGACAACCCCTCGGTTGGCGGCCCTTTGGCTGGTGGCGCGTGCGGGTGACGACAGCGGGATATGGGGCAGCGGAGGCGGGGCAGAATGGTCTGCGCAACGTCGTGTTGCCGGTCGGGCCCGTCGACGACGTACTGCGCGTGATTGAGGCGCTGCTGCCCGGAATCGGCGATGAACCGGAAGAGGTTGACGCGCTGCGCCTCGGCTTGCTCGGCGCAGGCACCGCGGGTGGCTTCGTCGGGGCAGGGCCGCGTTCGGCGTGGGTGCTGTGGTTTGGGAAGAAACGCGCGGGCCTGCGACTTGCGGATGAGGTCTCCGAGAATGCCACCCTTCGGGTGCGACGCGGTTGGCTCACCCGGAGCTTCGTCGTCATGCCCATACTTCGCGCCCAGTCAATCCAATTCTCCCGGCCTGTACTTCAGCGCTTCATTGGTCTCGCCACGCTCCAAGCTCACACCGTTCTCGGCCCGGTGCAGGTGGTGATGCGAGGCATCGAGCTTGCGCAGGCGCGTATGGTTTTTGACGAGGTGTCGCGCACGATGGTGCGGGTACAGGGCGGGGAAGCGGTGCGCATACGGGCGGAGCGGAACATGCGACGCGAGCCGGGGGAGCAGGCAGATCGCGCCGTAGCTCCTGATCAGGCGCCACGGATGGAAGGGGACTGGGAGTGACGGCCGAGCTTCGCGCCGGCCGACTCGGAATTGGCCTCGTTGGCGCCGGTCGAGTGGGCCCGGTACTTGCCCTGGCCCTCGCGGGCGCTGGCCACGCGATCACCGGCGTGAGCGCGGTGAGTGAGGAGAGTAAGGAACGGGCCGAGCTGCTGCTTCCCGGAGTCCCGATTCTCGACGTCCCCGAGGTCGTGCGTCGCAGTGAACTGGTGATTTTTGCGATTCCCGGGAATGAGCTCGTCAGCTTGGTGCGCGGATTGACGGAAATTGGAGCGTGGCAACCTGGCCAACTGGTGCTGCACACCGCTCCGGAGCATGGATACGGGGTGTTTGCACCCGCGCTCGGAGTGGGAGTGATTCCGCTCGCGCTCCACCCGGCGATGGTATTTACTGGCACCAGCCTCGACCTCGCGCGACTTGCGGGTGCCACCGTCGCCGTGACCGCGCCGTCGCCGGTACTTCCCATCGGGCAGGCGCTTGCCGTCGAGATGGGAGCCGAACCCGTGCGTGTGGCTGAAAGCGATCGGGCTGAGTATGCCGAGGCGATCAGTGCGGCGACTGAGTTTTCGCGCGCCGTTGTGCGTCAGGCGACTGACGCGCTGCGTCACATCGGCATTGAACGCCCAGATCACGTCGTGGGTGGGCTGGTGCGCGCGGCAGTGGAGGAAGAGTTGCGCGCCGCAGCGGGACTGGCGGGTGATGCCCTGTTTGGGGAGACGTGATCCACCACAACCGCGGGGGAGTAGGTCCCCTCGCGAGAGTCGCGAGTCTCGGGAAGGTGTCACGGTGTCCTGCGGGTGCGTCAATGCAGCGTGCGACGGAAAACGTGCTCATGTCCGAAGTGCAAAATGCCCGCAAGTTCCTCTCGTTGCCCTTGGAAAGCCTGAGCGTCTCGGATCCCGAATAGACTAGGCCTCTACGCCAAAAACACGGAGGATCCCGCCCTATGAGCGAGCAGCACGCGCCCGACGTCGCACCCGAAGCAATCAGCGAAGCCGAGGTCTTCGAGCAGAAGCGGGTGCGACTCGAGAAGCGTGACCGGCTCAACGCGCTGGCCGGGGAGGATCTCGGGGGAGGTGCTTACCCCGTTTCGGTGCCGGTTACAACCACGATTCCCGCAGTGCGTCAAGCCTGGGGACACCTCGAGGAAGTGCCAGACAGTCGCTCGGGTGAAACCGTCGGAATCGCAGGACGCGTCGTCTTTCAGCGCAACACCGGCAAGCTGTGTTTCGCTTCCCTGCAGTCCGGCGACGGTACCCGCATTCAAGCCATGGTGAGCTTTGCAGAAATCGGTGCGGACTCGCTCGCGAGCTACAAAGACCTGGTGGATCTGGGAGATCACCTCTTTGTCAGTGGCGAGGTGATCTCGAGCCGCCGGGGCGAGCTCAGCATCATGGTGACTGATTGGCGTATTGCTGCGAAGGCGATCGCGCCGCTGCCGAACATGTACGCGGAGCTGAATGAGGAGACGCGGGTGCGCCAGCGCTACCTTGATCTCATTCAGCGAGAGCAGGCCCGGGTCAATGTGCGCACACGCGCGCTGACCATGGCGAGCCTGCGCGAGACCTTCGCCGGTCATGATTTTCTTGAAGTCGAGACCCCGATGTTGCAGACGATGCACGGTGGAGCGTCGGCTCGGCCGTTCGTCACGCACTCGAACGCCTTTGACACTGAGCTGTTTCTGCGGATCGCGCCTGAACTGTACTTGAAGCGAGCGGTCGTCGGTGGGCTTGAGCGGGTGTTCGAGATCAATCGCAACTTCCGCAACGAGGGGGCTGATTCGACACACAGCCCCGAGTTCGCGATGCTCGAGTCGTACCAGGCCTACTCCGATTACCAGGGGATCGCCGATCTTACGCAGGAATTGATTCAGAACGCGGCGCTCGCGGTGAATCGTGGTACCGAGCGGGAAGGGTCACACACGGTGCTGTGGGCTGACGGCACCCTGTTTGACTTGGGCGGTGACTGGGACCGCATCTCCATGTACGGCACGCTCTCTGCGGCAGCTGGCCGCGAGATCACCCCCGATACTTCGGTGTTGGAGTTGCGTGAGTTGGCGGACGCGGAGGGCCTGCACGTAGAGCTGCCAAACCACGGGAAGCTGGTCGAGGAACTGTGGGAGCACTTCGTGAAGGATGGCCTCACGCGACCCACCTTCGTCATGGACTTTCCTGTCGAGACGAGCCCGCTGACTCGACACCATCGTACGATTCCCGGCGTGGTCGAAAAATGGGACCTCTATGTGCGCGGGTTTGAGCTGGCGACCGGCTACTCGGAGCTGATTGATCCAGTGGTGCAGCGCGAGCGCTTCTCGCAGCAAGCCGCGCAGGGTGCGCAGGGCGACGATGAAGCGATGCGGGTCGATGAGGAGTTCCTGCGGGCGCTCGAGCACGCGATGCCGCCGTCGGGTGGTATGGGCATGGGCATGGACCGCTTACTGATGGCGCTCACGGGCCTCGGGATCCGCGAGACGATTCTCTTTCCGCTGGTCAAGTAGCCCTGCGCGGGTGGTGGCCTAGAGCAGGTGGCCGCCGCCGGCACCCTTCATGCGATTGACGAGGCCCTTCACGTCTTGGGCGTGAGCCTTCGATGTGACGAGTAGCACGTCGGGAGTGTCAACCACGACAACATCCTCCATGCCCACGAGCGCGACCAGTCGGTCACTCTCCGAGACTACGATGCCGCTCGACGCATCGGAGAGGACCTGCGCCCCGTCGCCGAGTACCGCAAGGTCGTTGGATCGACCGCGGGTGAGGAGATTTGCCACGCTCGCAAAGTCGCCCACATCGTCCCACTCAAAATGAGCCGCAACGCACACCATCTTGCCCGCGGCCGCAGCGGGTTCGGCAACGGTGTAGTCGATGGCAATTTTGGGCAGACCGGGCCACAACTCCTCGCGCACGGCGGCGGCCTGATCGGTACCCCACGCGGCCGCGATCTCACGCAGTGAGGCCACCATTTCTGGTTCCGTTAGTGCCATTTGATCGAGAATCACGCTCGCTCGCGCGATGAACATGCCCGCATTCCATAGGTAACCCCCGCTGCGAAGGTACTCTGCGGCGGTTGCCTCATCCGGCTTCTCCACGAAGTCGGTCACGTCATAGACATCGAAGGGCGCAAGATCCCCACGCGCCCCGCCACATGCGATGTATCCGAAGCCAGTAGCGGGGTGACTCGGGTGGATCCCGATGGTTGCGATGTACCCCTGATCCGCAGCCTGTACCGCAGTGCGCACTGCCCGCTGAAACAGAACGTTGCCTCGAATCACATGATCGGCGGCGAACGAACCCAGGATCGAATTGGGGTCTCGACGTTCGAGAATCGCAGCTGCGAGACCGATCGCGGCGGAGGAATCTTTCGGCTGGCTCTCGGTGACAAGATTCTCCGCACGGAGATCGGGCAGCTGCTTTGACACGGAATCGCGATGCGCGTTCCCCGTCACCACCATGAGCCTCTCTGGCGGGGCGAGTGGGGTAAGTCGATTCCAGGTTGCTTCGAGGAGGGAGTCGCCGCTCCCAGTGAGATCCAGCAGAAACTTCGGCGCGTTCGCGCGAGAGAGCGGCCAGAGTCTTGAGCCCGCGCCTCCAGCGGGGATCACGCAGGTAAATCGGTCGAACGCGGGGGTCTCAGTCATGGTGAACAGCCTATCTACGCCCCTTCGGAGCCTGGCTGTGGTTTGCTTTGCGATGCTCGTCTACACCAGTGGCGGTGTCAATAACCCGTGCTAAGTGGTGCCATAATGGACTAGCGCTGTGTTCTGCGGAGATACTGAAAATACTCGTCATGTTTACGCGCATCGGATACCGGAACGCTCCCGGTGCAACCCGACCCAAGGAGGAAGCTCGTGTCAGCCGAAACCGTGCAGGTCACGCCTGCCGCCGCGAAGAAAACCCGCCCAGGCGGCACCCTCTATCGCGGCAACGAGGGAATGTGGTCTTGGGTGCTGCATCGCATCACTGGCGTCGCCATCTTCTTTTTCTTGCTCGTGCACGTGCTCGACACGGCTCTCATTCGCGTTAGCCCTGAGGCATACAATGCCGTGATCTCGACCTACCAAACCCCACTAATGGGGCTGGGCGAGGTCGGGCTGGTCGGTGCGATCGTCTTCCACGCTTTCAACGGACTGCGCATCATTCTCGTTGATTACTGGAGCAAGGGAACCAAGTACCAGCGCCAGATGTTCTGGTCGGTTATCGTCCTGTGGGTTGTCGTGATGCTCGCCTTCACCCCCCGCCACCTGATGAACGTCTTCGGGTCCTAGGAAAGAGGAGCAAGCTCATGACACTCTCTATTGACACTCCTCGTTCGCAGTCCCCCGTCAAGAAGCGCACCAACTGGGAAAAATGGGGTTGGATCTACATGCGCGCTTCTGGCGTGCTCCTCGTGGTGCTCATTTTCGGCCACCTGTTCTCAAACCTCATGGTGGGCGACGGGGTCAAAGCTATCGACTTTGGGTTTGTCGGCGGCAAGCTCGCGAACCCCTTCTGGCAGGTCTGGGACTTGCTGCTCTTGTGGCTCGCCCTGATTCATGGCACCAACGGCATGCGCACCATCGTGAACGACTACGTTGTGCGGCCGGGCCTCGCAAAGGGTCTGAAGATCGCACTCTTCCTCTCGGCAGCACTGCTTATCTTGCTCGGAACGCTGGTGATCTTCACTTTCGATCCTTGCCCCCCGGGAGCTGACCCCGAGCTGCTCGCTTCGTTCTGCACTGTGTCCTGAGCCTGACGCAGCCGCTTCTCAGACTTTTCATTGGAAGTTAGGAAACACGTGACCACCAACACCCACCAGGGCGAGGAAGTGACCGTCAAGGACGGCGTTACCTACCATCAGTTCGACGTTGTGATCGTCGGTGCTGGCGGCGCGGGTATGCGCGCTGCGATCGAGGCGGGACCGAAGGCGAAGACCGCGGTCATCACGAAGCTCTACCCGACTCGTTCCCACACGGGGGCAGCGCAGGGTGGCATGGCCGCGGCGCTCGCGAACGTTGAAGACGACAACTGGGAGTGGCACACCTTCGACACGGTCAAGGGTGGCGACTACCTCGTTGACCAGGATGCGGCTGAGATTCTGGCGAAGGAAGCGATTGACGCGGTCATCGACCTTGAGAACATGGGGCTGCCGTTCAACCGCACACCCGACGGCAAGATTGACCAGCGCCGCTTCGGTGGTCACACTCGCGACCACGGTAAGGCTCCCGTGCGTCGTTCTTGCTACGCCGCTGACCGCACCGGTCACATGATTCTGCAGACACTGTTCCAAAACTGCGTCAAACTCGGCGTCAACTTCTTCAACGAGTTCTACGTGCTCGATCTCGTGATGACCGGTGAAGGAAAAGATCGCAAGCCTTCCGGGGTGGTCGCTTACGAACTTGCGACCGGCGATCTGCACGTGTTTCAAGCGAAGTCCATCGTGTTTGCCACTGGCGGCTTTGGCAAAATCTTCAAGACTACCTCGAACGCCCACACCCTCACCGGTGACGGCGTTGGCATCATCTGGCGCAAGGGCCTCCCTCTGGAAGACATGGAGTTCTACCAGTTCCACCCGACGGGCCTTGCGGGCCTCGGCATCCTGCTGACAGAAGGAGCTCGAGGCGAGGGCGCCATCCTCCGCAATGCGAGCGGTGAACGCTTCATGGAGCGCTACGCGCCGACCATCAAGGATCTTGCGCCACGCGACATTGTTGCGCGCTGCATGGTGCAAGAGGTGCTCGATGGTCGCGGCGCCGGCCCGCACAAGGACTATGTGTATCTCGACTGCACCCACCTGGGCGCCGAGGTGCTCGAGACGAAGCTCCCCGATATCACGGAGTTCGCGCGCACCTATTTGGGTGTGGATCCGGTGACGGAACCGGTGCCAGTGTTCCCCACTGCGCACTACGCGATGGGTGGTATCCCGACCAGCGTCCACGCCGAAGTTCTGATGGACAACGACACCGTGGTGCCCGGCCTCTACGCCGCCGGTGAATGTGCGTGTGTCTCGGTGCACGGATCGAATCGTCTGGGAACGAACTCTCTGCTCGACATCAACGTATTCGGCAAGCGCTCGGGTAATCGTGCAGCCGACTACGCGAACGGGGCGAGCTTTGTCGACCTGCCGGCTGACCCAGCGAAGGAGATCCGCGAGCTCGTCGAGATGCTTCGCCAGAGCACTGGCACCGAGCGCGTGGCAGACATTCGCAAGGAACTTCAGGAATCGATGGACCGTGGCGCTCAGGTGTTCCGCACAGAGGAGTCGCTCACCGAGGTGCTTCGCGTGATCAACGATTTGCGCCTGCGATACAAGAACATCTCGATCCAGGATCGCGGAAAGCGCTACAACACCGATCTGCTCGAGGCGATCGAGCTCGGTTTCCTGCTCGATCTTGCCGAGGTGCTCGTCTACTCCGCGCGAAACCGTAAGGAAAGTCGTGGCGGCCACATGCGCGACGATTACCCGAACCGTGACGATGAAGCATACATGAAGCACACCATGGCTTACCTGTCGGGCGATCCCCACTCGGCGAACCCAGAAGACCACATTCGCCTGGACTGGAAGCCGGTCGTCATCACGAATTACCAGCCGATGGAGAGGAAGTACTAAGCCATGAGCACCGCTACTGCTGAGGTTCCTGTGGCTGCGGCCCCCGAGGCCCCGAAGCCCTTCAACGTCACCCTCTTGGTGCGTCGGTACGACCCGGAAACGGGGGCCGAGGCCTACTGGGAGGACTTCGATGTGCCCATGTACCCGACCGACCGCATCCTCGATGCGCTCCATAAGATCAAGTGGGATCAGGACGGCACGCTGAGCTTCCGTCGTTCCTGCGCTCACGGCATCTGCGGCTCAGACGCGATGCGCATCAACGGGCGCAACCGTCTCGCGTGCAAGACCCTCATTAAAGATCTCGACATCACGAAGCCTGTCTATGTGGAGGCCATCAAGGGTCTGCCGCTGGAAAAGGATTTGATCGTTGATATGGAGCCGTTCTTCGCTTCATTTCGCGAGGTGCAGCCCTTCCTCGTTGCGGGGAACGCCCCGGAGCCGGGTAAGGAGCGTGTGCAGTCGATCGAGGATCGCGAGCGTTTCGACGACACCACGAAGTGCATTCTGTGCGCGGCGTGCACGACGAGCTGCCCAGTGTTCTGGACGGATGGTCAATACTTCGGGCCGGCCGCGATCGTGAACGCGCACCGCTTCATCTTTGATTCCCGCGACGACAACGCGCAGGTCCGCCTCGATATCCTGAACGACACCGAAGGCGTGTGGCGCTGCCGCACCACCTTTAACTGCACTGACGCGTGCCCGCGTGGAATTCAGGTGACGAAGGCCATCGCCGAGGTCAAGGCCGCGATCCGATCCGGAAAAACGAGCTAGCGCAATCGGCATAGAATTGCCGAATGACAGCGCCCCGCGAACATGCTCCCTTAGCTGAGAGCGTGGCCGACGGGGCGTTGCTCGGTTCAGCGCGGGTACGACGGTGGCGCAGGGTGAGTCGCCAGTGGTGGAGTCGGGTACGAAAGCTCCGCCCTATGCGCGCCTTTTTCCATTTCATTGATGTCGGTGGAAACGTCCTCTCGGCGGGAATGAGCTACCAGGCTGTGTTCGCCGTCTTCGCGGCGCTCTGGGTCGGCTTCGGCGTGTTGGGCGTCTGGTTGCGGAGCCGAACTGAGCTTCTCGCCTCTCTCATCGAGCAGATCAACCTATTGGTGCCGGGTCTCTTGGGCGAAGACGGGCTGGTCTCCGTCAGCGCACTGCTGAGCGAACGAAGTTTCGATTGGACGAGCATTGCCGCGGGTGTGGCCTTGCTCTGGGTAACGATCACTTGGTTCACCGGCACACGTCGATCGATTCGCATCATCTTCGGGCTTGATGTGCGTGAGTATCGGGGAGCGTTCATTCTAAAAGTTCGCGATCTCATCTTGGCGCTACTATTTTTCGCCGCGCTCCTGGTCTCCGCCGCGCTCACGGTCTTCAGCAGCAACATTACCGAGTGGCTCCTGAGCATGTTTGATATCAGCCCCGACAACTGGCTCGTGGGTGGGTTCGGCATGACCGCGCGGTATGCGCTCCTGTATGTCTTCGATGTAGCGGTGCTCCTGGGCATCCATTTCTTTCTGGCAGAGGTGCGTGTTGGCCGCTGGCACATGTTTTGGGGCTGCGCCCTCGGCGGGGTAGTTCTTCTGGGGCTCAAGGTGCTTGGAACGTGGCTCCTCACCGGCGTCTCTTCCAATCCGCTGCTCGCCTCGTTTGCCGTTCTGATTGGGTTGCTTGTCTGGTTCAACCTCGTCTGCCGTACCCTGTTGCTGACCGCGTCGTGGATTGTTACCGGAGTCGATCGCGAGCTTGGCACCCTCGAAGAGTCAGAGTTGCGCACCGCCGCATAGTCGCCACGCGCCTAGCGTTCGAGGCGTTCCCGACGCGCAGAAAGCAGCTCAGCGATGGTTGCCGGTAGTGCAAGAGCGACATCACCCGCGGTGATGGGTCCGCCGGGTGCGCTGGGTGCGCCGGACTCAGGGTGGGTTGACGCTTCGCGCGGGAGTGGATCGCCGCTTGCCCGGCGTGCGGCCGCGTCGTGGAGAACCGCAGCGGTGGCTCCGAGCGGGCCGAGCAGCTCGTGGTCCTCACGAACTGCCTCGGCATGGGTGGCGATGAGCGCGCCGAGGATCCCGGCGAGTACGTCACCCGTTCCTGCCGTGGCAAGCCAGGGGGTGGCGGGGCCGGAAAGAAAGGCGAGGCCACCGGGGGTCGCTGTAACGGAAGTGGACCCCTTCAAGAGCACGGTTGCCTGCAGCCGTGCGGCGAGCGCTACCGCTGCCGCGACGAGTGCATGCTCTGCGGGCACCCGGTCGCGGCCGCCTCGGCCTCGGCTGGGCCAGTCGAGGGGGCGCTCGCCGAGGCCGGCCCGTTTCCACAGCTCGACGAACTCGCCGCGATGGGGCGTGAGAATGAGGGGAGCTCCGAGGCGCTCGGTCACCGGGGTGCCGTGAGCGGCGCCTGCGCCCGGTCTGCGCGCAGTGTCGCCGGGTGAAATCCTCTGATCCACCAGCAAATCCAAGGCCCCTGCATCGACGACGACGGGGGCGTCTCCCGCAAGAATTCCACGCAACCTCTCGAGTTCCTGCTCGGAGCGCTGAGCCGGATCGGTGCCCGAGCCGACCACCCATGCGTCCGTTGCCACGCGAGCCCTCGTGGGATCGGCGAGAAATACGGTCTCTGGGTGCACCGCGAGTATTGCAGCGGCGGGAGAAGGCAGGCCGAGCGCGCCGTCAGCGTCACCCAGGGGCGGGGTGAAGCGCACGAGCCCGAGGCCGGTGCGCCAAGCCGCCTGTGCCCCGAGCACCGCGGCTCCGGGGTACGCTGCGGACCCGGTGTGAAGCCCGAGTATTCCGCGGCGGTATTTGTCAGAGCTTGTGCTGGGTTCCACCAGGAGCGCAGCGGCCCGATCCATGTCCCACCGTACCGGGATCCCGGAGTCGGCAGGGCGTTCGTGGCGATCGACCACGCGCCGAGGCCGACGCGAGCGCTGAGCGCTCATTCGCCTACCTCGCGCAGGTAGGCACGGAGGCCACTGTCGAGGCGACGGAGCGCGGCAGCAGCGGTGATCCGCCGCTCATTGGCGGTGCCCTCGGTGCACACGACATCAAGATACGCCTTGAGCTTCGGCTCGGTGCCGCTCGGTCGAATCATCACGCGCGAGCCATCGGCGAGGTCGTAGGCGAGCACGTTGGCGGGAACCGTGGAGTGGCCAGGATCGCGGAAGTCGCGAAGACGCGAGACCTCGGTGCCGCCAAAGTGGGCCGGAGGAGCGTTACGCACCCGCTCGGCCAGTGCCGCGACAGCCTGCGGAGAATCGAGCCGCACCACTACCTGGGCGCTCGCGTAGTGTCCAAATCGTTCACTGGCTTCGTCGAGCAGATGCCACACCGTGCGACCTTCGGCGTGCAGTTCGCAGGCCATCGCGCAGGCCTCGGCTGCCGCAGAGATACCGTCTTTGTCGTGAACGACACTCGGGTGTGTGAGGTACCCCAGCGCTTCCTCGAAGCCAAACACCAGATTTGGTACACGCGAGACCCACTTGAAGCCCGACAGGGTCTCAACGTGGTCGAGTCCGTACGAGTGAGCGATCGAAGACAGGGCGGGGGAGGAAACAATCGTGTTGGCGAGCGTGCCCGCGAGTGGCTGGCCAGCGGACTGCGCTGCGCGTCGCGCACGCTCGGCTGCGCGCCAACCGAGCAGAATGCCAAGTTCGTTGCCCGTGAGGCGCCGGTAGCCGCTGGCCTCGTCGGAGTGCGGCGCGGCTATGGCCAGGCGATCCGCATCAGGATCATTCGCGATGATGAGATCTGCGCTGCAGCCCCGCGCCGTTTCGTAGGCCAGATCGAGTGCACCCTCCTCCTCGGGGTTCGGGAAACTCACTGTGGGGAAGGTGCTGTCGGGTCGATCTTGCAGTGTCACCGGAATCATCGCGGGGAGGCCTGCTGCGGTGAACACTCGTCGTGTGGTGGTGGATCCGACGCCATGCATGGCGGTGTACACGATCGTGGGGGTCTTCGCGGGCAGCGGTGCGTGAAAACCCGATTTAAGCGCGTCGGCCGTGCGCGCGACGTAGGCATCTACCAGTTCGGGCCCCGCGACCGTGTAGCCGGTGGATCGCGGCAATTCGGCACATGGCAATGCCCCGCGCTCATCGATGAGCGCAGCGATTTCGGCATCGTTGGGCGGCGCGATTTGCGAGCCCTCATCCTCGTCGCCCAGGTAGACCTTGTATCCGTTATCGCGCGGGGGGTTGTGGCTCGCGGTAATCATGACGCCGGCGGAGACCTGGAGGTGTCGCACGGCGAAGGCGACCACCGGGGTGGGCAGAGGCTCGGGCAGCAGCACCACCCGAATTCCTGCACCCGCCATGATCTCGGCGACGTCACGCGCAAAGATTCCGGAATTCACCCGACCGTCGTAGCCAACCACTACGGAGGGTGGGGTCGAGGTCTTACCAGCCCGAGCGCGCTGCTGAAGAAACTCGGCAAACCCGGCCGAGGTTTGCGAGACAACCACCCGGTTCATGCGTCGTGGCCCGGCTCCAATTTCGGCGCGCAGCCCAGCGGTGCCGAATGCGAGTCGGCCGCCAAATGCGCTGTGTAGCTGCTCCTTGGCCCCAGGGTTCCCTTGCCCCGCTTGCGTGAGAAGCAACTGGGCCTCTGCCCGGGTTGCGGGGTCGGGGTCGTTCGCGATCCACTGCGTGATCTCTGAGACCAGAGCACCGAAATCGGCTTCGCTCATGTGATTCCCTTGCCTCGCCCGGCGCAAACCGGGGTCGTTCGATTGACTCAAACTACCACGCGGCAGAGGAGGAAGGCTGGCAGCGCAGCGCGTCTAAGCGAGCGAAAGAAAGAGCTTTTCGAGTTCGCCAGCATCGAGCTCGCCTTCGCCGTCAGGGCTCGTGAGGCACTCCTTGAGTGCGGTCGAGACCACGAGGTACCCTGCGCGATCAAGCGCCTTGGAGACGGCCGAAAGCTGCTGCACGACGTCGCGGCACGGTGCATCCCCCTCGACAAGTGAAATTACTGCAGCCAGTTGCCCGTGGGCGCGACGGAGGCGGTTGGCGATCTTGCGTTGAGCTTCGAGTGCTTCGGCTGACTTTTCAGTTTCCATGACCTAATGATACCCCCATGGGTATCGTGCTAATATACCCCTGAGAGTATTTTTACCCACGTAAGGAGACTAGTGATGTGTCGACCAGTGAATTGCAAGACCTGCGGAAAGACCACCTGGGCTGGCTGCGGCCAGCACGTTGCCTCCGTGAAGGCTGGCGTGCCTTCGGGGCAGTGGTGCAACGGAAAGCACTCGCAGCGCGAAATTGACGAAGCTCGCGCCACAAGCGGAGGCGGCTTCTTTTCCCGCATGTTTGGCCGCTGACGTGGGGAGCGGAGTCTTGACGAAAGATACCCTGGGGGGTATAATTTTGGTATGACCACCATAAATCTGACGCTTGAAAACTTCGAAGAGACGGTCTCGAAAGCGGGTATCGTCATCGTCGATTTCTGGGCCGCATGGTGCGGCCCGTGCCGCGCTTTCGCGCCGGTCTTCGAATCAGCCAGCGAGACGCACGCCGACATCACGTTCGCGAAGGTCGATACCGAGGCCGAGCAGCAGCTCGCTGCCGGCTTCCGTATTACCTCGATTCCTACCCTGATGGTGTTTCGAGACGGAATAATTGTCTTCAGTCAGCCTGGGGCGCTCGCTGCGCCGCAACTCGAGCAGGTCATTGCTGGCACCCGGGAGCTTGACATGGAAGATGTTCGCCGTCAGATCGCCGAGCAGAGTAGTCAAGAGCAGTCTGCGGGAGAATAGTCGCGAGGCGCTGGGCGGCCACAAATCTCAGGTCGGCATCGAGACTCTGGGACTCTCGCGGGGCAAGGTCTTGATCTGCGAGCCTCCCAAACCCCGCTTCAATCTCTACATCCACCTCACACCCCGTCATATCGAAGGAGATCAATCATGTGCGCAAGAATTGCCTGCAGCATCTGCGGCAAGCCAACCTGGGCCGGTTGTGGCCAGCACGTCGAAGAGGCGCTGGCTGGCGTTGCTGAGGCGGATCGCTGCCACTGCAACGGATAGCTCGCCTCGTGACTGTTCGGGTCCCTCTCTTCTGTGAAGTGGGGGACCCGACTTCTGTCGTCAGCGCATGCGCAGCGCGCCAGGGAGCACCTTGGCGGTAAACCCAGTCACTTCACCAATTTCTTCACCGTCAATTTCGAACAGCACGGGTCTGGTTAATGTCACCTTCGCCGACTTGGCCTGGTGGAGGTGGATGGAATCCGAGCTCTGCGCCTCGGTTTCTTCGCGACGTACCTTGCGCATGATGCCGTTGTCCCAGACGAGATTGCGGAGAGTGTCGAGCCAGTCGACGACACCCTCGGCTCGCAGCAGCATGAGATCGAGCAGCCCGTCATCAATGAGCGCGTCGGGGAGCAGAGCAGCTCCACCTTGCAGGGTGCCGCAGTTGGCAATGAGGAGCGTGTGGCCGCGGTCTTGAACGTCGTCGCCGTCGTCGACGCTGATGACAAGATCCACTGGAGCGCTATTTTGGAATGCTCGCCCCAGTGACTCGACATAGGCGAGCCACCCGGCACGAGCCTTGAGTTCGTCGTCGGTCTCGGCGATCATTTGGGCGTCGATGCCGAATCCCGCCATCACAGTGAAGATATGACGCTCACTTCCCGACTCACGCTCCAGTACCAACTCACCAATGTCAATCGGACGCGCGCGGCGCTCAAGCACCCGCACGAACGCCTTCTGGGGATCATTCAGTGGTACGTCGAGATTACGTGCGAACAGATTGCCGGTGCCGAGCGGAATAATGCCGAACTCAGGTCCGCCCTCGTCAGCAGTCAGGCGTTCTACGACCGCGCGCACGGTGCCGTCGCCGCCCGCGGCAACGATCACCGTGCACCCAGCGAGCATCGCTTCGCCGGCTGCATCTTGCCCCGGGTTCTCGACCGTGGTCGCAAACCAACGCACCTCGTCGGGTGTGAACCCCGTTTCGCTCACCGCTTCAGAGAGCGCTGTGCGGAGTTCGTCTTCCTCAACTTTCGAAGGGTTCCACACCAGCCCGATGACATCGCCCACGCCCAGCTCCCGTCCCAGCGACGCACGAGTGTCGCGCTGTTGCACCGAGCGTAGCGCTCATCCCTCGGGGTTAGTGCAGTTGAGTGACAATTCGTGCCAACATGATTCCGAGCCGCTCAGAGGCTGCCCTACCCACCTCAAGCACCTCGAGGTGGTTCAGCGGAGCTTCTTGAATCCCGGCTGCAGGGTTGGTGATAAGTGAAAGCCCTAGCACCTCCATGCCGCTTTGGCGTGCCGCAATTGCCTCCAGTGCGGTCGACATGCCCACAGCATCACCCCCAATGAGCTGCAGGTAGCGCACCTCCGCCGGGGTTTCGAAGTGCGGGCCGGGAAGTTGGATGTACACGCCCTCTGCGAGGTCTGGATCTGTGCTGCGTGCCAGACTCCGCAGTCGCGAAGAGTACAGGTCAGTGAGATCGACGAACTCGGCGCCCTCGATGGGTGAGACAGCGGTGAGGTTGATGTGATCGCTAATCAGAATCGCCTCGCCTTCGCCCACCTCCGGATCGAGTCCTCCGGCTCCATTAGTGAGCACCATGATGCTTGCTCCAGCCGCTGCCGCAGTTCGCACACCGTGCACAACGGAGCGAACGCCGTGACCCTCGTAGAGGTGTGTGCGTGCGCCGATGATCAGCACGTGCCTGCCGTCTGCGAGTCGCAGCGAGGTAAGCATGCCTGTGTGCCCCCCGACTGCGGAAGCACGAAACCCCGGCACTTGATCAGCAGGAACCTCGGCGACGATCTCACCGAGGTGATGCGCAGTCTCGCCCCAACCGCTCCCGAGCGTCAGTGCAATATCGTGGCGCGGCAAGCCGGTCAGCTTGGCGATCGTGTGAGCCGCCTCCTGGGCGAGTTCGACGGGCGAAGAATGCGCAGTTTCAGTCATGCCTTCTAGCCTATGCCCGAGCCGAGCCGAGCCGAGCCTGGCAGGGCAGCGCGAGGGACTGCAAGCGAAGAGGGCGTGGCCCGATAGGCTGAGAGGCGTGTCATTCGCCGCCGATTTACCCTCCCGTGCCGACTCAGAACTCGGGAGTGTTCGGGTGAAAGTTATCGGCGCCGGGCGAATGGGCACGGCGATTGCCAGAAGCCTCAGCGCGTGCGGCATCAATGTGAGCGGCCCTGCAGCGCGCGGCGATCGTGGTGAGGATGCCGACATCGTGTTGCTCGCGGTTCCAGACGCCGCGATCGAGGAGGCTGCAGGCCTTCTCGCACCAGGTGCGCTTGTCGGTCACTTTTCTGGGGCAAGCGAGCTTGCACCTCTTGCCCCGCACGAAGCATTTAGTCTGCATCCGTTGACCAGCGTCGCTGATGCTGAACACGACTTTCGGGGGGGTTACGCCGCGATCGACGGGTCAACGGCCCGGGCTGAGCTGGCCGCTCGCGATCTCGCCTCCGTGCTCGGCATGCGCTCTTTTCGCGTGCGTGACGAGGATCGGGGGGCCTACCACGCGGCAGCCTCAATGGCGGCCAATTTTCTCGTCACGCTTGAGGGAGCTGCTGAGCAGCTCGCGAGAACTGCCGGGGTGGGGCGGGAGGCGCTGGTGCCGCTCGTTCGCGGCGCCTTGGATAATTGGGCTACGCGCGGAGCGGCAGCGGCCCTCACCGGTCCCATCGCGCGCGGCGACGAGGGCACAGTTGCTCGGCAGCGGCACGCCGTTGCCGAGCGCACTCCGGAGCACTTGGCGCTCTTTGACGCCCTCGCCGAATCCACTCGAGTCTTGGCGGATCAATTCCGAAGCGGAGAACAGGTATGAGGGTAGTTCGCACCGTTGCCGCACTGCGAGAGGCGATTGCGGAGGCCGGAGACGGGGGAGTGGGGCTTGTGCCTACGATGGGGGCGCTCCACGAGGGTCACCTCTCTTTGGTGCGTGCCGCGAGGCAAGATCACGAGCTCGTGATCGTCTCAGTCTTTGTCAATCCCACTCAGTTCAACGATGCCGCGGATCTTGACGCGTATCCGCGAGACGAGGCGCGTGACGTCGAGCTCGCGGCCTCCGCGGGGGCGGATCTCGTCTTCGCTCCCAATGTCGCGGAGATGTACCCACAGGGATTCGCGACGACGGTGCGCGTCACCGGCAGCATCACGCACAGGCTCGAGGGCGCAATGCGTGGCAGCGCCCACTTCGACGGTGTCGCCACCATCGTCGCCAAACTTCTGATCGCGGTATCGCCCGACTCCGCCTACTTTGGCGCGAAAGACGCACAGCAAGTCGTCGTGGTGCGACGGATGGTCGCCGATCTGGGGATTCCGACGCGAATCGTCAGTTGCCCAACCTCACGGGAGGAGGGTGGCCTTGCCCGATCCAGCCGGAATGCTCGGCTCTCTCCGTCTGCGCGGACTCGTGCCCTTGCAATCCCGCGTGCCTTGCGCGAAATCGAGGGCGCGCTGAGTCACGGGGAAATGGATGCCGGCGTGTTGAAAGAACGGGGCCTTGCGGTGCTGCGGGCCGACGAGCTCGAAGTTGAGTACCTTGAGATTGTGGATCCTGACGGGCTCGAGGCTCTTGCGAGCGTGACACGACCGGCGCTTTGCGTCGTTGCCGTGCGGGTGGAGAACGTCCGGCTCATCGACAACGTTCTACTCACCCCCGCGCACGCGCTGGCCGCTGAGCGATAACCTGGTGGACAAAGCCGGGTGACCTTCTCGGCGGACGCACCACGTAACCGGAGGTTGCACAGTGACTCGCCCACGACTCACGATCCCAGGTCTCTCCGAGATGAAGCGCCGCGGCGAGCAGATCGTCATGGTGACCGCGTATGATTTTCCGACCGGCCGTCTGGCGGATCGAGCCGGGGTTAATGTCGTCCTCGTTGGGGACTCGGGAGCCCAGGTCGTGCTCGGCCGCGACTCCACGGTCGCGATCAGCGTCGATGAGATGATTATGCTGTCTGCTGCTGTGCGACGTGGTGTTTCAGAAGCATTGCTTCTGTGCGACGTGCCCTTTGGTTCGACTGAACTCTCTGACGCGCAGGCGGTCGAGACCGCGATTCGCTTCGTCAAGGAGGCGGGCGCCGACGCGGTCAAAATTGAGGGGGCAACCCCTGAACGCCTGAGCCGCATTCGGGCGATTACTGCGGCAGGCATTCCCGTCGTCGGCCATATCGGCCTCACCCCGCAGACTGCGGCCGCGCTCGGCGGATTTCGCGCGCAGGGCCGGACCGTCGAGACTGCGACGCGTTTCGTTACCGAAGCGATCGCCGTCGAGCAAGCGGGTGCGGTAGCGCTGGTTGCCGAAGCGGTGCCGAGTGATATTGCGACTCTTGCCACGTCCGAACTGCGCATTCCGATGATCGGCATCGGCGCAGGCCCTGCTGACGGTCAGGTGCTCGTTTTGCACGACCTCCTCGGCATGACAGAGGGGCACACCGCAAAATTCGTGAAGCAGTTCGCCAATATCGGTGACGACATCGTCGCGGGAATTTCGGCGTATGCTGCCGAAGTACGCGACGGCACCTTTCCTGCGTCTGAGCATCAGTATCCGGTTGATCCGCAGGTAGTGGAAGCTGCGCGTCTTGCCCTCGTGGATGCGGCTGCGCGACGCTAAACAAGAATGGCCCGGGCATGAGAGCCCGGGCCGTTCTTGGGGGCGAATGATTATCCGACGCCCTCCAGCATTTCGGTGTGTGTCTTGCCGACCCTGGTAAGGACCTCGGGACGGTTCTTTTTCAGCCACCAGAAGCGAGCAAAAGCGAGCAGCATGGTAGCGATGAAGAGGTAGGGCAGAACGTTGAGGGGGAACGCGGGCACCGGCCACACATTGGCGAAGAACACGTATGCCATTGCGGAAATGGCCACCACCGCGCATACCCAGACCAGCCGATTCGGGATTCCTGCACGCTTTGTGTAAACGACACCCGCGACGGCGACCAAAGCGTAGGCAACCATGTACCCATACGTGGCATACGTATCAACCCACACCACGATGTCCATCGGGTGCGCACCAGCCAGCAGCAGGATGATATCGAGCACAATTGCGGCTGGGCCAGCCACGAGCAGCACTCGGTGCGGGGTGAGGTGCGTCTCGTGGGTCCGTCCGAAGCGCTCGGCAACGACGCCTTCCTTGCCCATGACATACAGAATTCTGCCCACGACGTTCAACGGCGCAACCACCACTGCAAAGAAGGAAGCGGCAACACCGAAGACCAGTACCGGAGCGAACCATTCGGGCATGCCGATGCGTTCGTTGATCGCCTGGAGGGGGCTCGCTACCTCGCCTAGCTCATCACCGAGCACGGCAATCTGGGTGTAGGCAGCGAAGACGTAGAGCACGCCGACGACAACTGCGCTCCACATGATGGCGCGCGGGATGGCAGTTTTTGGATTGCGAGCCTCTCGGCCTAAGGCATCCGCTGAGGAAAAGCCGACGAAGCCAAGGATACCGAGCACCATGCCAGCTGCGACCCCCTGGAACGGCACGCCCTCGAAGCTGAACTGCTTGGGGTCCCACGCGTCAGGTCCAAGCCAAACCAGCGCGGAGACGAGCAGCACGACGATGATGAACACCGAGAGCAACTCCAGCACCAACGAGACGCGCGCAGACATCCGGATCCCGATAATCGTGAAGAACGTCGCGAGCCCGCCAATCAAGATGGTGAGGACGATCAGCCAAAAAGTTCCGGTTGCGGGAACTCCGAAAATCTGGAGGAGGTCCGACATGTATGACACGGCGCCACCCAGCGAACCCGCGGCGATGCCCCACGAGCCAATGAGGAGCGCGACGCCTGCGGCAAATGCTCCAGTGGGGCCGAGGCCCTTGGCTACGTAGGTGTAGAGGGAACCTGCAGAAGCGTGACGCCTCGCAAACATCGACACGATGTATCCCACGCACAGGATGACAATCGTCGCGAGCACGAAGGCATACACGGTGCCGCTTCCTGCGCCGAGAAAGATCGCCGCTGCGGTGAATGCGATCACCGCACTGGGTGCGATGCTGGCGATGGCCTGAGCCGCGAGTTCCGGGCCAGACATTACCCCCTCACGAAGACCGGCATCGGTCTTTCGGACGGTGGTTTGAGACATGGATCTCTCCTTCGAGAATTGGATAGTGGATGAACGTGGTGTTGAGTGCTACGGAATCAGCAGGGTGCGGAGAACCCCGCCGGCCTCGAGATCTTCGAGCGCTTCGGCCGCTTCCGACAGAGGACGCCTGCCTGAGATGAGGGGGTCGAGCTTGAGCTGCCCATCCATGTACCGGTCAACCAACGCCGGGATGTCGATAGACGGACGTACGGAACCGTAGTTGGATCCGAGGATCCGCTGGTCAGCCTCTGCCAGCACGAGTGGCTCAAATGAGGCCTTCGCGCCTGTGGGAGGAAGGCCGACAATAACAGCTGCGCCGCCGAGACCGAGCATTTGGATGGCCTGCTCAGTCGTGATGGTGCGTCCGATAGCGTCGAAGGCGTAGTCCACCCCGTCGGGAATCAGCTCGAATAGCTGCTCGACAGCGTCTCTTTCGGACGAATCGATCCGGTCGGTTGCTCCGAACTGCAGGGCCATGAGGGTCTTCTCGGGCACGATGTCGATCGCCACGATGCGCTCTGCCCCGGCAAGCTTGGCTCCCTGCACCACGTTGAGTCCGACGCCCCCGCACCCAATCACCGCGACGGTGGATCCAGGCTCGACGGCGGCGGTGTTGAGCACCGCGCCCACGCCAGTTGCCACGGCACACCCCACTACCGCGATGACGTCGAGGGGGGCGTCATCGCGTACCTTGATGGCGCCGGAAGCCGGGACGATGACCTCTTCGGCGTAGGAAGACACCCCGAGGTAGTGGTGGAGGGGTTCGTCGCCTGAGCTCAGCCGCGACGTGCCGTCGAACAAGACACCTTGAGGCGCGACCAATGTGGCCACCTTCTGGCAGCGCGCCTCGTGGCCTTGCAAGCAGTAGCGGCATTCGCCGCATGGAGGTACCCAGCTCAGAACAACGTGGTCTCCTACGGCGAGCGAGGTAACGCCCTCACCAAGTTCTACAACGGTGCCCGACCCTTCGTGCCCCATGACCAGCGGCGCGGCGGCATCCCACTCGCCTCGCTTCACGTGGAGATCGGAATGGCATACTCCAGCGGCAGCGATCTTCACTCGCACCTCCCCTGCGCGGGGCGGTGCGAGAGTCACCTCTGCGACCTCCACCCGCGTCTCAGGGTCTCGAAAAATGATGGCCTTCATGTGCTACTCCCTTGTTCACTCAGGTCCGCTGGGGGAACCGGCGTCATCTCCTGCTGAGATCGTACGGAGCCACACCGCGAGCTGTCATTGGCCGTGATGTCGAGTAGATTTTCTCCGAGTAGACCTTTGGTACAGTCCTTCTATGGCACTAGACCTCACCACGGTGGTGCGAACGATTGGCGGCGAGTGCCTTCCGCAGCGCCTTCCAGATCGCACACTCATCGACGGGCTCGCGACACTCGATTCGTATGTCGTCATCGGCAATCCTCGGTATGCCACGCTGGTCACGGGCTCGAGTGCTGAACTCACGCGGCGGCTGGGATCAGGCGGGGCCGATAAAACTGCGCTCGCTGGGGCGGTCTTTGTCAGCGCAGAAGATAGCACCGCTCTTCGAGACACTCTCCAACGGCACGGCATGTCAGCGATTCTCGGAGCGACAGTAGCCGGCGATGGCTTGCACGCCCGGCTCGCGGCGCTGATTGCCGAAGACCAAGCTGCAGTGGACCGCCTGGTGACCGCAGGGATGAAGATCTTGACGCAGGTCGCGCGTCGGGGCGGAGTCAGTGCGGTCGTGGTCGAACTCGCGCGACAGATCGATGGATGGGCGGTGATGCTCGATGCCCACGGACAGTTGATTGCCAGCGCTGGCGCGGGCCGACTCCACATCGAGGATGCGGTCGCGGTGGCGTTTGGTCGACCGGTGAAAATTCGGCACCCGGGCCTTCAGACGCACCAAGTGGGATCGGATCGCGACCTCGTGGGGTACCTAGTGATCTCCTCGCGCTCCCGGGTGATCAGTCGCAGCCGAGACCTCGGCCAGCAATCGGCGGCCCTCTGCGACCTGCTGTTGCGGAGTCACAACCCCTCTCTCACCAATAGTCTCGGGCGCGAGGTGCTCCTTGAAACCCTGCTGCACGGCGGCCAGGCAGCTGGGGCCCTCCTTCGCCGCTGGGGAGTGCACGAAACGAGCCTCACGGCGTTCGCTATCGGGACCAAGACGAGAACCGTTGATCTTGATCGCTTAACCGCACGGTGGCTAGATGAGCTGGGGGCGGAGCACGTATTCTTTGGAGATCCGGGTCCGATCGTCGGATTCGTGCGCGATGACCTTTCGGAGGAGCTTGAGGCGCGGGCACGCACCTTCTCGCCGCTCGGAGGAGACCTGATCTCTCTGGGTCTTGCGAAGCCCGCTCCGGTTGACTCCCTCCAGCGTGGTGCGATGCAGGCGCGGCAGGCGCTCCGAACTGCGATGGACTCGGAGCATTCGGTGCTCCGATACGCCGACATTGCGACAGTTGAATACCTGCTCGAGAGTGTCGCGGGAGACGCCTCGGCGCAACTGTCATCGCTCCTTGACCCGCTTCGTGACGAAGACGGTGAACACGGGGTACTCACCCAGACGCTCCGCGTGTTTCTCGCGACCCACGGAGCGCATCGGGCAAGCGCGAGCGAACTGGGCATCCACAGGCACACCCTGACCGGGCGTATTCAGCGAGTGGAGCAACTCACCGGGCTCTCGATGAGCCTTGCAGACGACCGGGCGGCTGCATGGATCGCGCTCCGAGCCGCGGGTCTCTAGGGCTACAGTAGAGGCTGCGACGAAGAGAGATGTGAAAGTGGGAAACCAGATGAGGCCGGAGCGAATGCAACTCATCGAAGAGCTCATCGAGGTAGGGCGAGATGCCGTGTCCCGGGGGCTCGTGCTCGCGAGTGGCGGCAATCTGTCGGCGCGGCTCTCGGATGATCGTTTCGTGATCACAGCGTCTGGCACCTGGTTTGACCGTCTCACTCCCGAAGACTTCAGCGAGGTGGATCTCGCCGGTGTCGTGATCAGCGGGGCCCACCGGCCATCAAGTGAGTGGCGACTCCACCAACGCGCCTATGTTGCTCGTCCAGATGCCGAGTGCGTGATCCACCTCCACCCCCAGCATGCAGTCGTGCTCGCGAGCCTTGGTCGTCCCATCCGGCTCCTCACCCTCGACCATGCGTTGTACGTCGGCTCGGTTGGTGTGACTCCCTTTTTTCCCAACGGATCTGATGAGCTGGCTGATTCCGCGGCAACTGAACTGCGCACACACGACTGCGTAATCATGCAGCACCACGGGTGTTCAGTAGTAGGCGACACCGTTCGTGCCACCTACCGGCGTGCGTTGAATCTCGAGGATGCTGCGAAAGCTACGGCACTGGCACTGCAACTGGGAGATACCGCGACTTCATTCCCGACAGGCGCGGACACCTCGCACGCCTAGTGCAGCACCTTGTGGCGAGCTGATCAGCGCGGGACCTGAAACTCGCGCGTTCGGTCCCACGGTTCGGCCCAGCCCACTCCCTCGAAAACACTGGCGAGCAGCATACCGGTCAGCCCCCACACGAGGTGACCCCCGAACTGTGGCCCGAGTTGAAAGGCTGCTCCACGAAAAGTGTGCGTTCCAGTGCTCAGCACCGAAGTTCCCCGCGCTGCCGGCCGTAACAGTTCTGCCACCGGAACACGGTAGACCTCGACAGATTCGGAGCTATCCGCGGCGACGGGACTTGGGTAACGCCACCATCCCACTACTGGGGTTACGAGATTGTGGCTCACTGCAACGTGTATCGCGGGTAGGGTGCCGACTACTTCGACCCCCGCAGGGTCGAGCCCAGTTTCCTCTTCCGCCTCCCGAAGAGCCGTTTCTGCAGGGTTCCCATCGCCGGCCTCAGCACCGCCCCCCGGAAACGCAATCTGCCCCGGGTGATGGCGCATGTGATCCGCCCGCCGCGTGAGCAGCACGTCGACTTCGGCGGACACGCTGCTCGCACCATTGGGCGCGGCAGGTACCTTGTCGAGCTCCCCAAACAAGATGAGGACCGCTGAGCGACGGGGCTCTCGACTCGGAATGACACGGGACTGCGGCGCAAAGCCCGCATCGAATCCGTTCGCGAGCGCGGCCGAGAGCTGCCGTCTTGCCTCTCCCGCGGTGTTCGCCATGCGTCCAGACTAGCCTTCGAGGAGCAAATCCCCGATGCCTTCAGGGACCCGCTGCGACCTCACCCAGGGCTGGAGCTCGCGTCGTTCCACTCGCTTCATGAGCTCAGTTTCTTCCGCCCGCACCTGCGTGAGTACCGTGATGACTGCGGCCTTCTCCTCGTCACTGAGATGGCGGGTGGAAAACCGGAAGTCGTCTCCGCGAATCGAATCGTTGCCGTCCGGAGAGCCGTTGCGCTTGGCCGCGTCGCGGGCGGCCGCATCCGGGGGGAGGGGAGCTGATGCATTCACTGTGGCCTCGATCCACCCGCTACAGCGGGATATTGCCGTGCTTTTTCGCGGGCAACTCAGCGCGTTTTCCACGCAGGCCGCGCAGGGCCTTAATGACGGCAAGTCGAGTGCCCGCTGGCTCGAGCACATTGTCAATCTCGCCTCGCTCGGCGGCAAGGAAGGGGCTCGTCACGTCGGCGTTGTACTGCGCAGTCAACTCGGCTCGCAGAGCTTCAACGTCGCTGCCCGCAGCTTCGGCAGCCGAGAGTTCTTTCCTGTACAGAATATTCACGGCCCCCGCGCCACCCATGACCGCGATCTCGGCGGTTGGCCAGGCAATGTTGAAGTCGGCGCCCATTTCCTTAGACCCCATCACGATGTACGCTCCGCCGTAGGCCTTGCGCGTGATGATCGTCACGAGCGGCACGGTGGCTTCGGCGTAAGCGTAGAGGAGCTTGGCCCCTCGGCGAATCACTCCCTGGAACTCTTGGTCGGTGCCCGGAAGAAAGCCCGGAACATCGACGAGCGTCAAAATGGGAATTGAAAACGCGTCACAGAAGCGCACGAAGCGTGCTGCCTTCTCGCTCGCGTCGATGTTGAGGGTGCCGGCCATCTGCATAGGCTGGTTGGCGATGATGCCGACGGTACGTCCCTCGACGCGACCGAATCCAATGAGCATATTGGGTGCGAACAGGGGCTGCACTTCGAGAAAGTCGCCCGCATCGAGAATTGCCTCGATCACCGTCACCATGTCGTAGGGCTGGTTCGGGCTGTCCGGGATGATGGTGTTCAGCCGGCGGTCGGCGTCAGTGATCTCCAACGCCGTGTCGCTGTCGTAGATCGGCGACTCGGCAAGGTTGTTGTCTGGCAAGAAGCTGATGAGCGCCCGCGCATAGTCGAGCGCGTCAAGTTCGTCGCTCGCAAGGTAGTGGGAGACGCCGCTGACCTTGTTGTGGGTCAGCGCACCGCCGAGTTCCTCAAATCCGACCTCTTCGCCGGTGACGGTCTTGATCACGTCAGGGCCGGTGACGAACATGTGGCTCGTCTTATCGACCATGATGACGAAGTCGGTGAGCGCGGGGGAGTACACGGCGCCACCAGCGGATGGCCCCATCACGATTGAAATCTGCGGGATCACGCCCGATGACATCGTGTTTCGACGAAAGATCTTGGCATAGTTCGAGAGCGAGACCACGCCTTCCTGAATCCGAGCCCCGCCCGAATCAAGAATGCCGAGAATGGGAGCACCGGTCTTCAGTGCGTATTCCATTGCCTTCACGATCTTCTCCCCGGCGACTTCGCCGAGAGAGCCACCAAACGTGGTGAAGTCTTGCGAGTACACGACCACCTGTCGGCCGTGGATCGTACCGGCGCCAGTCACGACCGCGTCGCCGAGCGGACGGTTCGCATCCATGCCGAAGGCGGTGCTGCGGTGTCTCACGAACTTGTCGAACTCAACAAACGATCCCGGATCGACGAGCGCTGCGATGCGCTCGCGCGCGGTCATTTTGCCGCGGGGGTGCTGCTTGGCCGCCGCCGCGGCATCACGGTCGCCGACCGCCTCCTGATACTTGCGGCGGTGCTCGGCAATCTTCGTCGCGGTCGACGGAAGGTTCGATGTCTCTGATGTCACGGATGCCAGCCTAGCGCGCCGCGCATACCTTGCGTCGTAGGTAATCGCCAAAGAAGTAGGCTGATTCATCATGGAACTCACCAATACGCGCCGAGTCGTACCTCGAGCCACCTGGCTGGACAGCACTCCATCTACCAATGCCGAGCTGCGCGAGGCTGCGCGAGCCGAAGCACTTCCCCACGGCACGCTCATTGCGACGGCAGATCAAACCGCGGGCCGGGGACGCCTGAGTCGCGAGTGGATCACCCCACCCGGAACCGCGCTCGCCATTTCCATACTGATTCGAGACTTCGGAGTGCGCGGGCTGGGTGTGAGCTGGCTGCCGTTGCTTGCGGGTTCCGCAGTCACCGCGGCGCTTCAGCCACTGTTTTTCGATGGCATGCGCGTCGGCGTCAAATGGCCCAACGACGTCCACGTCCGTGACGAGCAAGATGCGGAGGCCGGACGGCCTGGCCTGAAGCTCTGCGGAGTGCTGTGCGAAATGCTGCCCGACGGGTCAGTCGTCGTGGGGATGGGCGTGAATCTCCTGATTCCAGATTGGGAACTCCCGACCGACCGTGCCACCTCGGTACTTGCAGGGGGTGGCAACGTCGGGGGCGCGGAGACAATCGCTGATCCGCTCGGTGCGGACCTTGCTGATCGGGTGACAGCGTCAGTCGCGGCAGAGCTGTTGCGCCTCACCGCTCTCGCCGCCGATCAGCCGCAGGCCGCTCGCGCGCTGGTGCTGCGGCACTCGCTCACGCTGGGCAGCGAGGTGCGCGTGCATCTGCCCGGCGACGACGTGGTTGACGGGCGAGCCCGTGGTCTCGCCGACGACGGGGCGCTGCTGGTGGATCTCCCCACCGGCGGGCAGTTGACAGTGAGCGCGGGCGACGTCGAGCACCTGCGTTAGCCTCACGCCGGGGGCAATGGCCGCGAGAGGCCAAAATATGCGAAGGATTGAGTTCATGGTCCGCATATCTTGACCCCTCGAGGGCAAGGGTGCCGCTAGTGGCTCCTAGGTTCGATCACCGAGGAGCGGGTACTCGGCTCCGAGCGCGTCGATCTGCTCGGTGCTGGGGTCGCCTTCGGAGAAGTCCATCTTCGGCACGGGGCGCTTGAAGCCGCCGGTGACGATCGCGATAATCACGACGCCGATGGCGATCCAAATTCCGCCGACAATCCAGGTTTCCGGCTGAAGCGACGTCCACAGCCAGATGGTGAGGGCGAATCCGATGAGCGGCGCCACACCGTAGGCGAGGACGGACCCGGCGGTCAGCGGCTTCCGGCGACCCCCCTTCGGGAAGAGGTAGGTGCGGATGACCGACAGGTTGACCATGGCAAATGCCGCGAGTGCCCCGAAGCTGATCATGAAGGCCACAGCCTCGAGGCTGAGGAAAAGTGCCGACAGGGCGAAGACTGAGACGGTCACTGCGGCAACGGTCGGAGTGCCGAAGCGGCGCCCGAGCTTCGCGAGGGGCCTGGGGAGCATGCCGTCGCGACCCATTGCGTAGAGGATTCGCGAGACTGACACCTGGCCGGTCATGCCCGAGCCAAACGCACCGACGACGTAGACCGCGACAAAGAACGCGGTGAATGCGTCGCCCCCGAGAACATCCATGACGGTGACACCCGCTGCCTCGATCTCCGCGGGGGAGAGAGTCGACCATTCCGGCTGGAACGCGAGGCCGCCGGCCCAGGAAACCAGGATGAAGAGGAGGCCGCCGGTCAGCGTAGAAAGGATGATCGCGCGAGGAATGTCCTTGCGGGGGTTCTTTGCCTCTTCTGACAGGGTCGATACCGCGTCGAATCCGAGGAAGGAGAGCGCAAGGATCGCCGCGCCCGAAGCGATCGCCCCGATGCCACCCTCGCCGAAGGTGAAGGGTTCAATGAGGCTGACTCCGGTTTCGCCCCCAAAGGCGGTTTTAAACGAGAGCGCAACGAATACGATCACGAGGAGCACCGAGAGCCCGATAATCGCGATGTTCAACTTGTTCACGAGCGTGATGCCGAGGATGTTGAACAGCAACACCAGGAGAAGGGCGATCAGCGTGAAGGCCCATACCGGCACTGCCGGGAACTGCGTGTTCAAATAGATCCCGATCAGCATGAAGTTAATCATGGGGATGAACAGGTAGTCGAGCAGCATCACCCAGCCAGTGAGGAAGCCCACGGCGCCACCGAACGATTGCTGCGAGTAGGTGTATGCTGATCCGGCAACGGGGTACCGCCGCACCATTGCCGCGTAGCTTGCGGCGGTGAACAGCATTGCGACGACCGCGAGGGTGTACGCCGCAGGCAGGTGACCGTCGGTCACCTGGTTTACGATGCCGTAGGTGGTGAAGACGGTGATGACCGTCATATAGGTCACCCCAAACAAGGTGAGGCCGGTGAGACCGAGCGCCCGCTTCAATCGGGGTTGTTCGGTGGGGTGTGACACGTGTACTCCTGGGTGCAAAGGTGGGTTGGTGGGGGACAGATGGGAAATTAGGGGCTGAAAGTGCGCTCTCCAGCGAGCCAGGTGCCGAGCACCCGAATCTCTGGGATTGCGTTCGGATCGATCGTCAGCGGATCAGCCGACAGCCATACGGCATCAGCGATCATGCCGGTGTCGAGCGTGCCGCGATCGGAAGCGAGCGCTTGCCGCGCGATCCCTGATGTGTACGCGGCGAGGGCCTCGCCGGGGGTGATCCGCTCGCTCGGCAGCCAGGATTCCGCGCTCGGTTCAAGGTGACTGTGTCTCGTGATCGCGGTCGCGAGTGCGGGGCGCCAGTCTTTGGTGGTCACCGGCCAATCGCTTCCGAATGTTACCGTCGCACCACTGCGGAGCACCGTGCCGATGAGGTACTGCCATCCCTCGCGGTCATGCCCAAGATGCGGGATCGTGAGGTCGCGCATTACTGCGTCGCACTGCGCCCAGTAGGGTTCGAAGTTGGCAATCACTCCGATCTTCGCGAACCTGTCTGCATCGCTTGGCGCGAGCACCGCGACGTGGGCGATGACGTGAGCGCGCTCCCGGGTGGGGTTGCGCGATGCGGTGGCCTCGAGCGCATCCAGTGCCAGGCGATTTGCAGCGTCGCCGATTGCGTGCAAATGCAGCTGAAACCCTGCCGCGTCGAATGCCATTGCGGCAGCGGTCAGGTCGCCTTCGCCCCAGTTCGGGAGTCCCCGCTCGTCGGGGCGATCGGCATAGGGATCCACCATCGCGGCCGTGTGGCTCTCGATGACGCCGTCGAGAAAGAACTTGATCGTTTCCGCACTCAGGCGGTCGTGTCCCAGCGAACGTATCTCATCGCGCAGACTGACGAACTCCTCAACCTGGTCCTGCCAGCGCGTGGGGTCGGCACGGAAGGCGAGGTTGACGCGTGTATGGAGTCGATGTTCGGCTGCAGCCACACGGTAGGTCTCGACGTCCTGCGGATCCACCCATGCGTCTTGTATCCATGTGGTGCCTTGCGCGGCGTATTCGCGAGTGGCCTGCTCGAGCGCTGCGACGCGGGCATCGGTGGCGAACGGTGGTGCGACGTGTGCGATGAACTCGTTCGCGGCAGCTTCCTGCAGGGTACCGAGCGGGCTGCCATCGTCCCGTCGGACGATCCGACCCAGCGCGGGATCTGAAGTCTTCGCGGTGATGTTGCCAGCGGCAAGGGCGGCCGAATTGACCCACGCTGTGTGGTAGTCCCAGGCACGCAAAATCGTGGGGGTGTCACCAGTCACTTCGTCGAGCCAGCGCGCGTCAAACAGGCCCTCGGGCGCGAATGTGGCGTCGTAGCTCCCGCCTACGATCCACTCTGCCTCTGGGTGTGCGAGTTTCCACTGAGCGACTGCCGAGAGAATTCCCGAGAGATCCTTCGCCTCGCGAATGTTGGGCCCGAGAGCTTCGAGCCCACCGAGTACCGGATGCGCGTGCCCATCGCCCGGCGCCGGGGCGAGGGTGCCGCCTGCGAGGTCGATCACCACGACACCAGGGTTCTCCGCGAGACTGAGCGCGGATGCGCCCTCCGCGACCACGCGGCCTTCGGCGACCGCGAGGGCGTGTGAAGTGATCACCTGCCCGTCGTGGTTCGGGTCGATGATGATGGTTCCGCCGATGAAGAGGGTCGTGGTCACGAGCGCAGCTCCGTTCCCGGCAGCAGTGCCGGCTTGGCGACCCGAGGCCGCAATAAATGAACAGTGTTCGTTAGTGTAGAGCTCATTCGTCGATTTCGCGAAATTAGGGCGCGGCTATCCGCTACGTTCGTGGTACGAAGGAGAGTGAGATGACCGCACCACCCCGCCGCAGTGGCAGGCCCCGCAGTGCGGTGCTGACGCGCGAGCTTATTATGCGAACCGCGCTCCGGCTCCTCGACGAGCGGGGAGAACACGGAGCCGGAATTCGTGAAATTGCTCGAGAGCTCGGCGTGCGCCCCTCCGCGCTCTACAACCACGTGACCGGGCAAGACGACATCGTTGGCGGGGTGCGTGAACTTGTGAGCGACCGTATCGACGTCAGTATGTTCGATGAGCTGCCCTGGTACGAGGCCCTGCGCCTGTGGGCAGTCTCGTATCGCAACGCGTTCGCCGCGCACCCTCCCACCATTGCCCTGCTTGCCGTGCGTCCGCTCGAACCCGGTCTCCGCACGAATCACATGTACGACAGGGTGTGCGCAGGGTTGATCACGGCGGGATGGCCCCTCGAACGCGTACTCACTGTTGTGGTGGAGCTTGAATCGTTTGTGTTGGGCTCGGCGCTCGATGAGGCCGCCCCCGATGACATGCTGGATCCCGGTGTAGGTGAGGGCCTACCTCACTTCCGGGCTGCATACGCCGCCCGGGCTCGGGATCTCCAAACTCGTGGCCTGAGTGCGTCGGAGCTGGCATTCCGGTCAGGCCTCGAGGCGATGCTCACTGGGCTGCGAGCAGAGTGGGAAGCGTACTCCTCAGTGAGATCCGGGATTGAGGGCTGAGCCTTCGCTGGCTCTATCGAAAGATGATCGTGCGGTCACCGTCGAGAAGCAAACGATTCTCGGCAAACCACGTCACCGCACGACGGAGAGTGCGGGCTTCCTCGTCTTGACCGAGTTGCTGCAGTCGCTCGGGCGTGTAGGAGTGGTCGACTCGGGCCACATCCTGTTCGATGATCGGGCCCTCATCGAGGTCGGTGGTCACAAAGTGAGCGGTGGCCCCGATCAGTTTCACGCCGCGCGCGTGAGCTTGGCGGTACGGGTTCGCACCCTTGAACCCTGGGAGAAACGAGTGGTGAATGTTGATCGCCCGTCCTTGCAGTGCCGCACACAGCTCGGGTGAGAGAATCTGCATGTAACGCGCGAGCACCACAAGCTCGATCTGCTCCTCCTCGACGATCTCGAGCACTCGGGCCTCGAACGCCGCCTTCGCAGCAGGTCCGTCCACCACTCGGTGCTCGAACGGAATGCCGTAAAAATCGGCGATGTCTCTGACCGTCTCATGGTTCGAGAGGATGAGCGGCACCTCGATCGGCAGCTGACCCGTGCGCTGTCGGTACAGCAGGTCGTTCACGCAGTGTGTCGCGGTACTCGCCAGCAAGAGCGTGCGAGTGGGGCGGCCCACCGTGTCGAGGCGCCAAGTCATGTTGTATCGAGCGGTCACCGGCGTGAGCGCGTCGGAAAAACGCTGCTCAAAGGTGACCGGCTGTGCGACGGCTTCCACCTGCAGCCGCATGAAAAACCGACCGGTGTCATGGCTGGCGAACTGCTGGCTTTCAACGATATTGCCCCCCGCGGAAACCACTGCTCCGCTTATTGCGTGCACAATTCCGGGGCCGTCGATGCAGCTCAGTGTGAGTACCCACTGGGTGCCGGTAGTCGTGGTGACGTTCATCCCATCAACGTTAGTGGATCACCCCGGACCCGCTGGTAGGATGGAGAATGTCGTGACTGGCGAACAAGTGGAGTACCACTGGGGAACGACACCTCCATACCTAAGGGCCGCTCGCCTGGGCTGCACGATCCGCGAGAAGAGCACACCGTGTTCCGATCGGTTCGTGAAAGCGGTGCACATCGCGCCGAGGAAAATATTCGAGGAGTAGCTATGCCGAACCAGTCCGCTTTCTTTAACGAGCCCATCGAGGTCGTTGACCCCGAGATCGCAGAGGTCCTCAAGAACGAGCTGAACCGGCAGCGATCCACCCTCGAGATGATCGCGAGCGAGAACTTCGTGCCCCGCGCGGTGCTGGAGGCGCAGGGGTCGGTGCTCACGAACAAGTACGCCGAGGGCTACCCGGGTCGCCGCTACTACGGTGGGTGCGAGTTCGTCGATGTCGCGGAAGAGCTCGCCCGCGAACGCGCGAAAAGCCTCTTTGGCGCGGCCTACGCGAATGTGCAGCCGCACTCGGGTGCCTCGGCAAACGCGGCCGTGCTGTCGGCGATCGCCGAACCGGGCGACACGATACTTGGGCTCGAGCTCGCTCACGGCGGGCATCTCACCCACGGCATGAAGCTCAACTTCTCGGGCAAGCTCTACAAGGTGGCTTCGTACGGGGTGGATCCTGAGACGTTCCTCGTTGACATGGATGTAGTTCGGCAGCAGGCGCTGGAACACAAACCGAAGGTCATCATTGCTGGCTGGTCTGCCTACCCGCGCACCCTCGATTTTGCGGCGTTCCGTGCGATCGCTGACGAAGTGGGTGCCACGCTGTGGGTCGACATGGCCCACTTTGCCGGACTCGTCGCAGCGGGCCTGCACCCGAATCCGGTGCCGCACGCGCATGTCGTGTCATCGACCGTGCACAAGACTATTGGCGGCCCGCGCTCGGGCTTTATCCTGACGAACGACCTCGAGCTCTACAAGAAGCTCAACTCGAACGTGTTCCCCGGGCACCAAGGCGGACCGCTCATGCACGTCATCGCGGCCAAAGCCACAGCCTTCAAGCTTGCCGCGACCGACGAATTTAAGGATCGCCAGGCACGCACGCTCTCCGGCGCAAAGCTGCTTGCCTCGGCCCTGACGAGTGACGCGTCGAAGGCGGCGGGTGTCGATGTGCTCACCGGCGGCACCGACGTGCATCTCGTCCTCGCAGACCTGCGCACGAGCGACCTCGACGGGCAGCAAGCGGAGGACGCGCTGCACGAGGTTGGCATTACGGTGAATCGCAACTCGGTGCCCTTTGATCCTCGCCCGCCGATGGTCACGAGCGGCCTGCGTATTGGCACCCCCGCGCTGGCGACACGCGGCTTCGGCGATACAGAGTTCGCTGAGGTGGCCGACATCATCGCGCTCACTCTGCAGCAGACGGGCGAGCTCGAGGCGCTGAAGGCACGGGTCACGGCCCTCGCCGATGCGTTCCCCCTCTACCCGGGTCTTGAGAAGTGGTAACTGGCAGGTTGTCTGATCGCCGACAGGTGATCGCAAGAGTGACGCTTCTGGGAGTGACCGCATGACCGCCGTGAAGCTCGACGGCACAGCTGCGGCCGCAGCGATCAAGCGTGAGCTGGCGGATCGCGTCGCGACCCTGGCCGCTTACGGTATCGTGCCCGGACTCGCGACCGTGCTCGTTGGCAGCGACCCCGGCTCTCAGTGGTACGTGGCCGGAAAACACCGAGACTGCGCGGAAGTGGGTATTGCCTCGATCAAGCGCGAGCTTCCGGAATCGGTCACGCAGGAGGAACTCGAGGCCGTGCTCGGCGAGCTGAATGCCGACCCAGCCTGCACCGGCTACATTGTGCAGCTGCCGCTGCCGAAGCACATTGACACCGACCGCATTCTCGAAAAGATCGATCCCGACAAGGATGCCGACGGGCTGCACCCGACGAATCTTGGTCGGCTCGTGTTGAACGCGAATTCCCCCATCAGTTCGCCTCTGCCGTGCACCCCGCGCGGAGTGATCGAGCTCGTCGAGCGCAACGGTTTGTCATGGGCGGGGAAGCACGTCGTGGTCGTCGGCCGCGGAATCACGGTGGGACGTCCCATCGGGCCGCTCCTCACTCGCCGTCAATACAACGCGACAGTGACCTTGACGCACACGGGCACGGTTGACCTGGGCGCCGAGCTTCGCCGAGCCGATGTGATCGTCGCCGCCGCGGGGGTGGAAGGTATCGTTCGCGCGGAGGATGTGAAGCCCGGCGCGATCGTGCTCGATGTGGGCGTTTCGCGCAAGATCGACCCCGAAACCGGAAAGAGCCGAGTCGTCGGCGATGTCGATCCGGCCGTGGCCGACGTAGCGGGCTATATCTCCCCGAACCCCGGTGGGGTCGGACCGATGACTCGCGCGCTGCTCCTGAAGAATGTCGTCGAGATGGCAGAACGGACCCGATGACGCTGGTGCAGACGGTGCTCGCCCGAGTCGAGGGTGCCCCCGAGTATGACGGGGTTATTGGCTGGGTTCTGAGCCTGATGGACACCTTCGGAGAAATTGGGGTCGGCCTCGCGGTCCTATTCGAGACCTTCATTCCGCCGATTCCCTCTGAGGCTGTGCTTCCGGGTGCAGGATTCCTCGCGTATGAGGGGCGGATGAGCTTCTGGCTCGCATGGGTAATGGCCACCACGGGAGCACTCGTGGGCGCGATCATTTGGTACTACATAGGCGCGGCATTTGGGCGCACGCGCACGCGTTGGGTCGTCGGTAAGGTGCCGCTCATGGACCACGCAGACTTCGACCGCGCCGAGGCGTTCTTTCAGCGCTGGGGCGGTGTCGCGGTGCTCGTGGGTCGATGCGTGCCGCTTGTGCGATCGTTTATCTCAATTCCCGCGGGTATCGAACGCATGCATTTTCTGAAGTTCGTGCTCTATACCTTCATCGGCTCGGGCCTCTGGAACGGGTTGTGGATCGGCCTCGGCTTTGCCTTCGGCCCGGCGATCCGTCCGATTCTCGAGCAGTGGAGCGGTCTTCTCTCCGACATCATCGTGATTGTGATCCTCGCGCTGCTGATGTGGTTCGTGGTAGCTCGGCTGATCCGCAACCTGCGTCGCAGGCGGCAGGCAGCGAAAGAACTCTAGAAGACGACGACGAATCGGGTCAGCGCGTCGAGGAGTGTGTCTGCGAGCCCCTGTTCTTCCCGGATTTCGGTTCGTGCCTGAAGTACGCGATCGGGGTGGTCGGTGATGATGCCATCGACGTCGCGACGCAGCAGCTCCCGAATTCCCTTCTCGTCGTTCACCGTCCACGCCATGAACCCAAGGCCTGCCTTCTCCGCGGCATCCTGCATTTCTTGCGTGGCTGACCATTCTTCGATCACGACAAAATCTGCGGAGGTGTCGGGCACCCCAAGACCAGCGAACGCCATGGTGTAGCCGACAGTCAGGTCTGGCCGCAGCTGTTTGAGTTTGGCCACGCTCTGAGCATCGAGCGAGTGATAGATGTGGTTTTCCAGGGAACCGATTTCCTCGAGTTCGGCGATGAGCCGTTCCACATGGTCCTCAGTGTCTCCGCCGCCCAGCTTGATCTCGACGAGAAGAGGCATGTCGAGTTCGTCTGCGCGCGTGACGTAATCACGGAAGCTTGGAATGAGGTCTGCATTCCCTGCCAAGTCACGCACGGTGATGGCAGTGAGCTCATCGAAGGTGAGATCCTTCACCGCCATGTCGATGTCGGCGAGGCGAGAGAGACCCGCATCGTGCATCGCAATGAACTGACCGTCCTTCGATTGCATCACGTCCATCTCGACGAGGTCGGCGCCTGCGGCAGACGCGGCCTCGAGCCCGCCGATAGTGTTCTCCACACCGCCGTCGCTGAAGCCTCGGTGACCGAGCACGAGAGTGCTGGGTTGGCTCGCAAGGCGCTGCATGGTGTCGATCGCAAGGGCACTGAAGACGATGGCAAGTACTACCGAGAACGCGGTGAGCGCAAGCCGCGCAACCCGGGGGGTGATGCGAGGCGTGTGGGCGGCCGAGAGCACGTGCAGCGGCAGGCGTGCCGGGAGGCGATCCACATACATCTGCAGATATGCGATCAGAACCGCACCAATGAGGGCGGTGGTGACTGACACGAGCAGCATGCCCAGAACCTGAGCGGTGCCCAGGCTGAGTGCGGCCACCAGGGGAGAGGCTCCAGGTGTTGCCTCGTCGGTAATCGCTGTAGGGACGATCGCACCAACAGCCAGTGCGAGGCTTGCGAAGCCCGCAGCAGCCATCACAGTGAAAACGGATCCGATCAGTGGGAGGACCGCCCATCCGCGTGTGAGCCGCCAACTCGCCACAAGTGCTTTGCCGCCCGTGGCGTCGGTGAGAGCGAAGACCGGCAGGGTGAGAGCAAGCCGCACGTTGAGAACAGCAAGGACGAGCAGAAATACCGTGAGCGCCGCGGCCGAGGCCTGGCTTTTCATCAGTTCGCCAGTGATAAATGAGGGGATCGCGATGCCCTGTGCGAACGCGGTGGTGAAGCCGAACCCGGTGAGGGGGAGAACCACAAACAGGTAGATGATCAGCGGGAAAGATGAAGGGCGGACCAACTTGCGGCCGAACCTCAAGAGATCGGTGAGCACGTCCTTCGCGGTGAGGGGGAGACCTAGGCTTGAGCGACGCAACAGTACGACGAGTACCGCAAACTGGAGTGAGACGAGCCAGAGCGCGAGGGCGCAGATAATCAGGATGAGTCCGATGGTGAGCACCGTTCCGCCGCCAATGCTCAGCGTCCCGAGGTCGAGGGCGTGCATGCCAGTTGCTCTGAGTGCCTCGCGAAAGAGCCAGTTGATCAGGGGGAAAGCGAGAAGGAGCGTCGCGAGATGAAAAGCGAGCAGGACGCCGATCAGGCGTGATCCACCTGCCCGCACGGCGTGCAAGTCATCGCGCAGCAGCGCGGTCCAGGTCGCCCACATGCCGGGTCGCTGAGGCCCCTGCAGAAGTTCCACGTTACCCCCTATTTTCTCGCCCGGTCTACTCGTGGGCATTTTCGACTACCGTATCTTGATCCGTGTGTGCGTTCTTGGCACCGGCGAGCTCCGCCTGTCCGGGAACTTGCCGACCCACGAGCGCGAGCAATGGAAAGAGGAGAACGGTCACCAGCGCGGCACCCACCATTGCTGCAGCGGTGCTCTCATCAAGAACGTCTGTGTCGACCCCGATCTGTGTGACCGCGATGACAAGGGGCAATGTTGTCGCTATGAACAGTGCTGCGGTTCTGCGATCCGAAAACGAAGTTCCTCGGTCCGGGGTGAAGAACCCGGGGAGCCCGCGAATGACCAGGATGGCGAGCACGAACACAGGGACAAGCAGGATGGTGAGTTCGAACTGATCCACTCCCAGTTCCTTTCGAGGCCTAGGTCGACGCACGGGCTTCCATACTGATTGTGATGGACGCAGTCCACATCTGATCCGAGGCGCGCCCCACGACGTGTGCGAACTGGGTGTGAACCTGCCCACTTCATAGAAAACTGTGACTCGCCAGAGAGCACGCAGTGCTGCCAGAATGTCGATATGACGAAGAACAAGTGGATCGCCCTCGTTTCCGTGCTCGCACTCTCGACCACGCTCGCTGCGTGCGGGGGCAATGCTGCGGAGGAGCCGATTGGTGGTGATGTGATCGCGCCGGTCACGATGGAAGCGAATGACCTGCAGGGTGCCGAGGTCGAGCTGCTTGTCGGACAGGCCCTGAACATTAATACCGGCGACCTCGCCGTAGATAGCTATGCCGGAGAGGTCGCTGATCCCTCGATCGCAGAGTTCAGCCCCGGCCGGAATGACGGCAGCGCCGAGTTTAACCCGGGAGTCATCGCCCTGTCGGTCGGCACCACCGGAGTTACGATGAAGAATGAGCAGGGTGGGATACAGCCGCTCGAGTTCACTGTTGTGGTCACCGATTAGGCGACCCCCGTTCGAGAAGTCGCCGGCGGCGGCCTGACTTCGTTCGATCGGCACATGCGTGCGGCATTTCAGCTACTCGAATTGCGTACTATCTGGCACGATAAGCAATATGGGCTATCTGATGTACAGTAACGCCGCCGAATATGAGTTCGACGACCGGACTTTGGCGCACCTCAAGGTTGCGATTAACATGAAGCTCCGGCGTCAGGAGTGTTTTCTCATGAGTTGGACCAACACGGTTGGGAAGGGCAGTGGCCGAGTGTCGTTATGGCTTTCGCCAAATATCCCGCTCGTGTTTCGGTTCTCTGGTAGCCGTTCCCCGAAACTCAACGAAGCCTGGCTTCGCGTACTGAATGAGCTCTCGCACACGCCGCGTGGCCTGGTTGTGGTCGATGAAAAAGAGGCGGAAGAGTATCTCGCCAGGCAATCATCTGTGAAGGCTTGATCCACCGAGGTACTGAATTAACTGATTGGACCCGCAGTGGGAAATTTGTACTATGCGCACCAACAGGTGTTTGGTTTCGACGATAGAACACTCGCGCACCTGCGCACCGTAATTCTCGGGAAGTTCACCATGCAGGAGAGCTTGGTCTTCACTTGGAATGATTCGCGTCAACAGCGCAGCCTGTGGTTGCATCCGGCGCAGACAATACACTTTGAGTTTGACGCGCCGGTTACCCCCGAACTCAATCGTGAGTGGGTCGAGGCGCTGACGACCCTGGCCAATTCACCTGCCGGACTTCGGCTCATCGACGAGCCTACCCACGACAAGTAAGGGGTTGTGCACCGCTCAACAAGCGGTGCACAACCCCCGGCGCCAAGTAGCGCTTCGCTCGTCTAGTTGCGCTTCGACCGACCTACGATGAGTCCGTAGATCACGAGCACGATGATCGCGCCACCGATCGCGAGGAGCCAGGTTTGAATCGACCAGAACTCCTCGAGCCCAACTCCAAAGATGACCGAACCGAGCCAGCCGCCGAGGAACGCTCCGACTACACCGAGTAGGAGTGTGGCTATCCAGCCGCCGCCCTGTCTGCCAGGCAGAATTGCCTTAGCGATGGCGCCGGCGATGAGGCCAAGGAGTAGAAAAGCTAAGAAACCCATGTCGGTGCTCCTTCCATAAAGCCGTGCGAGTATCGCCCGGGCGTCACCAACAATACGGAAGTCGCTAATTCCCTGGGAGGGGTTGCTTTTTGTGGCAAACATGCGCTAGTCCTGATCTGCCACTACTCTGTGTTCACCACGTAGCCGTATCTCCCTAGGAACTCCACGGGCCTTAATTGCGACGGTTGGCGCCGGAAAAGATAATGAGACCGAGCCGCAGAAACGCCTCTCGGCGGAAGGCCGCTCGAAGCGGCGAAATTTGGAGCCCGGGGTTACTGCGGCCCGGCGTTCTCAGTTTAGCGCGTGCGTCAATCGAGCGTGCCGTCGCGCCATCGGCGAGCTCCGCCATGCAACTCATCTGCGAACGCCGCATACCTGAGCGCGCGAGTCGTGAGTTCTGCAGCGTGCTCATCGTCAAGGCTGTCGCGAGAGTCGGCGACCGAGGCCGCACCGAGCGACATTACGCGGCAGTAGCTTGCCGCACGCTCAAGGGCGATCGCAAGATCGCCCGCGAAGACTCCGCGTAGGAGAGTATCGCAGAGCTCGGCGATCGACTGAGGGTTCACCGGCTCGGCCGCACCGGCGACCACCGGATCTATGGTCACCGATACGCTCTGTCCCGCGCGGAACATGTCCGCAGTCCCCTCCGGGTCTGCATGCACAATTCGGCGCAACAGGTAAATGCGCCACAGCATTCCCGCAAGAGAATGAGCCCCAGCGGTCGCCCAAAGCTCAGCTATATCGTCGATTCCTTCGGTCTCGGCCAGGCCAAGCACGCGTTCGACCACCTCGGGGTCGGCCATCTGGCGCACCCGATCAAGGAGGGCCCAAGAAGTTTCCTGCGCGAGCCGGTGGGCCGCCCCAGGCTCATCTGAACCAATTATCCAATCGAAGCTTGCGGAGGGTTGCAGCACGGGCCGCTGAAAATTGCGCATGTTTTCCTCCCTTGAATGGTCGACGGCGCGAGTCTACGCCGCTCGATACTCAGAGACGTGGATCGAGCATCGAGATTCACCCTGTAGATTAGATGCGGGCCTGTAGCTCAGCTGGCAGAGCATCGGACTTTTAATCCGCGGGTCGCGGGTTCGAGCCCCGCCGGGCCCACTTTCAGCCCCCGTCGCGCAAGTGGCGGGGGCTTTTTCTTGCATTCGAGCACGAGGTAGACGGCGCCCATGATGGTGAAGCCACTGACGTCCCATGCACATGCGGATGGCTTATTCCAAGTGCCGATCGCCGCTAGCGGCCGCGTCGTTTGAGCTGGGCGCGAGCGCGCTTTACTGCCTCCCGTTTCTCGGTCACGGCAGCGAGTTGCGCACCGCGCGAGTTCTTGGGCAACTGCGGCTTCTTCGCGATGGGCTTTTTGGGCTTGCCGCCCGCGGCCTTGGTCTTCGATTGTGGATCGCCAGTGCTTGCCCCGGGCCGCTGACTACGTGCGGTGCGCCCCCGCATGATGCCGACCAACTGCTGCACATCGCCCGCGTCTCGCTCAACCGACCAGGTTGCCCAGATCTCCGTTCCCGCAAGGGGGCTGTCATCGAAGACAGGGATCACCGCGTGGGTGCGCTTCCCCGCAAGATGTCGGGCGAGCGGGAGCGGGAGAAGGATCGCCCCCGCGCCGGATCCCACGAGTTCAACCGCTGCCTCGGCGTGCGCGGGCGCCCACGCAGGATCGTTCCAGGGGGTTGCTGATGGCCAGTCTGAGGCGTGGTCTGGATGCCACAGGAGAGCGATGAGCGCGAGAGTGTCGCGATCCACTGTCTGCTGCTCGGCGAGCTCGTGGTGGACAGCAACGACCAGCGCAACCGACTCGCTATATAAGCGCAGGGCATGCCGATTGCTCCCTGGGTCTGCGTCGCGCGGACTTGCACCGGGTGGCACCCGCTCGAGCACAACGTCGAGGGGTGCTTCGCGCGGGTCCGGCCGGCCTGAGAGCGGCAACGGAACGAGCTCGAGCGGCACCGAAGGCACCGCTTCGGCCCACCGCCTCGCCCACTTCGAGGGGGCAACACCCCGCACGAATCCGAGGCGCAGAGCCCGGATGGGTGGTGTCTGGTCTGAAACGCTCGTCTCGGAAGACGCAGCGGCAGGGGCTGAGCTGGGTATGCCTGGGTCGCTCATGGCGCCACCTCCGAGAATAGTTCGTGGTCGTAGCCGAGCCTGGCCTGTGACAGTGCGATGCGATATTCATCGGGAGTGAGCGGGCCCCGCAGCGGGGTCCCTTCCTCGAGGTATCGTGGCAAGGCGAGACGGGAATGCCCCTGGGGTGGGTGTCCGCTCGCGGGTACCACGCGCCACCATGCCACCGCGTGGCCGTAGAGAGCCATTACCCGGCCCACTCCCCGCGGGGAATTAGATCCCAGCGACTCGGCAATATCACCGTAGGTCATCACGCGGCCGGGCGGGATACGTGCGACCACACCGAGCACTGCGTCGACGAATTCTGGGCTGGGCACGTCTCTAGAGTATGCCGCTTGGGTCTTAAGCGAACGACGATACCCCGAGCAGCATGCCGATTGAGTAAGTGGCGATCACAGCGACACCGCCAAAGAGCAACTGTCGTCCAGCCCCTTTCAGTGGGCTTCGGCCGGTGAACCTCGCCGCTAAGTAGCCAGCGAGCACCAGGCCCACCGCCCCGAAACCGAGCCCCCACCACAGGGTGCCGAATCCGAAGAGGAAGGGCAGTACGGGAATGATCGCTCCGATACCGAACGCAATCAGAGAGGAAAACGCGGCCACCATGGGGGAGGGGCGCTCGTCTGGACTGAGACCGAGTTCGTGGGCGAGGTGCACTTTCAGTGCCTGCTCGGTGCTCGCGTGCACTTGCGAGGCGGCCACGGAAGCGGTGGCCGGTTCCATGCCCAAGTGCGTGAACATCTCCGCAAGCTCTGCCTCTTCCCCTTGAGGGTTGCGTTGGAGTGCGCTGCGCTCAGTTTCAACCTCCACCGCAAGCTGCTCGTTCTGCGTGCGCACCGAGGTGTACTCGCCGAGTGCCATCGAGATCGCGCCCGAGATGAGGCCCGAGACACCGGTGATTGCGATGATGCCAGTGCTGGCACCCGCTGCCGCGATGCCCGTGATGAGGCCTATGTTCGACACGAGCCCATCCATCGCCCCAAACACCGACGCGCGCAACCAGCCGGTGCCCGCTGAGGCGCTGTGCTGGTGGTCGTACTCATGCGGATTGGCAAGATTGAAATCGGTCACGCGTGCTCCTGAGTGTCTGATCTCGGCGGTGTCCGCCGGTCTTCCGGGCACGGATCGCCGGGCCGAAAGGCAACGCTAGCAAGCAAAATGACTTGGTGAGAACCCGTTGAAAAACCTTGCCGTGCAGCCACTCAGGAGTTCGTGGGGGCGAAGTTAAACCGCGAGTCGGACTATAGTCACGCCGCCGCGCGGGGAGAAGCCAATGACCCGTGCGGCCCGCCGGGCTAGTCTGGGGGTATGACTGTCGTGATTGACCCCGCATTCGACCCGGTGCCGTCGCTGGCACGCCAGATCACCGTCTCAGTAGCCGCTTCGGCGCCAGATGCTGGGGCTGTTGCGCATTTCATTGCGTCGACAGGGGAGCTGCCTGAGGGCCTCCCCGAGTCGCTCGATCGGAAAGCGCTCGCCGCCGGCGGTTTTACTGGCAAGCCGGGCCAGACGCTCCTGCTGCCCGGGTCTCCGCTGCGCGTGCTCGTGGGTACCGGATCGGGGCTCGCCACGATTTCCGAGTTGCGCGATGCCGTTGCCAGCTTCACGCGCGCTGCTCGCGAAATCGGGTGGATCGCGGTTGACCTGAGTGATGTGCTCGCTGCTGGCGCCATTCCCGCGCACCACGCAGCACAGGCCGTCACCGAGGGCGCAATCCTCGCACGGTACCGGTTCGATGCGCTGAAGAAGGATCCGAAGACTGTGCAGCTCGAGAAGCTCACGATCGTCGCCGCCGAATCGGATGCGGATCAGTTGGAGGCAGGCATTGAGCGCGGTTTGATACTTGCGCGCACTGCGAGCCTTGCGCGCGACCTCGCAAACACGCCTCCTCGACACTTGAGCGCGGTGAAGTTCGCCGAGATTGCTGTGCGCTTGGGCCCAGAGTTTGGCCTCGAAGTTGAGGTGTTCGACCGACAGCAGCTCATTGAGTTGGGCTGTGGCGGGCTCTTGGGCGTGAACGCGGGGAGTACCGAAGAGCCGCGCATGGTGAAGCTCCGATACCGCCCGACCGCTGCCACCGCGGAGAGTCCGCATCTGGCGCTCGTTGGCAAGGGCATCATGTACGATTCGGGTGGCATCAGCCTGAAGCCGTCGAACGCGATGCACGCAGCGATGAAGCTCGACATGATGGGTGCTGCGGGCGTCTTTGCGGCCATGACATCTTTCCGTGAGCTGGGCGTTGCGACCGCTGTCACAGGCTGGCTCATGTGCACCGACAACATGCCTTCAGGCAGCGCGACGAAGTTGGGCGATGTGCTCACGATTCGGGGCGGCACGACGGTCGAGGTGAAGAATACGGATGCCGAGGGACGGCTGGTGCTCGCCGACGGGCTGGTGCTCGCGACCGAGGAGGGGCGTCGCCCTGACACCATCATCGACGTTGCGACGCTGACTGGGGCGGCGATGGCGGCACTCGGCACTCGCACGGCCGCGATGCTGGCGAACAACGATTCGGTTGCTCAGCAACTGCAGGCGGCCGCCGATGCGACCGACGAGAACATCTGGCGTTTGCCGCTCGATCACCGCTACCGCGAACAACTCAAGAGCGACGTGGCAGACCTCTCGAACATGGGCGGACAGTACGCGGGGGCAATCCTCGCAGCTCTGTTCCTCAACGAGTTCGTGGACGGCCTCCCATGGGGTCACCTCGACATTGCCGGCACCATGCAGTCGGAGCGTGACGACCTGTGGCGATCCACCGGGTCGACTGGCTTCGGCGCGCGTCTGCTCGCAGAGTTCGCTGCAGCATTCGAGCCCCCCACGGCCGAGACCGACGACGAAGTAGGGCTAGAGAGCGAGTAATCGTGTCGACACCAGAGGCGAATGAAGCGGCCGGGACCGTAGGCACGCTGGTGGTGGTCTCAAACCGGCTTCCAGTGGATCGCGTGACCGGCGACGATGGTGTCGTAACGTGGCGCCCCTCGCCGGGTGGACTAGTCACCGCGATGGAACCGGTGGTGCGTGATCTGGGCTGTGTGTGGGTCGGATGGCCTGGCAATGTCGACGAGGAGCTCGCTCCATTCAACGTCGATTCCATGGAGCTTCGCCCCGTATCCCTCGATGCGCAAGATTTCACGGAATACTACGAGGGATTCTCAAACGACACCATCTGGCCGCTGTATCACGACGTCATCTCGGCTCCCGCCTACCACCGTGAGTGGTGGGATCGATATGTCGCGGTGAACCGCAAATTTGCTCTGGCCGCTGCCGAGGCCGCGGAGCCGGGCGCGACCGTCTGGGTGCACGACTACCAGCTGCAGCTCGTGCCCGCGATGCTGCGCGAAGCTCGTCCCGACCTCATCATAGGTTTCTTTCTCCACATTCCGTTCCCGGCGGCAGGTCTGTTCAGTCAGCTCCCCTGGCGGCGGAAGGTGCTGGAGGGGATGCTCGGGGCAGACGTTATCGGGTTTCAGCGTGTGGTGGATGCCGCGAACTTTCGGGCCAGCGTGCGCAGGTACGTTGGTGCGCCTTCGAGTGGCAATGTCATCCTCTTGCCCGAACGCGATGGCTCGGAGAAGCGTCGCGTTCTCGCGCAGGACTTTCCGATATCCATCGATGCGAACGCATTCCAGACGCTCGCGCAGTCAGCGAAGGTGCGCAAACGGGCTCGCGAGATTCGGAGAGAACTTGGTAACCCCAAGCGCATCATGTTGGGGGTGGATCGTCTCGACTACACCAAAGGGATCCGTCATCGTTTGAAGGCGTTCGCTGAGATCCTGAGGGATGGGGAGGTCGCTGCCAGCGACATTACCCTCGTGCAGGTAGCCAGCCCGAGCCGGGAACGCGTCGAGGCGTACCGGCAGCTTCGCGATGAGATCGAAATCACGGTTAGCCGCATCAATGGCGACCACGGAACGATCGCGCACTCCCCGGTCATGTATTTACATCAGGGTGTGCCGCGCGAAGAAATGGCAGCCTTGTATCTCGCCGCCGACGTGCTCGTGGTGACGTCTTTGCGCGACGGTATGAATTTGGTAGCAAAAGAGTACCTGGCCTGCCGTTCTGACGAGCAGGGTGTCTTGGTGTTGAGCGAATTCACCGGCGCGGCAGATGAATTGCGTCGCGCGCTGCTCGTGAACCCGCACGACATCGACGGGCTGAAGGCAGCAATGCTCCAAGCGTTGCGCATGCCTCCCCGTGAGCAGCGTCAGCGCATGAAGGCACTGCGCAAGGTCGTATTCCGCAACGATGTCGCGCGCTGGTCAGAGAGCTTTCTCCGGGCGGTTGAGGCTCAAGCGGCGCAGTGGCGAACGAATGCCGCCGAGACCGACCCGGCATTGATGGTCAACGACCCGGTGTTCCTCTCGCCAGGGCTCGATTCGGCGTTGCTCCGCCTCTCCGCAGAACAGTCGATTCTGGTGGCCTGCGATTTTGATGGCACACTGGCTCCGATCGTGCCGCGGCCTGACGACGCACGCATATCGCCCCGCGCTGAACGGGCGCTCGCCGCCCTCAACGAGGCCCCCGGGGTCCATGTGGCTCTGATTTCCGGCCGCTCGATCGAAAGCCTCAGCGCGACGGGTGTTCAGCTCGATGAGTGGATCGTCGCCGGGTCTCACGGGGCCGAGCTCGTGGGTCTGCCCGATGCGCAGCTGGTTACTGGTGCTCCGAGTGCCGAAGAGCGTGGGCGACTTGCGCGACTCACCGAGGTGCTGCAGGGGTTGGTCGCTTTGACCCCCGGGGCGCGGCTTGAACTCAAACCCTACGGCTGTGCGGTGCACGTGCGGCAAGTGTCCGATTCGGTCGTGGGAGACCGTTTGCTCGCCGAAGCCGCAGCTGCGGTAGCTGACATGGGGGAGGATGCCTCGCAAATCCAGTCTCGCACTGGCAAGCGCGTGTTGGAGTTCTCCGTGCGCCGAGCCAGTAAGGGCGAGGTGCTGGGGATCATTCGCGCCGAGCTTCCCGACGCGACGGTGCTCTTCGTTGGCGACGATGATACCGACGAAGAGGCACTTCAGTCCCTTCGGCCAGGCGATGTTGGTGTGCGAGTTGGCGACGCCCCAACCGTCGCGGAGTATCGGGTGGCTGACCCCGAAGCGGTCGCGGCGTTGCTCTCTCGACTGGTGAACGTGCGCACCGGGCACGTCATCGGGTCGGATTGAGGGTGCCCGGGGCCAGCTTCTCCTTCAATAATCATTTGACTCGCCGAACCAATTGAAATGGAAATGATGACTGAGCTTCTGGTGGATCGCGACTCCTACATCGAAGGATTTGCTCGTTTTGTTGCCGCCGCGCCGACTTCCTATCACGCGGCGAGCGCTCTGGAAGATGCCTTGGTAGCATCGGGTTTTGCTCACTACAGGGAGAGTGATCCCTGGCCTGCGCTTGCAGCGGGCGGTGCCGGATGTGTGCGCCGAGACGGTGCGCTGATCGCCTGGCGGGCAGGGCCGGAGCTCACCGCGACCAGTCCCGTGCGGATTCTGGGAAGCCACACTGACTCGCCCGGCTTTGCACTCAAACCCCATCCTTCCTTTTCGACAGAAGGGTGGGCGCAAGCCGGTGTCGAAGTGTATGGCGGACCACTGCTCAATTCCTGGCTGGATCGCGACCTTGCACTCGCGGGCAGGCTCGTCACGATCGACGGTGGCGAACACCAGGTGTGCACAGGGGCCATCGCCCGGATTCCGCAGCTCGCGATACACCTCGATCGAGAGGCGAACACCGGCCTCACGCTCGACCGCCAGCGCCACACTCAGCCGATTATTGGCGTGGGGGAGGTCTCCGTGCTGAGCCTTCTCGCCGAGGAAGCCGACATTGACGAGGCACAGATCGCCGGAGTCGATGTGCGTCTCGTCGACACGCAGCTGCCCAGCCGGATCGGTGCGGCTGGAGAGCTCTTCGCATCTCCCCGCCTCGACAACCTCAGCGCCGTCTATGCCGGTCTCGTCGCGTTGCTCTATAGCGAACCAGCGCCGGGAACGATCTCGATGATAGCCGCATTCGACCACGAAGAGCTCGGCTCGAGTAGCCGTTCCGGGGCAGCCGGGCCGTTCCTGGCGGAAGTTCTCGAACGCCTGCGTGCTGGGCTTGGAGCTGACGCCGAGGCACGTGCGAGATCCCTCGCTGACTCGTGGTGTCTCTCGGCAGATGCGGGGCACGCCGTTCACCCCAATTACCCGGAGAAGCACGACCCGCGCGTCCGACCGCAAGCCGGTGCCGGGCCGATGCTCAAGGTCAATGCCAACCAGAAGTACGCGAGTGATGCCCATGGGGCGGCTTTGTGGCGGAGGTGCGCTTTAGCTGCGGGAGTCCCGACGCAGGATTTCGTTTCCCACAATGGCGTGCCATGTGGATCCACGATCGGACCGATCACCGCAACGCGCCTCGGAATTCGTACCGTTGACGTCGGGGTGCCGTTGCTATCGATGCACTCTGCCCGCGAACTTGCCCACGTCGATGACCTGCACGGACTCGCGCGCATTTCGGCAAGCTTCTTATCTGGTGCCTGAGCGGGCAAGGTTAGCTAAGATCGACTTTATGAGTGAGTTGAGCGAGTCGAAAAGGGGGGTCGTAACTCTCTCGACGCGCGCGCTGGTGCCATCGATGCAGCGCTTCGGCAGCCGAGAGATCGAGACGACTTTTTTGGGTAATAACAGTGATGGCAATCCCACCTGGATGCTGTGGAACCCGCTGGAGCCGTATCTCATTGGAATTCTGCGCCAGGGCAAGCTTGGTTTCACTCTCGAGCAGCGCACCGACCACGGTGTGATGGTGCATGAGAACATTTCGCTGAAGCGTCTGCAGAAGGCGATCGGCGGCTAGTTTCTGGCCTGCGTCGTGTCGGGATGACTCTTAGGATTCGCGCGAGACTCGCCGGTTTGTTGCTCGATTTGCATGCGGTTCGCTTTTCATCGTAAGCTTACTTCTCGGTAGCCCAAGATGTGAAAGCATCTCGGCCCCATCGTTTAGTGGCCTAGGACACCGCCCTTTCACGGCGGCAGCACGGGTTCGAATCCCGTTGGGGTCACCGCACAATTGAATATAAAATCTGAATAGAACATGGCCCTGTAGCGCAGTTGGTTAGCGCGCCGCCCTGTCACGGCGGAGGTCGCGGGTTCAAGTCCCGTCAGGGTCGCTGGTGAAGAACCCTTCCTAGGAAGGGTTTCTTCGTCTGTGGCGATCAAGCCAAGGCTCTGTAGCTCAGTTGGTAGAGCGTTCGACTGAAAATCGAAAGGTCACCGGATCGATGCCGGTCGGAGCCACGTAGCGGAGAATTACGCCGCTGCTGAACCCTCAAGAGGCTTCTACTCTTGGGGGTTCTTCTATTTTTCCTTGGTCAGGCGGCGATTCTGCGCCGCTTCTGTCGTCGTGCTGCGCTGCCCGTCGTCACCATGCGCGTAGTCACAGGATCCACTTCGGAGCCTACAACCCGAGCTCGCCCCGACCTTGGGCCATTCTTGGGCCATTTCCGTGGCCCGTGATGCTGAACGGATCGGCGAACGCCGTGTCCTTGGAAGCGCTGCCGCGCTTCTTCGCCGCGACCGTCTTCTTGCCGCTCTTCTTCGACTTCAGCTTGTCCGGCTCGAAGAGTCCATCGAGTACAGACCCGGCTCGTCTGGCGACGCCCTCGCGGGCGCGTGAGTAGCGTTCGGTGACTTGCAGGCTGGAGTGCCCTAGTACGGCTTGCACATCGGGTGCTGATGCGCCCGCGTCGAACAGGATCGTGGCGAAGGTGTGCCGGAGGTCGTGCACGCGCAGGTCAGGGCGGCGCAGTGCGGTCTTGATCTTCTCCCACTCGACCGCGCGGCGAAAGTTCCGGGCGGTGAGCCTGCCGCCATTCGGCCCGCTCCACAGCAGGTCGTCCGGCTCCTTGCCCTTGGCTGCTTCGAGAACGTACGGGCGGAGCTGCTTCGTGATCGGCACCTCTCGTTCCTTGTGGCTTTTCGGGCTCTGTTCGATCAGTTCGCCGTTCTTGCCAGGTGAGAAGCTTCGGCTGACGCGGAGAATACCCTGCCGTAAGTCGGCATCGCGCACACGCATCGCGGTCGCCTCACCCGCACGCATCCCTGTGAATACGAGGGCTGCGGCGTAGCGGCGGTATACGCTTGGCTCGATGAGTTCGACCATCTTCGTGATCTGTCGCACGGTGAGCGCCCGCGAAGTCGGCGACACAGAGGTGTCCTGGCTCGGGCGCTTTACCTCGCGTGCCGGGTTGTAGTCGATGATCCTCGCCCGCCTTGCTCCGTCGAGCAAGCGGCTGAGCACCGCGAGCGAATCGACTTTGATTGACGGCGAACCCGTCCACGACACCATCGCCGACTCGATGAGCGGCGAGGTGATGTCTTCGAGCTTCTTATCGCCGAGGGTCGGTTGCACTCGCTTGCGCCACGACACGTCGTACCCGCGCGCCGTTCCGACTCGCACCGACGCGGCGACGGCAGGCCAGTAGCGCTCGTGCCACTGGGTGAGGGTCATACCCGCGTTCGGATTGCGGCCAGCAATCTCTTTCGCCAGTTCCCGCTTCGCCTCCGCGAGCGTGAGGAACATGCGCGAGCGATGCTGCTTGGTCCCCGCCAGATCGGTGACCGTCACGCGAATCTGATACCGGTTGCGATCCGCGCGCCACCGTATCCCCTCGGGCAGCGGGCGACCTGTCTTCGGGTCGATGCGCCACGGGGAAGTGTTCGACGGTCGACCAGCCATCAGCGTCTCGTTCCGCCGACTTCAAGAAACTCGTCGATCGTGTCAGTACGCCAGAGCTTGTGCTTGCCCACCTCGGCATCCGGCACAGGTATCAACCCCTCGCGGCGCAGCTTGTCGAACGTCGGCAGCGGCACCCGGCATCGGGCGGCGGCCTCAGCGCGCGTGAGGTAGTCCATCTTGGTCGTCGCCTCGGTCATGTCCTTTCCTCTCATCGGGTGCGGGTGAACACTAGCCATCTCTAGCGTTTTTGCGAGTACCTGATATTAGAGCACAAACAACGTGTAACCGCAACTACATGAGATAACGCGTGTTTCCGATAGACTCGTGCGCATGGCACTACCCACGCCCCGCGCAGGGGATCAGAGCGCAGACGGGCTGCTCACGCAGACCGACCTGCCTGCGGGCTGGCATCTCGCTTCTCGCTTTCCCGGCGAGCGCCCTGACGATGCGAGCGACGAGATCGACCGCGTACTCGGCTACGATGACCAGGCGTCGGGCGAGGCCGCCGACTCGGGGCAGAACGAAACTGCGGATGGCCGCTGGCGCTACATCGAGCACGTGGGCACCGCGACACGGGTGATGATCCGTTTGCAGCGGCAGCTGTACGCCACTCCCGAAGAAGTGCGCATCACGGGCGTGATCTATCTGCCGTGGCGACCGGGTGACCCCATCACCAGCCACCTCCTGCGCGAATTGCCGACCGCGAAGATCGAGGCCGCGATCAACAAGCGACTATTCGCGATGAAACGCGTCGCCACCGTCACCGGCAACAAGATCGTGCTTCCAAACGGCCGCAAGGTCCGCGACCGTGACCTCTTGAAGCCGCTCGGCAACCCGAAGCAGGTGCCCGACTTCTACGAACTCGTTGCGTTGCAGCACGGCAAGCTGTCAGGCCAAGGTGACGAGAACCCATCCGCGACAATGGCCGAGATCAACGGCGTCGCCCTCAGCACGGCACAGGGCTGGGTTGCCAAGGCCCGCAGCCGCGGGTTATTGCCGCCCGGTCGTCGCGGGCGTGCGGGCTAGACGTTTCGGTTGCTGGCTCGTGGGAGAAACCTGCTTTGTCCTACCCTCACGGTAGTTTTGATATGGACACCGTTTTGCTGCGGTGATGCGGAAGGTAGGAGGACAGTTGAGGCTCACGCTCAAAGAGATTGAGGCGCGGGTTCAGGCTGCCGCCGACCGTTCAAGTTTCGACCGCGACTTCATCTTCGACCTGCTGCTCGCGTATGGACGCAGCCAGGGCAACATCACCAGGCTTCGTTCGACTGCGGTGAGCTCGCTCAACGTCGCAGTAGACCCGACTACTGAGGTTGCGCAGAAGAACACCATCTATTTCAAAGAAGTTCCCGAGGGCTCAGAAGAGGCTCACCTCGCGGTGATTGAAGAGCTCAGCACCTCACCCACCGTGGTTCGCTACAACACCCGATTTGTGATCGTCACCGACTACATCACGCTGCTGGCCAAAGACACCAAGACTGGTGACACACTCACGGTTCCGATTCGTGAGATCGCCGATCACTTCACATTCTTCCTGCCCTGGGCAGGCATGGAGAAAGCGCAGTACACCGCCGAGGCGCATGCCGATGTGAAGGCGGCTGAACGCATGGCGAAGCTCTTCGATGAGCTCATCAAGCTAAACCCAGAAGCCAACCAGACCCAGCTCGGGCGGCACTCGCTCAACGTCTTCTTCACTCGGCTGCTGTTCTGCTTCTTTGCTGAAGATACCGGCATCTTTGATGAGGGCCAGTTCACGCAGGCCGTTGAAAGCCTCACCCAGCCCGATGGCTCAGATTTGCATGACTTCCTCGCTGATCTTTTCATCGCTCTCGATACCGAGCGTGCCGAGGACAAGAAGAGCTACGTTGCCGGATTCCCATACGTCAATGGCCACCTCTTCACGGTGAAGCCAGACCAAACGGTGCCAATCTTCAATAAGAAGGCTCGCGACTATCTGCTTGAGAGCGGCAAGCTGCTGTGGAGCGAGATCAACCCCGACATCTTCGGGTCGATGTTCCAAGCCATCGTGACACCCGGTCAACGCTCCGATCTTGGTCAGCACTACACGTCGGTGCCGAATATTCTGAAGACCATCGAACCGTTGTTTCTTGACGAGCTCAAAGCTGAGTTCGATGCCTTGTTCGACAACGAGAAGAAGCTCGTCGCTCTGCTGAACCGCATCGCCAAGATAAGAGTCTTCGACCCTGCGTGTGGATCGGGCAACTTCCTCATCATCGCTTATAAGGAGCTCCGCAAGCTCGAACACGCGATCCTCGAACAGCTCAGTGAATTGCGCGGGAGCCACTACGGTCTGTTCGACTCCTCGGTGAGCATCGAGAACTTCTACGGTATTGAGATTGATGACTTCGCTGTCGAGGTCGCGATCCTTTCGTTGTGGATTGCCAAGCACCAGATGAACGTCGAGTTCCGGCAGAAGTTCGGCACCGATATCCCGCTGATCCCGCTGAAAGCGATGGGCCAGGTTGAGGTCGGCAACGCCATCCGCATCAAGTGGGAGGACGTCTGTCCGAATGACCGTGAGGCAGAGATCTATCTCATTGGGAATCCTCCGTATTTGGGAAGTCGTAACCAAAAACCCGAGCACAAAGAAGACCTAAAAACCGTGACGTCAAAATTCAAGAGCCTTGACTATGTGAGCGCATGGTTCATCAAGGGTGCTGACTACATACGGAACTCCCAGGCCGAACTTGCGTTTGTTTCGACTAACTCCGTGGCGCAGGGAGAGCAAGTCGGGTTGCTTTGGCCGACAGTGTTAGGTGATGATTTAGAAATCGGCTATGCGTACACTTCGTTTAAATGGTCAAACTCCGCAAAGGGGTCAGCCGGAGTGACGTGTGTGGTGGTTAACCTTCGTGAACTCAGTAGTCGCCCCAAGATTCTCTTTGGTGATGGTGTTAGCCATACTGTTTCGAGAATCAACCCTTATCTTTCTGAAGGGCCAGACATTTGGATAGGACGGAGAAGTACTCCACTTAGTTCCTCTTTGCCTCGTCTAGGGTACGGCTCAATGCCAAATGACGGGGGAAACCTCCTGCTCACGGACCAAGAGAAAGATGCTCTACTAGGAGCTGCGCCAGAGGCAATCGGGTACTTGCGAAAGTTCAGTGGCTCAGACGAGTTCATTAAAGGGAAGACTCGCTGGTGCCTTGTTATCCCTGATGAAGAGTTAGAAGAGGCAACGAGGATTGAGCCAATCTCGCGGCGGCTCAGTGCAGTACGGGAAAAGAGGGAGAAGAGTACAGAAAAGTCGACGCGAGTCTTGGCTGATACCCCACACCGCTTCTACTTCTTCGCGCATCAGGACACGGACTCGATCATCGTTCCAGCAACCTCATCAGAACGTCGTGAGTATATTCCGATCGGTTATCTCGACGGGGGCACGGTTATTTCAAACCTGGCCAGTGCTGCCTACAATGCGGAACCGTGGGTGTTCGCATTGCTGACTTCACGGATGCACATGGTCTGGACGCGTGCAGTCGGTGGCAAGCTGAAGACCGACTATCGGTACTCGAACACCATCGTCTATAACAACTTCCCAGTGCCTCCTCTTTCAGACGCACTGAAAGAGGAGCTGACCGAGCGAGCACTGCGTGTGCTCGATGTGCGCGAGTATCACTCCGAACTCACACTTGCCGACCTATATGACCCCGACAAGATGCCAGAGAACCTGCGCCGGGCTCATCGAGAGCTCGATGATCTAGTGGACTCAATTTATCGGAAGCGCGACTTCTCGAGCGATGAGGAACGGCTGTCATTACTGTTTGAGATGTACGCGAAGATGACGGAAGCCGAGGGCAAGAAATGAACCCGCGCCGCACCCCGAGACACGCTGCGAATCCGCTTGGTAATCTGATTGATGTGCACTACGCGCAGACCGGCGCAAGCGTAAACACCGACGAGTACGGCATGCGTGAGATGCAACAACGTGTCTTCGCGCAGCGCGGTGCGAAGTATCTGCTGGTGAAGGCCCCGCCCGCTTCGGGTAAGTCACGGGCGCTCATGTTCGTGGGGCTCGATAAACTCTACGAGCAAGGTCTCAAGAAGGTCGTCGTTGCGGTGCCGGAGCGATCCATTGGGCAGTCCTTCGCAACTACCAAGCTCACCGAGCATGGCTTCTGGGCAGATTGGGAAGTGAAGCCCGAGAACAATCTCTGCACTCCTGGCGGTACCTCGGCCGGCAAGGTCGAGCAGTTCGTGCGATTCATGCACAGCACCGATCCGGTGCTCGTCTGCACCCACGCCACACTGCGCTTCGCGTTTGAGAAACTGACGCCCGCTGATTTCGATGATACGGTGCTGGCGATTGACGAGTTCCACCATGTCTCGGCAGACACGGAGTCGAGCCGACTAGGGGCGTTGCTTGCTGATGTAATGGCTGAGTCTGATGCGCATATCGTCGCCATGACCGGCTCTTACTTCCGCGGTGATAGCGTGCCGGTGCTGCGCCCTGAGGTGGAGAGTATGTTCACCCCGGTCACGTTCAACTACTACGACCAATTGAACGGATACCGTCACCTGAAGTCGCTCGGCATCGGGCATCACTTCTATCAGGGGCGTTGGTATGACGCACTCGAGGAGGTGCTTGATCTCGACAAGAAGACAATCCTGCACATCCCCAACGTGAACAGCGGTGAGTCCACGAAAGACAAGATCGAAGAAGTCGGTCGAGTCATCGAGACCATAGGCGAATGGGTCTCCACCGACCCCGAGACCGGCATCATGTCCATTCGGCGGCGAGACAACGGCGAACTGCTGCGTGTCGCTGATCTTGTTGACGACACCGACCAGATCAAGCGAGGGCTGACGCTCGCGCATCTCACCGAGGTCGGTTCGAAGGATCGCGACGCGGTAGACATCATCATCGCGCTTGGCATGGCCAAGGAGGGGTTCGACTGGCCGTCTGCTGAGCACGCACTCACGGTTGGTTATCGTGCTTCACTCACCGAGGTTATCCAGATCATCGGTCGTGTCACCCGCGATAGCGAAGGCAAGCCGCACGCGCAGTTCACCAACCTCATCGCCCAGCCCGACGCGACAACTGATGATGTGACGCTCGCGGTGAACAACATGCTCAAAGCCATCACCGCGTCACTGCTAATGGAGCAGGTGCTCGCAGAGAACTTCACGTTCAAGGCGAAGCGCGGTAACGATGATGCGCCGAAAGCCGGCGAACTGCGTATTGAGGGGTTCAAGGAGCCTTCTTCGCTGCGAGTGAAGCAGATCATCGACACCGATCTGAACGACCTGAAAGCGACGATTCTGCAAGACGATTCCTTTGCAAAGGCTGCGAGTGGTGGGCTCGACCCCGAGGTATCGAACAAGGTGCTGATCCCGAAGATCATTCGCGAACGCTATCCCGACCTGAACGAAACTCAGGTCGAAGAAGTGCGCCAGCAGGTGATCGTGGACTCGGTGATCAAGAACGGTGAAGTGAAGACCGTGGGCGATGACCGGTTCGTGAAGATGCAGAACAGGTTTGTGAAGGTGACCGAACTCAGCATCAACCTGATCGACAAAGTGAACCCATTCCAGCGTGCGTTCGAGGTGCTGTCGAAGTCGGTCACCACGTCGGTGCTGCGCGTGATGCAAGACGTGATTGCCTCTACTCGGGTTGAGGTCACGGAAGAGGAAGCGTTGGCGACGTGGCCGAAGATTCAGCAGTTCAGTAAAGTTGAGGGGCGAGCTCCGAATATTCGGAGCGAAGACCCGATTGAGAAGCGCTACGCCGAGGTGCTGGTGTGGTTGCAGCGTATGAAGGCCGAAGCGGCGGCACAGAGAGCCGCGCGTGACGCGGAAGGGCAACTGCTATGAGCGATCAGCCGTTCCCTGTTGACATTCTTTCCTTCGACAATCTGCAAGCGATCTTCGACACTGAAGATGCCCTGCTGAACGCGCCCGAGAAGCCGAAGAAGATCACCGCAACGGATCGACTTGAGCGATCCTTTATCGAGATCATCGATTTTGTGCGCGAACACGGGCGCGAGCCGAGCGCAGCAACTCGCGAGATCGCCGAGCGCAAGCTCGGTGCCAGGCTCGAAGGCATCCGCATCAACCCCGAGAAAGCCGAACTGCTGCGAGAGCTTGACGAACTCGGGTTGCTGAATGAGCCTGAAGCCCCCTCATCGCTTGAGGATCTTCTGAGTCTCGATGGAGGTGCCGACGAGCTCGGGCTACTGGCTGACCCGAGTGGTCTGCACGATGTTGCTGCGCTACCTGTTGACCGCCGCATACATTCCGTAACCGGGCAAGGTGCGCAGCGTGAGAAGTGTGAAGACTTCGACCAGTTCGAGCCGCTGTTCAAACAGAAACACGCGGAACTCGCAGATGGCGGGGCCAAGCTGGTTCCGTTCCGTGGCGGGAAGACGATCCAGCAAGGAGCTTTCTTCGTGCTGAACGGCATGATGATGTTTGTAGCCGAGGTCGGTGAGCCCGAGTACAAGAAGACCACGGTGCGTGAGAATCGCCGCGAACGACTGCGGCTCATCTTCGAGAACGGAACCGAGTCGGCCATGTACCGGCAATCCCTCAACATTCGTTTCGGCGACGGTGATGGCGGGTACGAGATTGTGCCTACTGGATACGAGACACTGCTGGCTGATGATGTCGCGACGGGTTGGGTGTATGTGCTGCGCTCCCTCAGCGATGATCGTCAGATCGCTTCACGCGACAGCCTTTACAAGATCGGCTTCTCAACCACGCCAGTAGAGAAACGTATAGCGAACGCCGTGAACGAGCCCACCTACCTTATGGCACCGGTTGAGATCGTTGAAACCTACCGCACCTACAACATGAAGACCTCGGTGCTCGAACACCTGCTGCATCGAGTGTTTGCGGATGCTCGTCTGAAGATTAACCAGACCGGCGTAGACGGTCGCACTTACAACGTGACGGAATGGTTCGAGGTGCCGTTGTCGGCGATCCGTCAGGCAGCCGATCTAATCGTCAGCGGTGAGATCGTGGAGTATTCCTACGCCTCGGACGTGCAAGCTCTTGTACCGATAGCCAATTAGAACCACGGGCATGTGCGACGCCGAATGTCCGTTCTGCGGATCGCGAAAGAAAAAGACCAGAGAGCACCGGATTCCAAAGTCTTGGAAACCGTACCTTCACCTGGTGCCGGAGGTGGTTTCGACAGTCGCAGTGAAGGGCGTAATTGGCGATCCATCTGGTAGTAGCAGAAGCCAACTCGACGTTCAGTACGGAGGGATATGCGCTGAGTGCAACAACGGCTGGTTAAGAGAACTTGATGAAGCTGCAATGGCGAGAATGCTGAACCTTGCTCGGTTCATGACTCAAGAGATCCCGGCAGGTGAAGTCTTGCCGGTGATGCGTTCGGTGGTTCGGGCAGCGTTGATGACGGCCTGGGGGAAACGGGACATCGGAGCATATCCTGCTGCTTCTTTCGTCGAGTTCTTTGAGACTCGACTGCCCCCATCGGGAGCCTATGTATTCATGGGATTCACTGACTGGTTCTCCATGCATGCTGCTGGCCATCATGCTCTCTGGCCTGTAGAGGAGCCAGGGGGAGCTCACCTTGTTTCATGGGGCCTTGACCGCTTGTTCATCGTGGTTATCTTTCCAAAGGATGGCGATCAGGTGTCGGCGACGGAAGTGGCGTCCTCGCTAAGGAAAAGGGCGAAGGGTCTTCTGAAGCAGGTATGGCCAAACCCGACCGGGCGTCGTCTGAAGATTCCGTCTCAGAACGCGCATCGTATTGATCGTGAGGTCGTCAGCGGCCTTACCCAGATCAAGCCACTACTTTTCGGTGAGGAGCCGTTGGTCTTTAACCTTGACCCTGATCGAACCACTGCCCGCTATGACGGGATGAGTGAACGTGAGCTCATCGATACCTACGTCACTCGGCCAAGCAAACGGCCTCCAGAGCTCTAAAGAACGCGCTATCGCAATCCGAGCAGAACCGGTTCTCCGCCACCAACCGCAACTGAAACTCCTGGAATTCAAACTCGATCCTGGCCCGATCACTTCCTGGCTACAAAGGAATGAACGTATGCTACCGTATGTAGTTGCAAGAACATGATGATATGGAGGTGGTCACGATGCAGGGCGGCGTGATCTTGTTCCGGGGTACCGGGACGGATGCGTTGCGCTATGTGGAGGCCGACCGCTCGCGTGCTGACGACTACTACCTGTCCGACAGCACCGGGGTTCACTACACGGTGCTCGACGCCACTCGCGAGGCCATGAGTGGTCGGGTGCTGGCCGCTGACGAGTACGCGGGCTGGGTGGACTGGATCAATCCCGGTACCGGCGAGCAGATGGGTAGGCCCCGTCTGGCGGGGGTGGATCGGCAGGGGTCGCCCCGGTTCGCGGAAATGGTCATCAACGCTCCCAAGAGTCTGTCGATTGCGGCGGCGCTGCATCCCGAGGTGTCCGATACTTTGGACGCAGCACAGCAGGCCGCACTCTCAGAGATTGAGCGATGGCTCGCCCAGCACTCCGTGACCCGCGTCGGCCCGCGCGGAAAACAAGAGGTCGTGCCCGTCGAGCACCTGCAGGTCGTCGGCATCACGCACCGCACGAGCCGAGCCGGTGATCCGCACCGGCATATCCACATGCAAATCGGCACCCGGGTTTGGGCGGTGGGCAAGTGGCGGGCGCTCGATACGGCGGCGCTGTTCCGGCAGCAAGGCGCGATCCGTGCCCTCGGTACTGCCGTGATCGCAGCCAGCCCCGAACTCGCCTCGGTGCTCGACCGTCGCGGCCTCACCCTTGACCCCGTGAGCGGCGAAGTTGCCGAACTCGAACCGTTCAACTCGCTCATGTCGAAGCGGGGCGAGCAGGTACGCAAGAACCTGGAACGGCTCGAAGCCGAATGGGAGGCCGCGCATCCAGGCGAGGCGATGGGGCCGGTCGTCTCATCGCGGCTGACCGCGCAGGCGTGGGCGCACGAGCGCCCTGCGAAGAAGCCCACGACCTTGCGGGAAGAAGAAGCCTGGCTGAGTGAACTACGCGAAGCCGGCTACGACCCCGAGCACCTCGCGCGGAGGCCAACGCGTGTGCCGGTATCGACGGATGAGCTCTCGGTGCAGCGGATCGCCTCGCGTGCGTTGGATCGGTGCGCCGCAGCAGAGTCGGCGTGGACTCGCCACACCGTGCAAGAGCACGCGACCCGGATCATCACCGAGGCAGGGGTGCGCGCAACCCCCGATGAACTCCGAGAGCTGATCGCGGTTGCAACGGCGCTCGCGCTCGAGGATTGCTTCTCGATCCTCCCACCCGATCCGGCAGCGCCGGAGCATGTCGCGCACCTGACGAGCGTGCGGGTGGTGCAGGTCGAGACGGAACTGCGCGACCGCCTCACCGCCCGCATCCCCGACCGTGAGCCGGAGCATGCTGACGTGCGCAAGCACTCGGCCGCACTCGGGCAGCGCCTCGACGCTGGCCAGTTCGACGCGGCCGCAGCGGTCGCCTCGCGCGATCCGCTGGTGATCGTGGAGGGTGCCGCAGGTGCGGGCAAGACCACGATGCTCGCAACAGCTATCCGGGCCACCAAATACCGGGGCGGCAGGGTGCGGGTGGTTGCCCCGACCAAGCGCGCCGCCGAGGTCGCGCACCAGGAACTCGGCGTGCCCGCCGAATCGGTCGCCTCCCTCGTTTACGCGCATGGGTGGCGATGGAACGCTGACAGCGTATGGACACGCCTCGCCATAGGTGACACCGACCCGATGACCGGCGCAACCTACACCGGCCCACCACAAGCAGCACAGTTGCATCGTGGCGAGCGGATCGTTGTGGACGAGGCCGGGATGCTCGACCAAGACACAGCCCTCGCCCTGTTCACAGTTGCCGCCGAGACGGGCGCAACCCTCGCGCTCGTCGGGGATCGCGCGCAACTCCCCGCAGTCGGCAGGGGCGGCGTACTCGACCTGGCCGCACACATCAGGGGGTGCACGTTCGACATGGCCGAGGTACACCGCTTCGCCAACCCCGCCTATGCCGAGGTCACAGTGCGGATGCGCGACCGCCGCAACCCCGCCCAGGTGTTCGACCAGCTGCGCGACCTCGGGCTGATCCGGCTCCACGGCGACGCCGACGAACTGCGCGAACACCTCGCCACCAGCAGACAGGACGGCGAGGCCGTCACCGTCGCATCGAACGACGAAGCGGCGCGGCTGAATGACCGCATCCGACACGAGCGTGCCCGCGCGAGTCTCGTCGACGACACCACGACGGCGAGCGGCAGCGACGGTCTGAGCGTCGGGCGCGGTGACCTGATCCAGACCCGCAAGAACAGCACCGATCTGGGCGTGGCGAACCGGCAACAGTGGATCGTCCAACGAGTCGAGCAGGACGGCTCGCTGTGGGTGCGCGACGCGCACAGCAACCGCAAACGCGAACACTCGATCCACCTGCCTGCCGAGTATGTGTGTGAGCACGCCCATCTCTCCTATGCCGCGACCGCCTACGGGGCGCAAGGGGTGACCGTGCCTGCCTCGCACACTGTTCTTGGCGAGCAGATGGGCGGCGCGGTGGTCTATGTCGGCATGACTCGAGGCCGAAATGAGAACACCTTGCATGTCGTCGCTGACGATATGGCCGACGCGCGGGCGCAGTTCATCGAGGCGATGGAACGCGACCGCTCCGACCGTGGGCTCGCCGACGCGACCGAGCGTGCGGCCGAGGCGGTGCGCGGCCTAGTGAGTGATGGCCCTGGGAAGCTCGTCAACGACGAGGTTACCCGTCTCGTGCGCGAGGCTGAGCGTGCCGAGCGAAAGGCCGAGAAGTGGGAGCGCGTCGCGGAACGCCTTGACCAGCAGCACGCCACGCACAAGGCGCAGGACGGGCAGAGTACCGAGGCGATCCGCGCCGCTGAGATCCACGCAGCCCAGGCCCGCTCTGAGGCCGTCGCGGAGTTGGTGCCGCAGGCCGTCAAGGACGGTGAAATGTACCTCACAGCTGTCACCGCCGAGAGCACCGCATCGGAACGGCTCGCCACCTCGGGCAGACTCAGACGACGCAGAGCACGACAGGAGCACCAGGCCGCTACCGAGCGCACCCGCACGGTACGCGAGCGGGCGCGCGATACCTGGGGCGGACTGCCGCGCCATGGCGACAGCCTCACCGAGTGGGCGACCACCGCTGCCCAGCGGCGCTCCGAGGACGACCCGCGCGTGCTCGACGCCGCCCGCACTCTCGCTGCTGCACGGACAGAGCACGCGGCGCTCATAGACCGTCACGACCGCGAACGCCTCGCACTACTCGCGCAAGAACTGGGAGCCGAACGGGTGCGCCGCGACCCAATACGAGCACGGTTCATCCGCCCCCGCCGCGAAGCCCGCAACGCGCACGCACAGGCGACGGCGGCGCGGCGCGAAGCCGAGAACCTGCACGCCCTGCCGCACGAGGAAGCCGCCGCTCAGATAGAAGCTAAGCGTAAAGCCGCGGAACAGGTGCGGCAACTCGCCGCCGACCGAGCACGACGGTTGCACGGCGCAACCAACCGAGAACCTTCGAGCGCGCGGTCTCGACGCGATGATCCTGGTCTCGGGCTGTAATCAGTGCTCAGTCGAGACTGTCGAGGATCAGAGCCTCGTAGTCGCTGCCACCGTAGTAGACGCCATGAATCTCAACCTCATTGTCGGTGACCAAGAACGCGATCATCGCTCTTCGACGGAACCCGATCACTCGCATCCCGGGCGTCAGGTCATCCCGAGCACGGCCCCGGAGAGGGAAGTCTGCCAGATCGTCGCAGTAGTCATAGATCGAGAGCACGAATCGCTGTGCGATTTCCGGCCCAGCTTCACGCGCGATCGAATCGTAGATCGCGCGTAACTGTCTATGGGCACGCGGTGAGTAGACGACCTGATGCGTCACGAGGAGCTGTCTGCAAGGCGCTCGGCATGCCAGCGGGAGAGCTCGGCGCGCATCTCCTCTGAGCTGATGGCCCGCGAAGGATCGGCGCGCAGCTCTTCGACTGAGGCGATGACCTCGGTGCGTAGCCAGTTCTCGACTGCTTCGTCGCGCGCGAACAGTGCGCGCAAGCCATCACGCACGACCTCGCTCTCGCTCGCGTAGGCGCCAGACGCGACGCGCTCTTTGAGGGCGTCCGCCATGCTGTTGGGGAGAGTGATGCTGAGCTGCTTTGTCGTGCGCATGATCGAGCCTCGCTTTCGAGTATGACTTAATCCTACTTGAATCTTGCCCGAAGGGCTGAGAGTCCAATGTGAAGACTAGCCTTGTAGGAAACGACGGAGCTTCTGCGTTATATAGGGAGGGCAATGAACGCTGTAGAGATGATTGCCAACTACTTCTTGGTTCTTGCTGACCAGAAACCCCGCATAGGAGGCTGGGGTAGCGTCCGGAAGGCCGTTGACACAAGAGATGGCTCTTTCGTTGCGATCAAGTTCTTGTCTGGAGCAAACGACAGAATTCTTACCAAGCTTTTCGAACGAGAAGTGAGCCTGCTGCAGAAGGCGAATCGTTCCGGACACCCAAATATTGTGAGGCTCGTCGACTCTGGGGTAGATGATACATCGACCCCATACCTGGTGCTCCAGTGGGTTGAGGACTCGCTCAAGGAAGTGTTCGATTCCGAAGAACCAGCTGGGTGGGAGTTTTTCGGAAAGCACGTGCTTCGTCCTGTCGCCGATGTGTTCTCCTATCTTCATCAGATCGGGATTGAACACCGAGACCTGAAGCCCGCGAACATACTCTGGGAACCAGGCGACCCCCTCGGTTCACCGCTTCTCGCTGACTTTGGGATTGCAAAGCATCATCGGGAAGTTGATGACACATCATTGACTTTGGGACAGGCAGGAACGCCGCTATATTCTCCACCCGAGCGCGGCAGTAAGTTTCGATTTGTCAGGGATGTCTACTCACTGGCGGTTCTTACCATCCAGGGATTGACGCCAAAGAAAGACCGTGCACGGGAACTGCATGAGCTTATTCCGCGTCTTGAGTTGCTTGACCTCCCAGCTGCTGTTGATGCACTACTGCGTCAGAGTCTTGACCTTGACCCAGAGAAAAGACCACAAAACGCAAGAGAGTTCTTGCTCACCCTTGATAGAGCCTTAGCAGAAGCCGAACCGGCTACACCTCGCTTTGAACTTCGTCTTAACCTCACGAAGAGCGCAGTAGAACAACTCGTGGATGCTGGAGGCAACAGAGAGGTGGCCATCCGGTTACTTGAACAAGACCTAGTAGGTCAAACTTACGGGTCGCTCGCCTGGGACCCCAAGACACGCACAACCGATAGGTCTCGGTTTGTTCTAGTCGGTGATGCGTACCGAATTGTTGTGAAGCTCGATCCGGAGCATCGGAACTTTGTAATTCTTAGTGTCAAGTCCCCGGACTACGAGGACTTGGAAAGGGTTCGAGAGTCCGGACTTAGGCTTGATGAATTTGTGTCATGGACTTTCTCCTCCGTGTTGAACCCATTTGCACACTCCGGCAGTGAGTCTGAGTTGATCCAACGTTTGGGGGATCACCATGACGCAGTTCAAAGCGATCTGGATGATGATGACCTAGGGATGGAACTGCTGGCGGCGTGGCGCCGGGTTCTTACTGCGCGAGAAGCACTAGGTGCATCGCAAGTTGGACCCATCCGATATGGGGCAGCAGTGGCGAGGGGAAGCGACGAAACTTGTTTTGAGTTGCGCGTAGATCTTGAGGAAGATTTGCTCGGAACAGAATGGCAGATTCTAGGCGAAGGGAGTCGGCCACTCGCTAGGGGACGAGTAGTCCAACAATCAGCGGATTCACTAACTCTGCGTTGGTTTTGGCCAGCGGCGCAAATCCCAAAGACCGGCGGAACGTTGTCGTCCTATTTGGGACCGTCTCAGATCGCTATCGACCGACAAAGAGATGCGATCCAGCGCCTTGAGAGCGGCAAGGCAAAGCTGCCTGAGCTACTAGGACTGATAGCTGACCCGAGGAAAGCGCAGCCTCCAGAACTGATTCGCGGCATCGACTGGATCTCCAAGATTGATGACGGCAAACAGGCTGCGGTTGCGGCAGGAATGGGCGCCCGTGATTGTGTCGTAGTCACTGGACCTCCTGGTACAGGGAAAACGAGAATGATCTCTGAACTCGTGGCACAAGAACTGAAGCGAAAGTCCGACTCGAGAATTCTGCTAGTCAGCCAGACGCATGTTGCTATTGACAATGCGCTTGAGAGGCTCTGTGAACTTGGGATTCCGGGCATCGTTCGCATGGGGCGAGAGGATGACTCAAGGGTTGCTGCGAGTTCCAAGCAACTTACCCTAGATACTCAGCTTCAAAGTTGGGCGGCAGGCGTTCGTCAGCGGGCAGAGACGCACTTCGCTGAGTATTCGAAGAACGCCGGTATACCGACTGAGGAGTTGAGAGCGGCTATCCATTTGCAGGAATGGATAGTGACACACCGCCGTGCAGAGCATCTTTCCGAGCGTCTTAGAGAGGCGCAGGAGAACACCGACACTACGGCGAGCAGGCTGGAACTGGTCGATGATCCCGAAGAGCTGACTAAGCGTATTGTCGAGCTAGGCGAACGAGAGCTCGAGCTAAGTGCAGCCGCGAACCAGAGCCTTAATGGTGTGTTGGACCTGAGTTCAAGTCTGGATGTTGAGGAAGCGCGTGCCGCTATCGACCTGATCTTGTCGCAGGCACCGGACGGCAAGAGATTGCTTTCACTAATGGAGCTCCAAGCGGACTGGTTGCAACGAATTTCTTCCGACGAACGTTTGGCGACGGTATATCTGGCCAGTAGTAGCGTAGTTGCGGGAACGTGTCTCGGCTTCATCGGGCATAGAGCAGCAAGGGATCTCTCTTTTGATCTGTGCATAGTGGATGAAGCATCTAAGGCAACTAGCACGGAGGCGCTGGTCTCTCTCGTACGCGCGGAACGGATCGTGCTGGTGGGTGATACGCATCAATTGCCTCCGCTAGACGAGGACCTCCTTCGTCGCAAAGATCTTCTCGCGGAAAATGACATCACCCCAGAACTGGTCACCGAGACACTGTTTGACCGCATGTATAGATACCTGCCGGACAAGAATCGCTTTCGTCTGAATAAGCAGTACCGCATGATTCCAGAGATTGGAGCGATGATCTCCTCTTGTTTCTATGATGGTTGGCTCGAGTCGGCTCCCAAAGAACCGCTGCCTGGATATGAGGTTTTTGGCAAGCCGGTGCTCTGGCTAGATACCTCTCGCAAGAAGAACCGAAGGGAATCTCGAGATCAACGTACGGCCGGAAGCTATGTGAACCACTGTGAAGCAGAACTCGTTGTTTCTCGTCTTGAATCACTCGATCGGGCGATTCAGCTCGGACTGATCTCTAGCCCGCAGGGGGCGAGACTACACGTGCTGGTTATTTCACCCTACAGAAGTCAAATCGATGAGCTGCACAGAAGAATTGGACGAGTCCGGCAAGCTATTCCGAATCTCGACGTAGATGTGGAATCTGTTGATGCAGTCCAGGGACGTGAATGCGATCTAGCAATTTTCAGCGTCACGAGGAGCAACCAGAACCGGCAGTTGGGTTTCTTGGGCGAGACGTACTGGAGGCGTATCAACGTAGCTCTATCGCGAGCTCGATACGGATTGACAATCGTGGGGGATGCAGACTTCTGTGCTGAGTCGCCAGGAGGACTAAAGCGCGTCATCGACTACATACGTTCCAACGGGACTGACTGTGAGGTGCAGGCAGCATGATTTACCTTACAGATCATGATTTAGCTGAGCGATTCGGTAACGCTCGCCCTGGTCGGCAGCTCATTGCAATCGAAGATGCAGCGTTACCTGTCACTGCTCTCAGGGTCTTAGTAACCGCCCAGGAAGAAAAACCTCTCCCGCTCCTAGAAGAGTTCATTCTTCGGTCTGTGTATTCAGGTATCACGAATACCATCGCTATTGCTGATTTTCTTGGGCTTAGCTCCGAGCAGCTTGAAGACGCAATTGTGTCTCAAGTTCAAAATGGGAACCTGATCTATGAGGTTCAAAATGAACAGGTGAAGCTTGCGGCTCAAGGAAGGATTGCCGCAGTTGAGCTCATGGCGATTAGGCCAGTTGAGCAAGAGATACCCGCGTGCTTTGACCGAAGTATTTGGCGTGTTACCGAGTATCGAGAGAATGACCTGGTTACGAAGAAAGGCGCAACCGAACATGGGATGCTGTTGATACCTGCTTCTCAGACGAGTCGTATTGATGTGGAAGACCTGAAGCTCCCAGACCTAGAGCAGTTAGTTTCAAAGGGTAGAGGGAGAAGGAGGCGTCTTCAGCTGCTTTCTCTGTTGAGATCCAGGGTGGTGAAACATAGGTATTTGCCGGTGAAGCTTCTTCTGTTCTGCGACGAAGTTCAAGACGAGCCTGAGATATTGATTGTCGTCAATGGAGACGAGAGTTTCCTGCATCAGCAAGCGCTAGTGGAAAGCGGCGGGGGATCCGCGTTAGGGATGAAGCTGAACAGAGTGAGCGGAAAGGAGCGTTTGGTCTTTGAAGGTCGAGCGAATGTCGAATGCGACAAGATCACTACATTCGAACACCTCAGGTATTTGAGGGTCGCTCTAGCGGAATCAACTAGTCGAGTAGTCATCATCTCCCCGCAAATGCGGCGGAGCGTAGTCAACTCTCAGTTCTTAGTTGATCTGGAGCAGCGGCTCAAGAAGGGGGTGTCTGTCACGATCGGATTCGGCCCCTCAGACGATCTCAGTGGTTCAAGCAGGATCGCCGAAACAAAACTCCAGGAGTTGACTCGTAGATATAGCAACTTCCATCTTCTGTCTATAGAAGATGCGAGTACCAGGGTTCTCCTGTTTGATGACACTTATATTGTTTCTGAATTTGACTGGTTGTCCTTCAGGGGAGATGTCGCTAGGAGCTACAAGGTCTGCGAAGGACTAGTGGTTCAAGGGGCCGAGGCTGCGAATCAAGTTTATGAGGCTTACCGGACGACTTCGTAGAACTCTGGACAGCTAACTGCAGGGTAGGTGGGAGCGAGTTGGTGGGCCACCGTTGGGCCATTCTTGCCACGAAAAGCAACTGAAACCAACTGACACTCACCGACGGAAACCGCGTGTTTCTGCGGATCGCTTTCATATATACAGTACGGAAAAACGCCTGATCACACTGAAAATCGAAAGGTCACCGGATCGATGCCGGTCGGAGCCACGTAGCGGAGAATTACGCCGCTGCTGAACCCTCGCAAGGCTTCTACTTGCGGGGGTTCTTTCATTTTCCGGTGTGATTCCGCGAAGTTCTGTGAGAGCTGCGCTGAGTATCCCAGCCGCCTCGCGAGCGGTGCATGAAGTCATGATTTGGCCACCGCTTCTACATTGTCGAATTTCGCCAGGAAGAGGCTAAAGGTCTCACCTGCGGCCAGCACCGCCGCCTCGTTTGCCCGTGCATACAGTTCTGTCACGGCAAGGCTTGAATGCCCGAGTATGTCCTTCACGACCATGGTTGGAACCCCGGCTCCGCACATCAGCGTCGCCGCCGTATGACGCAGATCGTGCAGGTGGAGCCGCGGTGCCCCCGGTGGAAAGACCCTGACTTGATCCCGCCACTTCTTGAGTCCAATGCTGCGACTCAGGTTGCCAGAGTCCAATGCTCCGCCCCGTGGTCCGGTGAAGATCAGATCATGCGGTTTTCGGTCTTTCATCGCAGCGGTCAGAGTCTCGCGAAGCTGAGGGAGGATCGGCACTTCGCGTTCACGATGTGACTTCGTATCCCCCATCACGAGCTTGCCATTCGAGTTGGGCGATAAAGAACGGGCGACCCGGATGAGACCGCGCTCAAATTCAACGTCAGATGCCGTCAGAGCGGCTATCTCACCAAGTAGGCACCCTGTGTATGCCAAGGCTTCGATGATGCGTCTGTAGTGGCCTTCAGGGGTGAAAGTGATGAACCGGTCCAGTTCCTCGCGCGACAATGCACGTCCTGCCGGTGACTTGGCAGTTCTGCGCTTCAGTTTGAGCGAGCGAGCGGGATTTGTCGTGATGAGGCCTGCATCTACTGCGACCTCGAGTGTCTTTGAGAGTACCGCGAGCGCATCGTTCTTCGTAGAGGCCGATTTATCCCAGCGCGCCCAGGCTTGCTTGACTGTCAGGCGACCAATCGAGGTCACCGGTAGCGCACCGATGTTGTCGCGGACACGACGCCTCCAGGCGTTTGTGTAGACGTATGCGGTGCGCTCGGTGACATCAGCCAGGATCAGTTCCTGGTATTCATCCCAGATCGAATTCAGGGTGGGCGGAGCAGGTTCACCTACGGGTGGCAAAGGGTGCATGAGAAACCTTTCTGTAGTACTCAAAAGTGAGACTACAGAAAAGGGTGCGCTAGTTCAAGAATTTAAGACTGCGAATTTCCCTTGCGATCTTCTGCCCACTGCGCCATGCCTGCGGCGAAGGCAACGGGATCGACCGAAATCCCTGGAAATTCATACACATCCGGATGCTCGCCGAAGACCTCGCGGAAGAGCGCGATTCGCCGGAACACGGCTGACCTACTGAGCCCAAGTTCCTTCTGTACACCTTCGAATCCACCGCAGATTCGCCACCAGACCCAAAATCCAAAGAGGTCAAAGACCCGGGATGCGGTATAGCCCTTGTTGAGGTTCCTTAAGAATGGAACTGCTGCATGGAGGGGCGCATTGACGGCCTTGTTCGTGCGATAGAACTTCCGCCAGGCTTCTTCGAGCGCGTCTTTGGCGCGTCCTTCTCCCTCGGGGGTAGGCATGCGCTCGGCACGGAAATCTGCCACAATCAACCGCCTCTTAGTCTATTGTTGTGCGACTATCAGCTTAGGCTACGATTCCGATTAGGGACAGATGAGCGAACGTGTCATCTGGGGGCGAGAGGAACTTGAGATGAGCGAATGGGATTTTCTTCATGGCTTGGAAGGTCAGGACCTAGATGATGCGATGTCGAGCGGGGCGACAGCTGCGGAGTGGGCAATGATCGATGCGCAGGACGCAGAAGACGAAGAAGAGTAGCTCTCCCGAAATTCTCTATACAAGATCAAGATTGCCTAGTCCAGGATGGAGTCCAATGGCGGATTCGACGAAGTTTTCGAACACCAGTATTGCTAAGTTGCTCTCCGGCGAAGAGCTGAAGGTGCCTGATTTTCAAAGGAAGTACGCCTGGCTAGAGGAGAATGTTCAAGAACTCTGGAATGATCTTGATAAGGCCAGAAAGGGCGATAGGGACTACTTTTTGGGGACCATCGTTCTGGCTCAGGACGTGGGCGGCAGCGGGCGACAGCTCATCGTTGATGGTCAGCAGAGGCTAACCACTGTTGCTCTACTCTTACTCGCGATCCGAGATCGGCTCAGGTTGTTTGATCTTCAGGGTCATGATGCGGAGCTGGCTTCGTCGCTCGAACAGGACTACTTGCGTAGGTACAACAGAACAACAAGAAGTTATTCTGAGCGCCTCATTCTTAGTGCCGACGACCACCCCACATACTCAGCACTGTTGGGAGGTGATCACGCAAAGGTGCCGATTCACAGCAAGCTTTATAAGGCCTATCTCAAGCTTCAGTCACTAGTTGATTCAGTGGCACCTACAGCGGAGGACCATCAAAGGCTCTTAGACATTGACAACCACCTATCAAGTCGCGTGCAGGTCCTTACCGCAGTTACTTCTGACCTCCACGAAGCTTACGTGGTTTTCGAAACATTGAATGATCGTGGGGTGACGTTGGCTCCTGCGGACATGATTAAGAATTACCTATTTAGTCAGGCAGGTACACAGCTTGACTCGATCAAAGCGGGTTGGACTCGAATTGCCTCCAAGTTCAAGAAGGAGGGTGATTTCACCAGGTTTATTCGAGCCGAATTGATGTCGCGGGTTGGCCACGTGACACATAGGTCACTAACAAAGACTGTGCGTTCAACCATTGGTCAGGGACCCGAGAATGCTAGCCGCTATATTCAGCGGCTCGAACGAGCTCTGTTGGTCTATGAAGCTTTGAGCTCCGCTGATCATGATTTCTGGGCTGACTCTAGCGTCGAAGTCAGCAACAGCATCCTTGCGTTCAGGCGTTTTCAACTCGAGATCATCTACCCGCTTGTGATCGCAATATTCATGACCTGGCCAGACAAGGTCAAGGCAACCAAGACGTTCGTCAAGATAGCAACATGGTCGGTTCGTGCAATGGTCGCAGGCAAGCTAGGCGGCGGTGTTGCTGAAAAGGCATTTAATGAGGCTGCAAGGAACATCTCCGAAGGGACGCTGAAAAATCAAGAAGATACTAAGCGTGCGATGGCTTCGATTCTCATAAGCGATAGTGAGTTCCGAACCCATTTTCAGCAGCAGACAAACATCAGCGCATCGAGAGCAAAGTACTTCCTTGGAATGATTGAGGGCGTTGTCCGCGACCAAGCCGGTACCGAGTCAAATCTTGATATTTCCTCACCGTCTATAACCCTTGAGCATGTTAAGTCGATTGCCTCGGGAGGGGCATCTAACTCATCTATCGTGCAATCCATTGGAAACTTTGCGCTTCTCGACGGACGTGTCAATAGAAAACTTGGTCAAGCTCCTTTTGATCAGAAGGTGGAGCGATATGCCCAGTCGCAGTACTTGTTGACAAAGGAGATTGGTAAAGAAGTGGAGTGGGACGAATCGAACATAAGGAGCCGGGCAAGCCGGTTGGCGAGCCTTGCCCCTGCAACCTGGCCTGCGGAGTGAAGTCAGTAATTCTCTGAAGCCCGCATCTTCGAAAGCTAGCGCTCAACTGGTGGGAAGCAGCAGGTTTGCTTCGCAAACCCGCTGCGAAAGAGGTGTGGTCGCATGCCAGCCGGGTCACCTGGTTGTTGCAGTCATCCGGGTGAATATCTGTTCCAGCCGTACCCCAGTAGCGCCTACCGCGGCTCCCGACGGCGGCTGCGCATCCTGCCTCGCCTCCGGCTCGGCCGTCTGCGCTAGCCACCATTCGAGCCGCAGTCGGCGCTGTACCGTGCGCGTGAGCCCCGTGAACGACCACCCCGGGCGATTCTTGGTGCGGCGAGAGGCGGAGACAACCTGAGCGCGCGACCCGAACCGCTGATGCACCTTCGAATTGCAGGCCGTGGGTTCGCACTCTCGCGAGCACGGCATCGCACGTGCCGCCGCGGCAAGGCTTACCAGGTGCCGCCAGGACGCGGGGGAGTCGCCATCTGAGGCCAGCACCACATCTTTGAGGACATACCGCAGCGCTTTCGAGAGATACCAAATCGTCTTAGCGCCGTCGCCGTCAGCTCGGAACGCGTCGCATTTGGCCTGGGTGCCCCATTCGACCACGTTGCCGTCGATCTTTGAAACCGCCGTGGCGGTGCGTGCAACTTCGCGGAGTGTGGCAGGTGCCGGAGCTTCTACCCGTGCGATGCGGAGGATAACGTGAAGGTGGATCACCCCGCGATCTTGCCATTCGCGAACGACGAAGAATTCGAGAGAGTCCCACCGATCCCGCATGCGCCGCACCGTGTTTGTCCACAAAATGCCCGAGTCCCGGTTCCAGGCGACCTGGCCGGAATAGTCATAAGACCTGTTATCAAGCGGCACTCCGCGAAGCCCAGCATCCTTCGCGGAGTGAGTCGCGCCACACCTGCACCGCTTGTTACTCACTCCGGTTTTCGGCACGCGATGCACCGCGCCGAACGATGGGGCAGTGAGCGTCAGGAGATAGAACCGGTACTGCTCGACCGGCCCGTCGAACACGCCCGAGCGCGCAATTGCCGCCCAGTCCTTCGCGTAGAGATCCGAGCATGACTCGCACCGCGACTTCACCCGCGAGGCGCACCGAACCCAGATGCCCGACGGCAGCTTGACCGGTCGCGAACAGCCACGAGCTGAGACTTCCTCGGCGGTCGCGCTCATGCCGCCACCACCAGCGAAACCGGTTCGAGCTGTGCGGCGAGGCGACCGTGCAACGCGTGGCGTGCATCCTCGCGCTGACGCGCGTGCGGGTGCCCGCCACCGCGCCGCGCGGCCCGCCAGCGCCCCAAAAACCGCGAATCGTAGTCGCAGAATGTGAAACTGAAAATCGAAAGGTCACCGGATCGATGCCGGTCGGAGCCACGTAGCGGAGAATTACGCCGCTGCTGAACCCTCGCAAGGCTTCTACTTGCGGGGGTTCTTTATTTTTCCCGCATTGTTCCGCTGGATTTCGCGGTTACAGGACAGAAAAGTTTCTTGCACAACGTCCATGTTTATTTCCCTGCGACAGGCTTCGTCAATTAGGCTTGAACGCACGTACATCAGTCGTATGAGTGTTAACAGGCGCATTCACGTTCTGGATTGACTGGGCCCATCGGGGCTCGGCGTGCATCTTCAAGGGGGAAACAATGACGGACGCCGCCTATCCGAGCCGCACGCTCGCTGATGCGCCACGCGCAGACGACGGGCATTACGGGCCCGAGAGTGTCTCGTGGCGCGTATTCGCCGATCCGGGCTCAATGTTGGGCGCGAAGAACGCGGTGTTTCTGCAGATGCTCGAGGCGGGCATGATGACCCACTTCGAACGGGTCTCACTCACGAGTGAGGGTCCTGAAGCTATGGCGGCTAGGTTTGACCGCACGTCTGCCTATCTGCGCGACGCGATCTACGCAGACAAGGCTCACGCGGACGCTGCTGCGGCACATGTTGACAGGCTGCACGAACGAGCGAGCTGGACGAACCCGGAAACCGGTGAAGTCGTCAGCGCCAAACAGCCGGAGTGGCAGCGTTGGACGTGGTGGACCTACATCTGGTCGGCGGTGCGCGGCTACCAGGAATTCGGCCCCGGCCTCTCAGTGGAAGACTCGGACCGCGTCGTGGTCGAATCCCGACTCGGAGCTGAGAAGCTCTTTGTGCCCGGGCCGTACTTCGACACTTTTGCGGAACTCGACCAGTACATTCGAGATGAACTCACCACCAAGTCACTCACGATCTTTGCCGCGATGGCAGGTCACGCGCTTCGGCATCCGGACGTGAAAGGGCCAGTTGCGAAGTGGGTCACACGACGAATACTCAACGGTGTGCTCTCGCTTCTCCCTGAAAGTGCACGGCTCTTCTACGCGCTGGAAGACCGCAGTGCGAAGGAGCTGGCGCGGGGGGCCCGCTTCACCAAGTGGGTGGCAAAGCTTGCGCGCAAGAATCGTTCGGCCGAGCAGCTCATTGCCGAGGCCGTGGGGGATTCCATCGCCAAGCCGTACCAGAGAGTTCGTGTGAAGACGGCATAGAGCGGGGAATGATTCGCCACTAGTGCCGACGGACGTTCATAGCATTCTGATCAACGATCGCTTCTTTTCGAAGTACGCATGGTCAGACATGGTGCCGTTGGCCCGCTGCTCTTCGAGCTCTCGGATCGCTTCAATCACGGTGTCCTGCTGGTCTTCTCGCGTTCCGCTGTGCAGAGTGTTCTCTTCTCGAATTGCCATTCACGCCCCCTCTGTGTGTTCATGAGCAGAGTAGGTGAAGGGACTGACATTCGCTCACAGGCCATAGCATCGAAGCAAACACCCGAGGAGATTCCATGTTTTCCGGAACGAGCGCGTTTCCGCTGACTCCGCTGCGTAACGATGCGGTCGACGAGCGAGCATTCGCTGGGCTGATCCAGCGGCTCGCGGAGGCCCAAGTTGATTCCATCGCAGCACTGGGTTCCACGGGCGCTGCGGCGTACCTCACGGTTGAGGAGAGAGCTCGCGTTGCTAGCCTCACTGTCGAGCACGCACGGGGAGTTCCCGTGATCGTCGGGGTGAGCGCGCTGCGTACCTCGCATGTGCTCACCAACGTGCGTTCGGCGGAGCGAGCCGGCGCGCAGGGCTTGCTCCTCGCTCCAATGTCTTACCAACCGCTGCTCGATACTGACGTGTTCGCGCTGTTTCGTTCGGTCGTCGAGTCGACCGATTTGCCGGTAATTCTCTACGACAATCCCACAACGACCCATTTCACCTTCACTGACCAGCTGTACGCCCGCATCGCGGAACTCCCTGGCATCGCGTCGATCAAGGTTCCGGGCGTCCCCCGGGATCCAGACATGGCTCTCGCTCGCGTTCAGGAGATAAAGGCTCTTGTGCCGGAACACGTCACGATCGGAGTCTCTGGAGATGCGGTTGCGGCCGATGGATTGCTGGCCGGCTGCGATGCCTGGTACTCCGTGGTGGGTGGAACACTGCCCGACCTTGCAACGAAGATCACGCGACTTGCCCGAAGCGGTCGGACCGACGCTGCTCGTGCAGAATCCGAGCGGCTCAGGCCGCTGTGGGGCCTGTTTGGTCAAGTCCCGTGGAGTGGTGTAACCGTTTCGTGATCCTTCAAGGTTGTGGGGCTAGTTTTCGTTGTGGTCGCAGATGCTGGCGGGGAGATCGTTCGCGGCGACGTAGTGCCGCCCAGTAGTTCGGGCATCGGTGCTCATGCTGCGGCCTCGAGCTCGGGAAGAGCATGGTGCTCGATCGTTTCGGTGTCTACGAGCGTGAGGCGGCACCTCGCGAGGACGTCAAGACCGAGGTAACGGCGTCCCTCAGCCCATTCGTCGGACTGTTCTGCAAGGACCGCCCCGACGAGCCTGATGATCGCGTCGCGGTTTGGGAAGATCCCAACGACATCAGTGCGACGGCGAATCTCGCGGTTCAGGCGCTCGTTTGGGTTATTCGACCAGATCTGCTGCCACACATCTTTCGGGAACGTGGTGAACGCGAGGATGTCAGCCCGGGCAGCATCGAGGTGGTCGAACACCTCAGGGAGCTTGCCCTCGACGTAGTCCAGGAGCCGATCGAACTGCGCCTCAACACTTGTCCCATCAGGCTGGTCGTACACGGAATGCAGCATCGCTTTGACCGCTGGCCACATGCTCTTGGGGGTCACTGCCATCAGGTTCGCGGCGTAGTGTGTGCGGCACCTCTGCCACGACGTCCCGGGGAAGTTCGCCCGCATCGCTTCCACGAGGCCTGCGTGCGCGTCAGAGGTGATGAGTTTCACCCCGGTGAGGCCGCGAGCGACGAGGTCTGCGAAGAACGTGTTCCATGCCATCGTGGTCTCTGCGGTCGCCACTTGCATGCCCAGGACTTCCCGGTGCCCGTCAGCGTTCACCCCGGTCGCGACGAGCACAACAGTGTTGATCACGCGCCCGCCCTCACGAACTTTCATCGTGAGCGCGTCACACGCGACGAACGTGAAGGGCCCTGAGTCGCCCAGGGGTCTCGTGCGGAACTCGCGCACGTGCTCGTCCATATCGGCGGCCATCCGGGAAACCTGCGACTTCGACAGGGAATGGATGCCGAGGGTCTTCACGAGCTTGTCCATCCGTCTCGTCGAGACGCCGGCGAGGTAGGCGTCAGCGACGACGGTGATCATCGCTGCTTCTGAGCGTTTGCGGCGCTCGAGGAGCCACTCGGGGAAGTACGTGCCGGAGCGGAGCTTCGGGATCGCGACATCCACGGTTCCCACACGGGTATCGAGCTCGCGGGTGCGGTATCCGTTGCGAGAGTTGAGGCGCTCGGGAGAGGGTTTGCCGTACTCGGCACCGCAGACCGCGTCGGCCTCTGCAGAGAGGAGCGTGTTGATCATGGTTTGGAGCAGAGTACGCATCAGGTCAGGAGACGCGTCGCCCAGAGCGTTGGCGAGGACAGTGACAGGGTCGACAATAGAGGGAGTGGTCATCGGTGTGACACCTTTCGAGTGGGATGTGAGAGTTTCCTCGAAGGAAGATCCCGGTGGCCACGCTTACGTTTGCTGGCCGGGATCGTTACACCACTCTACGGGGCACTACTGCCTGTTTGCTGAGTGCGGTGGAAGCTTGCGCGTCGTGGCGGCGATTGCTGAGTACCTTGGTCTGGTAGCTCCGCACTGCCTGCCACTTCCGATTCAAGGTCTCTCTGATGAGCAGCGGAGACGCGTCGAGGAGGCGGTAGCGGTGCTCGACCTCAGCTAAGTGTGGCGCACCAGGGCTGCTACCATCGGTGGGTGGAACCCGCTCACCGGGTTGCGGACGAGGGAGCAGTACCCGCATCGCGACAAGACTGACTCGAAGGAGTTCGTCATGGCATGGGTCGTGTTGATTGTTTCCGGAATGCTCGAGGCAGTGTGGGCTGCAGCGCTCGCCGCCTCGAAGGGATTCACCCGTTGGCGTCCCGCCGCCCTCTTCGTCGTGTCACTGGGCATGAGCATGGCAGGCCTTGCCTGGGCGATGCTCTACTTGCCGGTGGGCACAGCCTATGCGGTGTGGGTGGGGATCGGCGCCACTCTCACAGTGATCTGGGGGGTCGTCACGCGGCAGGAGCGTCTGACACTCGCGCGAATCCTGCTCCTCCTCTTGCTGGTGGGGTCGGTCATCGGGCTTAAGGTGGTGAGCTGAGATGCCGTGGCTCGTACTGATCATCAGCGCCGTTTTTGAGGCAGTTTGGGCGACTGCGCTGGGGCTCTCCAACGGGTTCACAGAACTCGTTCCTAGTGTCGTGTTTCTGCTCGCGCTGGTGGTAAGCATGATCGGGCTGGGATGGTCGGTGCGGGTCATCCCGATCGGGACGGGGTACGCCGTATGGGTGGGGGTGGGTGCCGCCCTCACCGTGTCATTCGCGATGGTCACGGGGGCGGAAAGCGTCTCTGCTGGAAAGATCATCTTCATCGCCGGAATCATTCTTGCCGTCATTGGACTCAAGCTCGTGCCGGATTCGGCTCGCCCAAGAACAGCCATCAGGGGAGGCGGCATTGTTGAGACGGACCGCAGGGCTGAATGAGAACGCACGAACGCTAGGGAACCCGAAACCGCGCCTGTCGAGCATCGACAAATCGGTTGCCACACCAAATCAGTGAGGTCTTAGCAGTCGTGGTCGCGGGAATGCAACTTGTCTGCGTGATGCGAAATTGGGGGAAACCTTAGACGTTGTTGACATTTACTCATCGGTGGGTCAGCCTGTAAGTGTTAGAGATGATGCCGTGCTTGGGGGGACGTTGCTGGGCGTAGATTGCGCCCGGGCTGATTTTTTTTTGGGCAGGGGTGGGTGTGGTCGAGGGAGATCTTCAGTCGTCGGGAGCGGGCCACTATCGTGGCCCCACACCAGTTTTCGACACATCGGTTTTGGCCGAACGACTCGAATCCGTCATCGAAGCGGTGTCGCAGCCGGGAGCGTCCGCTTTGTTGCTGGGCGAGCCCGGTGCCGGAAAATCGAGGCTCGCGGAGGCGGCCGCCTATACCTTAGAGGCTCAAGAGAACTCGGATTTCTTCGTCACCGTAATGTCGACTCCTCCGGTCGAGACGAGCGGTATCGCTGCGGTATTTGGTTTCTACTTTCCCGAGATTCTTGATCGTGACGGCGATGTTGACTCTTCAGAATCAGAATCAGAATCGCGCTCGCCGCAGGCTTTTGCGACACGCTTGAGTGACGCGATTCACAAACGCGCGGCGGGTCGCGAACCAATTTTGGTCGTGTCAGACGTTCATGCGTATGGGCCGCTTCCCGGGTTCCTGCTTGAGCACCTCGTTCGATCGCGAACACTGCGCATCATCGCTACGGCCCACCGACTTACTGGTGCAGCGAGTCGCATTGGCCGAGATCCTCGAGTGCAGCGGATCGCGATTGGGCCGCTGAGTTTGGAAGAAGCAGATCTCTTCCTATCCCGTCGTCTGGGCGTCGCGCACATTGCAGCGGAGACACTGCGCCGCTGGCACACCGTCACTGCAGGAAACAGCTATGCGCTGGGAGTTTTGGCGCTCTCATGCGAACGGCGCGGAGTGCTTCGACGCAACCGTGGACTGGCTTGGGTGCCGCGCGGTGCGGATGATGCGCCGGAGGAATTCGCGGTCTTCGCGCGAGAAACCTGCAGTGAGACAGAGCTGCGCACGCTGGAGCTCATCGCTCAGGCTGAACCGTTGGTGGAGACTGCGCTGCTACAGCTAGTCGACCCAGGATGTAGTTCCTCGTTGATTGAAAAGGGGCTAGTTCGTACCCGACGCCACCCCAGCGGAGACGTCGCGCTTGAGACGGCACACCCGATTCTCGCTGCCGCGATCCGCGAGCACATGGAGCGGCCCCGCCAGGTCGAGCTCTGCACGCAGCTGTTCCGGGCACTGAACGACGAACGGAGCCACTCGTCACTGATATCCACGCCACAACTGCTTACGCGATTAGTGGTTTTTGGTCTCGACAGCGGGCAAGATTTGCCCCACTCTTGGCTGTCGGAAGCGTTCACGTTTCTTAAAGATGGCGCTGACCCCAGGCTCCTCCTACGAGTCTCCCTCGAGCTCATGGCCAGCCCCGATCCGGAGGAAGCGGCCGTAGTTGCGGTGCGTGCGGCTAGCTTTGCACGACTTCTCGGCGATCATCACCGGCTCGAACTGGCGATTACCGGAATTCGAGGTATTACGGCCGATCCAATGCGTCTCGGTTCTTTGCCCGTGACATTGCAGACACGCCTTCGATTGCTCCTCATTGAGCACGACTTCTGGGAGGGGATGGGGATTGACAGGTTGCTTCTCGACCTGGAGCGTTTTGAGGCTGAGTTGGGCCCGCTTGATGCGGTGGCGCAGGAGATGGTGCGTAGCTCCCGCTTAATCTTGCTGGCATACGACGGGAGGCTGCGGGAAGCCGCAGCGGTGGGACCAGACCCAATGCCTTCATCGAATATCAGTGTTGAGTGGGTGCGCGCCCCAGCGCGAGCGATCAATGCGCTTATCCAGCAGCAAGACGGCCAGCTTGACGATGCAATTCGAATCGCAGGGGACGCCCGTTTGGTGTCCCTCCTCGGAAACCGAGTGTCCGCTGACACCGTGAACCTGCAGGGCTTTTGCTGGTTCTTCGGCTTCTGGGCGAGCGGAAGCAAGGAAGCGGGTCGCCAGAGTCTCGATGAGCTACAGGAGAGCGTCAACGCCGATATCCAGGCAGTAATGTATATTTCTGGATTAGTGGAGTCCGGCTCTGCGCTCTTGGCCGCGCAGGAGGCGCGGTGGAGAGATGCGGCGGATCAGGCCCAACAGCTCCTGGAAGGTCTGAGGCGCTACGACGGATATGGATTGAGGCCCCTGGTGCACGCGGTCCATGCGCTCGCGCTCGCCGCACTGGGGGAACGCGATTTGGCTGTGTCTGAGTTACGTCGCGCGCATCGGGAGCAGCGGGGGGTCTCCCGCGCGGTTGAGGGATTCCGTCGTCGTCTCATCGTTCGAACCATGCAGTGGCTCCGAGTTGGTGACCCGGCTGCTGAGGCGCTGGAAATGGCATCGTGGGCCCGTGATCAAGGTGTGAGGCTAGTGGAACTTGAAGCACTCCACATGGTCGCACTTGAGTCCCGCACACTCGCTCGAAGCATCGAAACCAGGGCTCAAAAAATTGCCGAAGAAATTGACCATCCCATCAGTGACGTGATCGCCAGCCATATTACGAAGATTGTCGCGGGAGCTCACCCTTCCGATGTGGACGAACCCGAAATTCGGCTCCTCTCTGAGTTTGGCCTGTGGGTCCCTCTGCCGCTCTCCGGCGGACTGTCAGCGCGGGAGCGGGAAGTGGCCCTGTTTGCATCGCTCGGGTACTCATCAAGATTCATTGCAGAGCGCCTGCACCTCTCCGCGCGAACGGTCGATACTCACCTCGGACACGTCTATACAAAGGTCGGAGTCGAGGATCGCGACGGGTTGAGGCAGTGGTTCGCAAACGATCGTCAGTTCTCACATCTCAACGGAGAGAATCCAGAAGTAGCAGCGATAACTCGTGACCCGCCGGGGGCCTCGGTGGCCTAGGGCCTCGCATATGATGTGCGCATGGGCGGCGCAGCACACAGCATTGAGACAGCCACAGGTCATTCCTGGCGGGAATGGACGGAATGGCTCGAGGGTCAGGGCGCTTCCACGCTTACGCACTCGGAGTTGGCCCGTTTGGCGCTGGCCCGCATTCGGCAGTTGGAGATCGAGCGGCATGCCGTTACGGGTAAGCCGCTGAACGATGGCTGGTGGGCGCAGACGATTGCCATCGATTATGAACACGATCACGGTTTGCGTGAGGTAGGACAGGGCCACTTGGGCACGTTTGCGGCTTCGGCTTCGAAGACACTACACGCACCACTCGATGAGACGCTCCGTGCGTGGCTCGACGTGATGCAAGGGATTGACGCGGTGGATGGGGTGCCCTTCGCCGAGGCGCCTTCGACGACGGCCACCGAGAAGTGGCGATACTGGCGGGTTTCGCTTGCGGACGGCACCCGGGCGCAAGTCGACATCTCATCCAAAGCTGTCCCAGAGGGGGCTTCCGCGAAATCGGTTGTGTCAGTGCAACACTCCAAACTGAACTCGGCGGAAGATATTCCCCCGCGGAAGATGGCGTGGAAAGAGCTGCTGGCGCGGCTCGAGGACTTCACCAAAGAATGACCGGAGCGCGCTCCGCGATTGGCGCGGCGGTGCGTGGCTAGCGGGTGAGCGCGCGATTCCTGCGGCGGACCGCTGGGCTAGGTTTGCCGCCGAGGTAGGACGCAGCAGGATCCACTAAGAAGCCCTGCCGCAGGGCTTCGCGGCCGATCAGCATGCGGAATACCATCTCATGACGGCTCGTCAGCGTGAACTCGGCAGGGATGCGCCGGCCGAGCAGCTCGATATCCATCAGCACCACGATCCGGTCCTGTGAGTGGCCGGAAGAACTGCGCACCGTGCGTCGATCGTGCACGGGAAGTTCGACACGGAGCTCGTCGTTATCGTTGTGCTGCCAGGGATGCACCGTGAATCGCACCCAACTTGCCCCGTCACGCGAATATTCCTCGACATCGGCGGCGTGCAGCGCAGAAGTCTGCGCACCGGTGTCGATTTTTGCCTTTATATGCGACACGCCGATGTTCGGGAGGGTTACCCATTCACGCCACCCGGTGAGGGTGCTTGAATGGTGAGGTTCGTTCACCCCTCTATATTGGCAGGTACTTTCCGTGAAACTCGCGATTCTCTCGCGCGCGCCCCAGGCATATTCGACGCAACGCCTGCTGGCGGCCGCCGTCGACCGTGGACACCGTGCGCGGGTGCTCAACACGTTGCGCTTCGCGATCGACCTCGCGGGTGATGAACCCGACCTGCGCTATCGGGGCAAGCCGCTGAGCGATTACGACGCGATCCTGCCGCGTATCGGCAACTCCATCACCTACTTCGGCACCGCCGTCGTGCGGCAGTTCGAGCAGATGGATGTCTATACGCCGAACACCGCGAACGGCATCTCCAACGCGCGCGACAAGCTGCGCGCGACGCAGATCTTGTCGCGACACAACATCGCGATGCCCGCGACGGCGTTCGTGCGCAACCGGGCAGACGTTCGCCCGGCGATCGAGAGCGTGGGTGGCGCGCCGGTCGTGATCAAGCTGCTGGAGGGAACCCAAGGCATCGGTGTGATCCTCGCGCCCCAGGTCAAAGTTGCAGAGGCGATTATCGAGACCCTGCACTCCACTCGGCAGAATGTGCTGATTCAGCGCTTCGTGTCAGAGAGTCGCGGGCGCGACATCCGAGCACTCGTCGTGGGCGACCGGGTGGTTGCCGCGATGCGCCGCATCGCCAGCGGTGACGAATTTCGCTCGAACGTGCATCGCGGCGGTACCGTCGAATCGGTGCAGCTCGAGCCAGCCTACGAACAGGCCGCGGTGCGCGCGGCTCAGATCATGGGCTTGCGCGTTGCTGGAGTTGACATGCTGGAAGGCGACGAGGGTCCGTTGGTGATGGAAGTGAATTCCTCGCCGGGGCTGCAAGGCATTGAGAGCGCTACCGGGCTCGACGTTGCTGGCGCGATCATCGATTACATCGCCAGGCAGGTTACGTTCCCTGAAATCGATGTGCGCGAGCGTTTGAGCGTCTCGACCGGATACGGGGTGGCAGAGCTCGTCATGCACGGCGGTGCCGAGCACCTCGGCAAGCCGCTCGGTGAACTTGGGTTGTGGGATCGCGACATCACGGTGCTCACTCTGCACCGCGGTGTCCAGGTGATCCCGAATCCCCGCAAACACGTGGTGCTCGAACCGGAAGACCGGCTCTTGTGTTTCGGCAAGCTCGAGGAGATGCGGTCGATGATTCCCGAGCGGCCCAAACGTCGCGCTCGGGTGCGCAAGCTTCCCAAAGAGATTCAGGCATTGGCCGACGGAGACCGGGTGGATCCGCGATCCGACCAGGGCGACTAACCCCTGCGCGCGACCAACTCGAACTCGACGAAACCGTCGTTCTCGACCGACACGAACCCGAGGCTCGGTGCCTGCACCCCGAAATCGGAAAACGTGATCGGGATCTGACCGGCGATTTCCGCGGTCGTGCCGTCGGTGCGCACCTGCGCGGTGAACGTCACCGGTTGGGTCACACCGGCGATCGATAGTTCGCCCACAAGCTGCTGTTCGACCGTCTCCCCGACTCTCGGTGTCGTTGGCGCGACGACCGGTTCGGTGAGGCGGAAGGTGGCGGTTGGATGCTCCGCGGTGCGCAGAGCAGTATCGCGAAAGTAGCTGTCGCGCTGGGGGCTGTCGGTTGATATCGAGCCCACGTCAACCGTGAACTCAGCCTCCGTCAGCGTGAGTTCGCTGATAGTGAGCGTGCCCTCGACCTCGGAGGTGCGACCGGTGACGGTAACGTCGGTGCCGTTGAGCACCTCGTCGACCCGGTAACCCGCGACCGACCTCGCACTCAGCGTCCAGGTGCCATCGAGGGCTGTAGCCTCTAACGGGGCACCATTTCCCATCGAGAGTGTGCTGTCGTCGGCTGTGAGCAGAGGCGTCTCGGCGGGCGGAGGCGCGAGGAAGTCGCGGTAGATAGCTGGCCCGGCCGTCACGACGAGCGCGCCGATCGCGACGATCCCCACCGCTACCGCGACCGCAATTTTCGTTCGCTTGCTCATCATGCCCCTCCGCCACGCACCGATTCTCGATGCCCACCAGAATGCCGTCTTCCCCCATGAAGCGCCTGGGAAGCGGGTTTCCAGCTATCCCCGGAGCACCCGGAAACCGCGCACGGGATCGTAGCCGTGGATCTCGCGGGTATCGAGCACTGCCATGAAATCGAGAATCTCCGAGGTGATGACCTGCCCGGGTACGAGCACGGGGAACCCTGGAGGGTAGGGGGTCACGAACCCGCCACTCACCGGGATCTCGCCGCGATCTACTCGCTCGCGCAGTTCGGCGATCAGCACGTGTTCAACTGCCGCACGCCGCTGACCTTTGAAGAAGGCCGCGCGCATGTCTCCGTCAGGCAGCTGGCCGTCGGTGGAATAGCCAGTGGAGAATGAACTGAAGTCGGGGAGCGGAGGCATGGCCACCTCACCGGGCAGCGGCAGATCGGGATCGCGCTGCGCTTTGTCTTCCTCGAAGCGCTCGGCGAGCTTAACCAGCACCTCAATCAGATAGGCGATCGCGCTGCGCGAGGTACCGATGTTCGTCATGAACAGCACCGTATTGCGGCTGGTCTTATTGACTTGCACCCCGTAGCGATCCATCAGATAGTCGTGTTTAAAGGTGTCGCCGTCGACGCCGGTGCGGCTGATCTCGATGGTGACGCGGCTCGGGTCGACCACAAACTCGTCGGTGGCCCAGGCCTGCCACATGGTTGCGAGGCCATCACGTAGCGGCATCGGGCGGCCTGCTTCGCGGTACTCAGCTGGAATGAGGTCGTGTGCGGTGAGCACTCGAAACGTGCGTCGCAGAAGCGGGTGCCGCGCGACGGCCTGACACAGGCTCGTGGCAAGATCGAGCTGCCGTTGCACCAACTCGAAACCTTCGAGTTCTACCTGCCGTCGGCCGAGGTCGAGCGAAGTGAGGATCTGATAGTTCGGCGAGGTCGTCGTGTGCGTCATGTAGGCCTCGTGGAACGGTTCCTCGGCCTCGCGCACCCAATCCTGGTCATAGACGTGGATCATCGAGCCTTGCCGCAGTGACGTCAGCGTCTTGTGGGTCGACTGGGTCGCGTAGACACGTATACGCGCGTCTGGGGATGGCACGAGACGCTCGCTGAGCCACACTTCGTCGGGGGCAGGGGTGCCGTCGGCGCCGAACAACCGCTCACGCTGCGTCTGATAATCGGAGGCATGCTGTGAGCTCTTCAGTCGCTCCTCGAGACGCTTCGCAGCGGCCATCGCGGTACGACGTCGGGTCACCGGGTGGAAGGCGGCGAAGGCGAACCACGCCTCGTCCCATAGGAACACGAGGTCAGGTTTGATCGCGAGGCACTCGGCCATCACCCTTTCGGGATCGTAAACGATCCCGTCGAACGTACAGTTCGTGAGCGTTACCATTCGGACTTCGTCGAGACGCCCGGCGGCGCGATAGTCGAGCAGCATCTGCTTGATGCGACTCAGCGGCACCGCCCCGTAGAACGCGAACTCGTTGAGCGGGTACGCCTCGAGATATGCCGGTCGGGCGCCCGTCAGCATGACCGCGTGATGGTGCGATTTGTGGCAATTGCGATCCACCAGCACCACCTCGTTAGGTGAGACGAGGGCTTGGTGCACGATTTTATTCGCGGTCGACGTGCCATTTGTGACGAAGAATGTGTGCTTTGCGCCGAACGCGCGAGCCGCGAGATCTTGTGCCTTCTTGAGCGTGCGCACTGGTGCGAGCAGCGAATCGAGTCCACCCGAGGTGGCGCTGGTTTCGGCGAGCAACAGGTTGAGGCCATAGAAATCGGCCAGGTCGGTGATCCACTTGGAGCCCACGACCGAACCGCCACGAGCGATGGGCAGGGCGTGAAATACGCCGACCGGACGTCGCGCGTGGTCTTGGATCGCACTGAAGAATGGGGTGTCATACAGGTGCGAGATGCGACGCAGTAGCGTCAGGTGCAGCTCGAGGTGATCCTCGCGGCGGAAAACGCGACGAAACCTGCGAGTGAGCGCACTCGCCAAGTCTTCGATGTGAGCGCCGGCCATGAGGTAGAGGTCGAGCTCGGGGCGCAGCGAGGCGAGCGTATCGGCGAGGCCGAGCACGCGCTGAATCATCGCGAGCGAGCTTTTCGCTGAGGCCGGCTGGGTGCTCGATTCAACGCGGGCCAACTCGATAGTCTCTCGCAGATCGCGACTGAGATTTTGCTTGGTGTGCTCGGTGAAGCCTGGCCGCACTACTACCGCGAGGATGTTGGGGTTGGTCAGTACCGCGGCGACCGCGTCGTCGGCGGAAGGGACGATGACGTAGTCGTAGACGAAGGCATCGGCACCACTGCGCAGCTGGCGCACCTCTTGGCGGATCGCATCCCGGTCGGCTTCGGTGGTTTCGTCAACGATCAAAACCTCAAACCGGGATCGGGGGTCGACATCGTCGTCGAGCTCGACGCGTTCTACTTCGTCGAGAAACTGATCCCGGGGGGTCTCGGGGATCGTGCTGCGGCGGATACGATTTACCACCCGGCCAATGCGATCCAGAGCGGCCTGTGTGTCGCCCTTCTGGAGGAGAGTGGTGATTTCAACCACGTAGCGCTGACCAAAACCCGCCCAGTACATTTCAATGGTCTCGAGCGCACGGAGAAGGCGTGAGATCTCACCATCGGCCTCAAGAGCGCTAGTCTCGGGACTTCCGTGGACCAGCAGTTTCACCGCCGAGCGCAGGTACTCCCATGCGTCGCTGCGCATCCGCCAGGTGCTGGAGGGCATTCCGGGGTCGCGCTCGAGACGAACCTCGGTGCTGCCTGACAGCGATTCGCCCGAAGTGGGGGTGACTGCTGCAGTATGTGCACGCTCAGGCGAATCTGTACGCATCGAATCCAGAAGCATCTTTGGCATGGTCCTTCCACGTCGGTACCCAGAAAACAGTCTCGATGGCGATGGGTCAAACGAAACTTTGCGGGTTATACACAGAGTGTACGCCCCCGTGGGGACCGTGTTTGCATACATGCATTCCGGGAAGTGAAGAAATAGTGCCATCTTTCCGCTGAAACGCGCCAACGGGGCCCGAACGCTCATTGAGGGGCGTGGGCGCAGCACCGCCTAGAATTGGCTTATGGTCCAAGCTTATGAACGCAAGCACCGAATAGCCGTTCTCGGTGGTGGCCCGGGCGGGTACGAGGCTGCCCTGGCAGGGGCGCAACTCGGCGCCGACGTGACACTAATCGAACGGTCGGGGGTGGGTGGAGCCGCCGTGCTCACCGACGTCGTGCCCTCAAAGAGCCTCATCGCAACAGCGGGGGCAGCTCGAGCCGTGCGGGAGTCTGGCAACCTCGGCGTGCAGGCGTTCCTTCCTGGCGCTGATGGCAAGCCGATCCGCCCAGAGATCGCACTGAATCTCGCGGCAGTGAACAAGCGCCTTCTCGCCATGGCGGCCGCGCAGTCGGTCGACATGCAGACGACTTTGGAAGAAGCTGGTGTGCGCGTGGTGCATGGCGATGGCCGCTTGGATGGGCCTAACGCCGTACTCGTATCCACCGCGAGCGGCGGCGAGGGCACCGACTTTGATCGGGTCGAGGCAGACACGATTGTGGTGGCTGTCGGGGCGCGTCCGCGTGAGCTCGACTCGGCCCGGCCCGACGGTGAGCGCATCCTCAATTGGAAGCAGCTCTATGAGCTCACGTCTCTCCCCGAGCACCTGATTGTGGTGGGCTCTGGCGTGACGGGAGCCGAGTTTGCAAACGCGTATCGCACGCTCGGCGCCGAAGTCACGCTGGTCTCAAGTCGCGAGCGCGTGCTACCTGGAGAAGATCCGGACGCGGCAACTGTCATCGAGAACGAGTTCAAACGCATCGGCATGAACGTGATGTCGAAGTCTCGGGCAGAATCCGTATCCCGCACTGATTCCGGGGTGCTCGTGAAGCTCGCCGACGGTAGCACGTTGGAGGGTTCCCACTGCCTCATGGCGGTCGGTTCGATCCCGAACACTGTGGGCATCGGTCTCCGCGCCGCCGGGGTGGAACTCACCGACAGCGGGCACATCCGCGTCAACAAGGTTGCGCGCACCGCGGTGCCGTCAATCTACGCGGCCGGCGATTGCACCGATTTCTACCCGCTTGCCTCAGTCGCCTCGATGCAGGGCCGCACGGCCATTATGCATGCGCTCGGCGACTTCGTGCGACCGATCGATCTGCGCAACGTCGCGGCCAACGTGTTCACCCACCCCGAGATCGCGAACGTGGGCTGGAACGAACGCACCCTCGCTGACGCTACCGGCATGGCCCGGTCGGTGCAGTACACGATCCCGTTGAACCTCAACCCTCGTGCCAAGATGATGGGCATTAAGGACGGATTCGTCAAGCTTTTCGCCTGGGAAGCCTCGCGCACGGTGATCGGCGGGGTTATCGTCGCGCCGCGCGCAAGCGAGCTGATCTTCCCGCTCGCTCTGGCGGTCGAGCACCGACTCACGGTCGATCAGGTTGCCTCGGCTTTCGCCGTCTATCCGTCACTCTCCGGCACCATCACCGACGCCGCTCGGGCGATGCACGCGAGCCAGCTGTGATCGGGCGCTTCGGGTCCGCCAGGTTGGGGGGTGGATCGCCCCGCAACACTGCGCGGGCGCTGGTTCGGGGACTTGTGGCGTCGATCGCGGTCCTCACGCTCGGCGCGGTGACTGCGTGTTCCGCGCCGGTGAAGCCCGAGGCGGTGCCATCGGCCGAGGGGATGGACGCAGCGGTTGTTGTTGCGGTGATCGACAATCGGTATGAGCCCGCGATCGTTGAGATCGAGGTGGGCGATGCCGTGCAATGGGTGTTCCAGGGTTCCATGGAGCATGACGTGGTCGCCGAAGACGGCAGTTTCGTGAGCGAGCTCACGACCACGGGCACGTACACCCACGTCTTTGACGTTGCCGGAGAGTTTGCCTACGACTGCTCGATCCATCCCGAGATGACGGGTGTCGTGCGGGTGAAATAGCCCGACCAGGGACTGAGCCCACAAACCCAGGTCGGGTTGGCGACAGCGCAGGATTCGCGGTCTGAGCCCAAAAAAACTGGGTCGGGTTGGCGACAGCGCAGGGTTCGCGGTCGCCGATCCCTGCGCGGTTGTCCACCCGACGAGGCACGGGCAGTGCAGAGCTGAGTGCAGAGCCAGGTGCAAAGCGGGGCGGAGCAGGTCTCAGGGAGCCAGACGCTACGGAGTCGGCGCGGCAACGCGTAGCGAGGCGAGCTGCTCGGCGCGCGTCGGTGCGGCGTGCACGGTCATCAGCTCGTCTGCCTCGGCGTGAGTGGCGAAGGCATCGAGCTCGGCGCGCACGCGTTCTGCCCCGCCAATAGCCGTGTATGTCAGCATTTTGCGAATCTCCTGCGCGGCAGGAGTGTCAAACAGGTGCAGCGCCTCAGCCTCGGTGAGTTCGGTCTCGCGACCTCGCGAGAGGAAACGCCGCACGCGTTCGAGCTCTGTGCGGGCAAAAAGAGCCTCCGCTGCCGCGTCAGTGTCTGCAGCGACGACGTTGATGCCGGCGATGACGTACGGGGAGCTCCGGGTCGGACTCGGCACGAAGTTGTCTCGGTAGTGCCGCACCGCAGCACTGAGCGCCTGCGGGGCAAAATGTGATGCAAATGCGTAAGGCAAACCGAAATGCGCGGCGAGGTTGGCCCCGAACAGGCTTGACCCCAGAATGAAGATCGGCACGTTGGTGCCGCGTCCCGGGTAGGCGTTTACTGCGGTGCGGGGTAGCTCCTCTGAGAGCAGCTGCTGCAACTCACGCACATCGGACGGGAAGTTCTCGGATGCGCTGTGCGAGCGACGCATCGCGCGAAACGTCGCCATGTCGCTGCCGGGTGCCCGTCCGAGGCCCAGGTCTATGCGCCCGGGGTGCAGTTCCGCGAGCATGCCGAATTGCTCGGCGATGACGAGCGGTGAATGGTTGGGCAGCATCACTCCGCCAGCGCCCAGCCTGATCCGCTTCGTATGCGCCGCAACGTGAGCTATGAGCACCGCCGTCGCACTCGAAGCGATCGAGGACATGTTGTGATGCTCGGCGTACCACACCCGCTCGTACCCGTGCGCTTCTGCGGATCGCGCGAGATCGACCGAATGATGCAGCGCCGCAGCAATGTCTCCAGATTCTTCAACGGTGGCAAGATCGAGAATGGAGAGCGGCACACGTGTCATGCCCGGTGCAACGCCGCGCGAGTGCGGGCTATTCCGCGTGGGCAGTTACTTCAAGAAGTAGGTGGCCCGCAGGCACCGTCTGACCTATGGGTGCATCGATGCGAGAGACCACACCGTCGTGGGGTGCGTAGATGGACTGCTCCATCTTCATCGCCTCGAGCACGACCACGAGCTCGCCGCTCGATACCCGTTGTCCGTCTGCCACTGCCAACTTGACGACCGTGGCCTGCATGGGGGCGGTCACCGCGTCTCCGGCGAGACCAAGCGCGGAAGCTCCCTTTGTGCGACGCGGGGCGGGGCCTCGCGTGACGTCTTGGTCGCCTAAGGGAATGAGTCTGGCGGGCATACTCACCTCGACGCGGCGACCCGAGACCTCGACGACCACCGTCTGTCGCTTCGAGTCCTGCCCGAGGGACGCGAGTTCACCTTCCCAGGGCTCGATATCGTTCTCGAACTCGCTCTCGATCCACAGTGTGTAGATGCCGAACGTGCCGTTCTCCGCAGTGAAGGCGGGGTCGCGCACAATCTTCCGGTGAAACGGAAGCACGGTGGGGAGGCCCTGAACCTCAAATTCGTCGAGCGCGCGACGGGCACGTTCGAGCGCTTGCTCACGGGTGGCACCGGTGACGATGATCTTTCCGAGCATCGAGTCAAACGCGCCCGAGATGACGTCGCCCGAAGTAACGCCGGTGTCGATGCGCACGCCCGGTCCACAGGAGGCTTTGAACTGGGTGACCGGGCCCGGAGCGGGGAGGAACCCGTTTCCCGGGTCTTCTCCATTGATCCGGAACTCAAAGGAGTGCCCGTGCGCGACCGGATCGGCATAGTCGATGACGCCGCCCTCGGCGATGCGGAACTGCTCACGCACCAGGTCGATTCCGGTGACTTCTTCGCTCACGGGGTGTTCGACCTGGAGGCGTGTGTTCACCTCAAGGAAGGACACGGTGCCGTCTCTAGCGACGAGGAACTCGCAGGTGCCTGCGCCGACGTAACCGACCTCTCGGAGAATCGCCTTTGAGGCGCGGTACAACTCGGCATTCTGCTCGTCGGTGAGGAACGGCGCGGGCGCTTCCTCCACCAGCTTCTGGTGGCGACGCTGCAGCGAGCAGTCGCGCGTGGAAATAACCACCACGTTGCCGTGCTGATCTGCGAGGCACTGGGTTTCCACGTGACGCGGCTTGTCGAGGTATTTTTCGACGAAGCATTCGCCACGGCCAAACGCTGCCACGGCTTCGCGAGTCGCCGATTCGAAGAGCTCTGCGACTTCGTCGCGCGTGTAGGCAACCTTCAGGCCCCGCCCACCGCCGCCGAACGCCGCCTTGATCGCGACGGGCAGCCCATGCTCGTCGGCGAACTGAAGGACCTCATCAGCGCCCTGCACGGGGTTGAGAGTGCCAGCTGCAAGGGGGGCGCCGACCTTTTCTGCAACGTGTCGCGCAGACACCTTGTCGCCCAAACGCTCAATCGCTTCGGGCGTCGGACCGACCCACGTGAGTCCGGCCGCGATAACAGCCCGCGCGAAGTCGGCATTCTCTGCCAGAAATCCGTAGCCAGGGTGGATCGCATCGGCACCTGAGCGCCGCGCCACTCCCAATATCTTCTCAATCACGAGATAGGTGTCGGCACTGGTCGAGCCGTTCAAGGCGTACGCCTCGTCGGCGAGCTGCGCGTGCATCGCATCACGGTCTTGGTCAGCGTATACGGCGACCGAGGTAATGCCGCTATCAGCGGCGGCACGAATAATGCGGACGGCGATCTCACCGCGGTTGGCGATGAGGACTTTACGAATGCGCGACATGGACTCCAGCTTATTGGAGCGACGGGTCGCGTCGTTGGATATACCCACCAAAGCTTGTGACAAATCGTTGCCGAACCCGACATGCGGGCGTGCGGCCTAGACTGGGAGCGTGGTGAATCCAGATATCCAGGGACGGGTCTACCCGCCCGTTCAGCCGTACCTCGTGGGCCGTGAGAAGGTGCGCGAGTTCGCGCGCGCCGTGCTCAGCACCGCCCCCCTCCATCACGACCCGGAGGTGGCCCGCGCTGCCGGGTACACCGATGTGGTGGCTCCGCCGACTTTCCCCATCGTGGTGCAGGATTTCACCCTGCAGCAGCTGCTGGCTGATGAGGACGCGGCAGTCGATTTTTCTCGCGTAGTGCACGGGGATCAGAGGTTCAGCTATTCGCGCCCGATTGTGGCCGGAGACGAACTCACTGGCACGATGACGGTGACTTCAGTAAAGCAGCTCGGCGGCAATTCGATGGTGACCTCTTCGACAGAGATCGTCGATGGGAGCGGGGCACATGTGGTTACCGCGATTTCCACCCTCGTTGTGCGGGCGGAGGAGACAGCATGAGTGCCTCAGCTCAGCCGATTTTTGAGAACCTTGCCGTCGGTGACACGGTGGTCGAGCGCAGCTTTCGCTTTTCCCGCGACACGCTCGTCCGCTACGCGGGCGCTTCGGGCGACTTTAACCCGATCCACTATCGCGATGACGTGGCGCAGTCGGTGGGACTGTCTGGCGTGCTCGCGCATGGGATGCTCACCATGGGCGCCGCAGCATCGCCGGTAACTGAGTGGATCGGCGCCGCCGGTTACGTTCGCGACTATCAGGTGCGATTCACCCGTCCGGTTCCTGTGGACGCTGAGGCTGGGGCAGATGTCAGCGTGACTGCGGTTGTTGGTGCACTCGACGCAGAGACGCGCACCGCGCGCATCGATGTGAAGGTCGTGTGTGGGAGTCAGACCGTGCTCGGAAAGAGCCAGCTTGTGTTGGCATTCGCGTGACCGAGTTTGGCCGGCACGGTGAGCCAGACGGGCCAGACGGGCCAAACGGCCTCGTGCGGCTCGCTGACCTGACCACCATGCGTGTGGGTGGCCCTGCGGGGCGCGTGCTGGTCGCGAACACCTCGGGCGAGCTGGTGCGTCTGGCCGGGGAACTCTGGGACGAGGGCGACGACTGGCTGCTTCTTGGCGGCGGATCGAACACGGTCGTTCGCGACGAAGGGTTTCCGGGGTCCGTGCTGCTCGTGCGCACAGCCGGAGTTGAGCGGATCTCCGATCCTTCCCTGCCGGATGGCACGGTTCGCCTGCGCGTGCAGGCAGGTGAGGATTGGGATCAGCTGGTTGCTGACTGTGTGGATCGCGGCTGGTCTGGGCTCGAAGCGCTCTCGGGAATCCCGGGGCGAGCCGGTGCTGCTCCGATTCAGAATATCGGGGCCTACGGGGCCGAACTGGCCGACGTGTTGCACTCGATCACATTCCTCGACCGAGGGACCGAGGAAGTGCTTCGGGTTTCCGCTGGAGAACTCGAACTCGATTACCGCAGCTCCAGCATCAAGACTGGTCGGGAGGGGGTGGTCGTGTCGATCGACCTCCTCCTGCAAGAACAACTCGACTCAGAGCAGCCATTATCTGCCCCGATTGCGTATGGTCAGCTTGCCGACGAGCTTGGCGTGACGATCGGTGATCGCGTTACGCTCAAGGAGCTTCGACGTGCGGTGCTTCGGCTGCGCGCGTCGAAGGGTATGGTGCTCGACAGTGACGACTACGACACGTGGAGTGCTGGCTCGTTCTTCACGAACCCCGTCGTCTCGGAGCATTTTGCCCGCAGCCTTCCCGCCAGCGCGCCCCGCTACCCGGTTGCGGGCGAAGAGCCCGAGCCTGCTGTGACACCCCTCGAAGAGCTCGAGATGGGCGCGCCGCTTCGGGTGCCATCGCCCGCCCCGCCGCGTCGGGTGAAGCTTTCGGCAGCGTGGTTGATCGAGAACGCGGGCATCGCGCGCGGGTTTCGGATCCCGGGGTCCGGCGCTGGGATTTCATCAAAACACACCCTCGCGATTACTAATCGGGGCAACGCGTCCGCGGCAGATGTTGCGCAGCTCGCCCGATACGTGACGCAGCGTGTGCAGTCGGAGTTCGGCGTCATTCTGGCACCCGAGCCGAACCTCTACGGCCTCGATCTTTAGCATCACGTTCTGGCTTCAAGCTCCAGTAGGCGCGTCTCTTTTTTAGAGGGTTTAGACAAGATGTAAAGTGCCTTCGGTGGTGGTCATTTGTTGACTCTGAGGCGCTCAGTTGTCGGCTAGATCCGTGAGCCATAACCTTGGGACAGCAAGTCGAAGGCGCGCAAAAGGAGCCAGAATGACCACCCCAGCAGGCATGAGTCCCACAGCCATTCGTATCGATCAAGCAGTAGTCGGTGACGCTCTGCTGGGTAAGTGGAAGAAAGAACGGCTTGAGTCGCGCAAGGTTGCCTCTGATCCTCGGTTTCAGACCGCTCCTGGGATGCCGATGGACGAGCACCGCGAACGAGTGCTGGAGCAGTTGAACGGCCTCGTGGAAGAGGGGGCCATCCAGCGCGCGTTTCCCAAGGCAATGGGTGGCAACGACAACCACGGCGGCAACATCGCCGCATTCCAGGAGTTGATCTTTGCGGACCCCTCGCTACAGATCAAGAGCGGAGTGCAGTGGGGTCTGTTCGCTGCTGCGATCCAACATCTTGGTACGACGCCCCACCACGAAAAGTGGCTGCCTGACGCGCTCTCGCTCAAACTCCCCGGGGCTTTCGCAATGACCGAGATCGGCCACGGATCTGACGTGGCATCGATCGGCACTACGGCGACCTATGACGCAGAGACCGAGGAGTTTGTGATCCACACCCCCTTCAAGGGTGCCTGGAAGGATTACCTGGGCAACGCGGCCCTGCACGGTCAGGCCGCGGTGGTCTTCGCGCAGCTGATTACGAATAATGTGAACCACGGCGTGCATGCATTCTTCGTGCCCATTCGCACGCCCGCGGGTGACATGATGCCTGGCGTTGGGAGCGAAGACGACGGGTTCAAGGGCGGGCTCAACGGTATCGATAACGGTCGCCTGCATTTCACCCACGTTCGCGTGCCGCGTGAGAACCTCTTAAACAGGTACGGCGATGTCGCAGCCGACGGTACCTACACCTCGCCGATCGAGAGCCCAGGCCGGAGATTCTTCACCATGACCGGCACCTTGGTGCAGGGCCGTGTGTCGCTTGATGGCGCCGCCGTGAACGCGATGAAGGGGGCCCTGGCGATCGCGGTCCGCTACGGGAACGAGCGGCGTCAATTCACCGGAGCCGACGGCCGTGAGGTGGTGTTGCTTGACTATGGCCTGCATCAGCGCAGGCTGCTTCCGAAGCTCGCGCAGGCCTACGCGATGGGATTCGCCGACCTCAAGCTACTGGAACTGTTCGACGAGGTTTTCTCGGGTAGGAGCGACACACCAGAGAATCGGGAAGATCTCGAAACCCTTGCTGCGGCGCTCAAGCCGAGCTCAACGTGGGCGGCGCTCGAGACACTGCAGGAAGCACGCGAGGCTACGGGTGGCGCTGGCTTTATCGCGAAAAACCGTTTGACAGGTTGGCGTAGTGACCTCGACATCTACGTGACGTTCGAGGGTGACAACAATGTGCTCTTGCAGCTGGTGGGGAAGCGGCTCCTCACCGATTACTCGGCCCAGTTCACACCGGGAGATAAGGCCGCCATCGCCAAGGCTGCGGCGGGGCAGCTGGGCGATCGGGTGAGCCGGTTCGGCCTGCGTCAGCTGGGACAGAGCATTGCCGATTTCGGTCGCGTGTCACGCTCTGTTGAGAGTGTGCGGAGCCCTGAAGCGCAGCGCGCCCTGCTCACAGACAGAGTTGAGACCACGATCGCCGAGATTGCCCTGGTTCTGCGTGACGCGACAAAAGACGTGGCGAAGGGCGACCGTGCCGCAGCGGGTGCGGAGGCGTTCAACTCTCAGCAGCACAAGCTCATCGAAGCTGCCAAAGCCCACGCGGAGTTGCTGCAGTGGGAGGCTTTCACGGAGGCGCTCGAAACCTTCAGTGGAGACACCCTCACCGTGATGACCTGGCTGCGTGATCTGTTTGGTCTTGGCATTATCGAGAACAGCGCGGCCTGGTATCTGATTCACGGCCGCCTCTCAGGGAATCGGGTGGAGGCCATCACCGCCTATATCGACCGGCTCTTGGGGCGTATTCGGGACCACGCGGGCGACTTGGTGGATGCCTTCGGTTTGACGCCCGAACTGCTGCGTGCCGAGATCGCCACGGGTATCGAAGCCGAACGCCAGGAGGAAGCCCAGGCCTACGTTGCCGCGCAGGTCGCTGCGGGTACCTGGCCCGTGCACGAGAAGCAGCTCTGGGCAAACCAGAAGGGTGCGAGAAGCGCACGGTGAGGCTCGCCCCGGCGCGCTACGATGGGCAAGACATTTTGTGGTGCGAGAACGGGGTGGTGGCGTGGTGAAGCGCGATACAAGCTTGCCCGACCTTGGTGGGCAACGAGTACTTATCACGGGCGCCACGGGAGGCATTGGTAACGGCATCTCCCGCCGCTTCGCTGCAGCCGGGGCTCACGTCGCCGTACACTACCGGTCTTCGAAAGCCGCTGCGATCGCGCTCGTGGCGGAACTGCGGGAAGCCGGAGTGGAGGCCGAAGCCGTGCACGCGGACCTGAGCACCCCCGGGGCGGCCGAGAAGCTGGTTGCGCTCGCCGTGAAGAAGCTGGGTGGCCTCGACGGCCTGGTGAACAACGCAGGCATTCAGCCGTTGGCGACGCTCTCCGAAATGACGCGTGCCGAATGGGACGCGGTCTTCGCGACGAATCTCGGGGCGGTGTTTGAATTGAGCCAGGCAGCTGCAGCTGCGATGGGCGAGGGTGACACGGCGCGAGATATTTCGAGCAATCGGTGGATCACGCACGTGGCTTCCATAGAAGCCAGTCGACCCGCTGCCGCCCACGGACATTATGCTGCGGCGAAGGCCGGCCTCGTGATGCACGCACGGGCTGCGGCGCTGGAACTGGGTGAGTGGGGCATTCGGGTCAATACGGTCTCGCCGGGCCTCATCGATCGACCAGGGCTCGAGACGGAGTGGGCAGAGGGAGTCGAGAGTTGGCGGACACACGCACCGCTCGGCCGCATGGGCACACCCGAAGACATTGGAAACGCTTGCGTCTTGCTCGCGTCGAAAGGGGCGTCCTTCATCACCGGCCAGGACCTTCCGGTGGATGGCGGCATGCTCGTAACCCCGGGCTGGTGAGCACGTGATAACTGTCATTTGGGCCGATGCGATGCTCACCCCTGCAGGCCCCATCGCGGATGCCGAGCTGGTATTTGATGGTAACGGGCGCATTACCTATGCGGGGTCCCGGCGACCCGGCTCTGCACCCACCCACGATCTCGGCGGGCACGTGTTGATGCCCGGGCTCGTGAATGGCCACACCCACTCAGCGATGACGCTGCTGCGAGGTGCCTCCGACGACGACGGGTTTATGCCGTGGCTCGCCGCAGTGCAGGCGACCGAGCAGCACCTCACCCGCGACGATGTGGCAGCGGGGCTCCAGCTCGCGATGCTTGAGATGATCGAGACGGGCACCACCACCTTCGCTGACATGTACCACTGGGACGAGGGGCTGCTCGAGCTCGTGCGAGCTTCTGGCATGCGAGTGCTCGCGGCCCCGGCGGTCTTCACCGAAGACGCAGTCGGCTTTCCGGGAGTCAGCCCGTGGACGGGCGCGGAAGTGCTCGATGCGACCGAGGCGCTCGCAGAACGCTTCGCGGCTGATCCGCAGATTCGTCTCGCCTATGGTCCGCACGCACCCTACACGACCCCGCCGGAGCAACTGCGCTCCATAGCGGAGCGCTCGCGGCGCACTGGAATCCCGATCCACATCCACGTCTCAGAGTCCGCCGCCGAGGTCGCCGATATGACCGAACTCCATGGCGTCACCCCTGCGATGCACCTCGACTCCCTTGGCTTCTTTGCGGCGGACGTCCTGGCTGCGCACTGTGTGCACCTTACCCCGGAGGAAATCGAGGTATTTTCGCGCACCGGTACTGCGGCGAGTCACAACCCCGTTTCGAATCTGAAACTCGGATGCGGGGTTGCACCCCTGCCGGAGCTGCTTGAGGCTGGGGTTCGACTCACACTCGGCACCGACTCGGTCGCGAGCAACAATTCGTTGGACCTGTTTGAAGAGATCAAACTCGCGACGATCCTGCACCGGGGGGTCCGCGGCAACGCGGCTGCGGTGCGTGCTAGCGACGTGCTCGCTATCGCCACGCGGGGCGGGGCTGAGGCCATCGGGTTTCCCGAAACCGGGGTGCTCGAAGAAGGATATCTCGCCGACGTGATCGCACTCGATGTCACCGGCGCGGGCGCCATCCCGCATCCCTCGCTCATCTCTCACCTGGCTTTTTCCGCACGCGGCAGCGACGTGCGCCACGTCTTTATCGGCGGACGACACGTCTATGCGAACGGCACGCATCTCACCCTCGACTCTGTGGAGGTGCGTGCGCGGGCCGCTGCGGCCGCCGAACGACTGCGGATTTCGGCAGCGGCTGGCAGCTAACCTCGGCGGTGCCTGCACGACCTGGGCACACCACCTCAGTTTCGAGTGAGGCTCGAGATGCGCTCGGCGTATTCTGGGTAGGCAACTTGCAGGGTTACTCGGTCGCCAAGTTCAAACCCCTCCCAGTCAAACGGAGGCGCCATCGTCGTTCCCACCAGGCACCACTCGCCCGCAGGGGAGGAACCCTGCATCGCCCCGGCCGGCACTGCGAGCTGGGGTTCCTGCCCAGCAGTGAAGTCGGGGCCTAACACGCGCTCCTCGCTGCGTCCGTCAGGATGCAGGATGAGCAGACTGAGCGGAGAGCCAGCGTACCAGTGGTAGACCTCCACTGAAGCGAGCGCGTGGAGCGCCGAGAAATCCGGCCGGGCGAGGAGATAGTAGATGGCACTGGAATGCTCATCGAGGTGATTCTGAGCGAAGAGCCCTCCCTCGTGTTCGAGGGGTTCGAGGCCGAGGTGATCCACCCATGCCTGGGCATCGGACGGCAGCGCGGTCGTGTGCACGGATGAGCCTGTGCCAGCATCTGCGACCATGCTCACGCGACCTGCGCCCGCCTGGCCTGCAAGAACCTCCGGCTCATGATGATCAGCACCAGCAAAGTCACCACGTAGGGCAGCACATCGGTGAGCTGCTGCGGGAGACCGAATGCTTGAAGCCTGAAGCCAATCGCGTCGGTGAACCCGAAGAGTAGTGCCGCCAGGAGCACGCCGATGGGGTGCGCCCGGGCCAGCATAACTGCGACTACCGCGATCCACCCGCGACCGGCCGACATGCCCTCGTTGAATTGCACCACGTTGCCGAGGGCAAGCTGCGCACCACCGAGACCAGCCAGCGCGCCCGACGCGAGAACGGCCCACAGCTGGTAACGCTGTGGGTTGACACCCATAGTCGCTGCCGAGAGCGGGCGTTCACCGACTCCGCGCAGACGCAGTCCGAGCGGAGTACGAAAGAGCACCACCCATGAGACCGGAACGAGGAGGAGGGCGAAATACCCCAGAGGGGTGAGATTGAAGAGGGGGCCGATCCATGGAATATCGGCGAGCACCGGAATTCGCCAGGTGGGGATGCCATCGATTCCCGGATTTTTGAAAACTCCCTGCACGTTGAAGATTGCGACCAGGAGAAAGCTCGTGAGACCGATCGCGAGGATATTCATCGCGACGGCAAGGACAATGGGATCGCCCTTCCGGTAGACGGTGCCGTACCCGAGAATCAGCGAGAACAGCATGCCTGCGAGCATGGCCACCAGAACGCCCGCGATCCAGTTGCCGGTGAAGAATGACGCCGCGACTCCGGCGAACGCCCCGACCAGCAGGATGCCTTCGAGGCCGATGTTGAAGATGCCCACTCGTTCGCAGATCATTCCGCCAAGGGCGGCCAGCAGGATCGGTACTAAAGCTCGGAGCACCGATGCGATGAGGTCTTGGTCGAGTACGTCAAGGAGGTTCATTGCGCGACCTCCTTCGAATCTGTCGAACTTCGTTTCTTTTTGAACTGCGGGAGAGCAACGCGGTAGGCAAGCAGGATAATGACGAGTGCCTGAATGATGGCCGAAATCTGCGGCGAGAGGCCGAGCTCACGCCCCATGGCCTCGCTACCGACGATGATTGCCGCGAAGAAGAGCCCTGCGATCGCAACGCCCACCGGCCGGTTCAGCGCCAGAAGCGTCACAAGGAGTGCCGTCCAGGCATAATTTGTCTGCACGAAACTGCCCTCGATGAGCCGGGTATTGGGAGTGCCGATGACGAGGAGCACACCGATGAGACCGGCGATACCGCCGGAAAACGCCATAGTACGCAGCACGAGCGGACCCGGCTTCACTCCGCCGTAGCGCGTGAACTCAGGGTTGAGGCCGGCAAGGCCCGATTCGAAACCATACTTCGTGCGCCGGTTCATGAAGGATGTGCCGATCACCAGTGCCAGCACAATGAGGAGCGACCAATTCACTCCGGTGAGGATCGCAGTGACCGGGTGCATCGCACCCAGCCCGGCGCGCAGCGATTCGGCAAGCCCGCTATCGCGGGCGACCAACATTCCAATCTGGCGGCTGGGATCGAGCTGTTCGCTCGCAATCAAATCTGAGGTTGGTTCGTCGAGCCGGTAGCGAATCAGCCACGACGAGAAATAGCGGGCTGGATAGTTTAAAAGCAGGGTTGAGAGAAGAATCGGCACACCGAGCGCGGTCTGCAGGAACCCGGCGACCAGGCCCCAGAGCGCACCCACCGCAATCGCGGTCGCGATGGCGAGCAGCGCGACGAGGGGACCCGGTCCAGGGAGATACACGGCGACCAGTCCGCCCGCGAGGCCGCCGAGTACGGCTTGTCCCTCGGTGCCGAGGTTGAGCACCCCGGCCCGAAAAGCGATGGCGATCGCGATCCCGAGGCCCACAATGGGGAGCGCTCGCTGCAAGGTCGACGCCCACCCCATGCCTGACCCGAAGGATCCCTGCAGCATGGCAACGTAGCCGTCGAGCGGGTTCACCCCGGCAAACAGCATGAACACTGCTCCGATGAGGAGGGCCGCGACGATTGACACCGGAATCGGCCCTGACAGCCATGTTCGAGACGCGCCGAGCACCCGCGAAACGGTGGTTTCTCGATCGGCTGTGCTGGGCGACGCGCTCACAGTGTGGATCCCTTCTGCGGCACGAACGCCGCCCCCGGTCGGTGACGCTGTGGCGGCTCTTGGCCCGCCATGTAGAGACCAAGCAGTGCCTCAGTCGCCTCGTGCCGGGGTACTTCGGCGACGATTCGGCCTTCGAACATGACGAGAATGCGTGACGAGAGCGAAAGGATTTCGCTGAGCTCGGCGGAGATGAGCAACAGGGCGCCGCCGCCATCGCGGTACTCACAGAGTTCGCGGTGGATTGACTCGATCGCCCCGATGTCAACACCGCGCGTCGGCTGCTCGGCGATCAAAATGGGAGAGTTGTAGTCGAGTTCTCGGGCAACCACGAGCTTCTGTAAGTTGCCTCCGGAGAGAGTGCCCACCGGAGTGGCGGGGTTGGCGATCTTCACCCCGAACCGTCCGATGAGTCGCCGTGCGTGGTCGAGCATTGCCCCGCGTGAAAGCAGTCCATTACGGAGAAGCGGTGCGGTGCGATGGTGGCCAAGAGCGAGATTGTCGGTCGCGTCCGCACTTCCCGCGCTGCCGACCCCGTGCCTGTCCTCGGGTATGTAGGCGATGCCGCCGTCTCGCCGGGCAGCGATAGAGGAGTGACTGAGATCCACGCCGCGCACAATCACCCGCCCGCCGCTGACCCGGCGCATACCAATGATCGCTTCGGCGAGTTCGACTTGACCGTTGCCCGCCACACCGGCGATGCCTACCACCTCGTTTGCGCGCACAGTGAGGCTTGACGCCTCAACGGAGGCGCGGCCCGCTCCGGGCACCGTCAGGTCTTCGACCTCGAGCACCACGTCGCCGGGCTCGTGTGCGGGTGGGGGAGTCGTGAGATCAACATCGCGCCCGGTCATGTGCCGAGTGATCTCTTCGGGGGAACTGTCAGCCGTAATGAGCTGGGCAACGTTTCGCCCGTCACGAAGCACGGTCACCCGGTCAGAGATCGCCATGACTTCGTTGAGCTTATGGGTGATCAAAATGATCGTGCGCCCGTCATCGCGCAGCGTGCGCAGCACCTGAAACAGTCGCTCGGTCTCCTGCGGCGTGAGGACGGCGGTTGGCTCGTCGAGAATAAGTACCCGTGCGTCGCGGTAGAGAGCCTTGACGATCTCAACCCGCTGCAGCACACCGACGGGCACCGAGTCGACTCGTGCGGTGGGATCGATCGCGAGCCCGTAGCGCTCGGCGATCTCGGTGACCGAACGGTTCGCGGCGGCGCGGTCGATGATGCCGCCCTTTGTAGGTTCCCTGCGAAACACCACATTCTCGGCAATAGTGAGCGATGGAAACAGTTTGAACGACTGGAATACCATGCCAATGCCCGCGTCGATCGCGTCGAGTGGTGACTGGAATCTCACGCGCTCGCCGCGAATGAGAATCTCACCCTCGTCAGGCTGGTGGACCCCGGCGAGCATCGACATGAGGATCGACTTCCCGGCACCGTTCTCGCCCATGAGGGCGTGAATTTCGCCGGTCTGAACTGTCAAGTCCACCCTGTCGTCGGCGAGCACACCCGGGAATCGCTTGGTGATCCCGCGCATTTCAACTTCGATTGACATGCTCGCTCCTCCGCGCGATGTGGGGTGGATCGCCTGGCGCGACAGGCGGTTCAACTGCTGTGGCTATTCTTCCCGAAAAGAGGGTGCGCCGCACAGGAGAGTTCCTGCACGGCGCACCCCCGGTGGCGTCTAGGCGGTCGGGTCGACGACCTCGATATCACCCGCGACTATGGCGTCGCGCGCCTCGGTGACCTGCTCGAGCACCTCTGGGTAGTCCATGACCACGCACTGCGAATCGGCCGCTTCCTCGGTGAGGCTGACGATCGTCATTCCCTCCTCGGCGAGACCAAATGAACTGGTGGCCTCAGCGGGGGACTTGCCGTCGAGGATCTCGCCCACGACGGTTTCGACGACCTTGTTGACCGACTTAATCGTGCCGTCCATGACGCTGCCCGGAGCCATCATGCACTGGTTTGCGTCCACACCGTAGGCGAAAAAGCCCTTTTCGGCAGCGGCCTCAAAAATGCCGCCATTCGATGCTGCGCCCACGGCGAAGACCTGGTCGGCCCCGGTCGCGGCAAAGGCGATGGCCTGCTCCTTCGCACGCGCGGTGTCGGCGAATGGATTGTCTCCGCCGATCACCTGCGGGGCGACCGTTGCCACCGACTCGTTGACGCTCTTGGCACCCTCGTCAAACCCGACCGAGTACTTCTGCAGGAGAGGAATATCGAGTGAGATGACCGAGCCAACCGTGCCGGACTCAGTCAGCAGGCCAGCCTCGATACCCAGCAGGTAGGAGGGCTCCTGCTCGCGGAAAGTGGCCTGGTACAGGTTCTCGGGAGCTCCTTCGACGAACGTATCGATGAGCACGAAGGACTGGTCAGGGTACTGTTCCGCGAATTCAAGGGCGAGGTCTGCGAACTGGAATCCGAGCATCACGACGACCTCGGGGACCTTGGCCACGGCAGCCTCAAGGTTCGACCGACGGCTCGCGTCGTCTTTCGACTCGAAGGTTTCCGCCGTTCCATCATTGGCCGCAGCGACTGCTTCGATGCCGATCTTTCCCGATTCGAGGAACGCGTTCTGGCCGATCGGGTCGCTCGTGATGTACACGAAGTGAGGGGCATCGGCGCTCGACTCCGTCGACTCGCTCGTTCCGGCGTCGCCGCCCGAGCACGCGGTGAGCAGCAGTGCGGCCGACATGGCGCCGGCGGCAACGGCCGCGCGAGTGCGGCGCTGGGTGAAGAACATATGGGTTCCTTTCAATCTGACGGTTAGGGTAAGGGAAGTAGTGGGCCGAAGGGGGAGTTCGCGAGAGTCTCCCCGAGCTGCGGGCGAACAACGCGCCGCTCCGTGATGATTGCGGTGATGAGTTCGTGAGGCGTGACATCAAAAGCCGGGTTCACAGCGGTGATGCCATCGGGCGCGGTGCGTTGGCCACCGAATCCCGCGACTTCGTCGGTGCCCCGATCCTCGATTTCGATATCGGCTCCGCTCGCGGTGCGCATATCAACGGTTGACTCGGGAGCGACGACGAAAAAGGGTACGCCAGCGTGCTTGGCAGCGAGTGCCAGCGAGAAGGAGCCGACCTTGTTCGCGGTATCGCCGTTCGCCGCAATGCGGTCGGCGCCGATGAACACGGCGTCGGCGATGCCGCGCGACAACAGGAAGGGGCCTGCCGAGTCGATGAGCAGCCGAAAAGGCGCTCCCATGCGCTGGAGTTCCCAAGCGGTTAATCTCGCACCTTGCAAGAGCGGCCGCGTCTCGAGCGGGAATGCCTCGATGAGTGACCCCTGTTCGAAGAGGGTCTGGATCACGCCGAGTGCGGTGCCACGCTCAACAGTTGCGAGGCTACCCGTGTTGCAGATCGTCATGACATTGACGCTCTGCTTCCCCGTGAGTTCGCGGGTGAGGTCGGCCCCGCGGAGCCCCATCGACACGCAAGCTGCGATGTCTTCATCGCGGATCGCGAGCGCCTCGGCGAGTACCGCCTCGGCACCCTGCGCAAGCTTGGTCAGCGCACGATCCACACCCCACGAGAGGTTCACGGCGGTCGGGCGCGCCTCCCGCAGGAGGGCGGCGTCGCGCTGAGCCGCGGGGATATCGAGGACATTGTTGGTGGTGTGAGCGCGGGCGATGAGCGCAGTTCCGAGCGCCCCAGCAACGCCGAGGGCTGGCGCGCCACGGACCGCCAGTCTCTGGATATCGGCGATAAGCTCTGGGAGCTCGGTCACCCGGTGCACCTCGAGTCGGTGCGGGAGCAGTGTCTGGTCGATGAGTTCGATGGCTCCGTCGGTCCAGTCGATGGTGCGCACGAAAAGTTCCTCTATTCCTCGAAGTGACGCGGATATCGTCGGTCGTGTCTCTCGCGGTCTGAAGAAACCGGCACAGATCCGTCTCCCAGGGTATCGGAAGTCAGGCTGAAGAAAGTCACGATCGCGTGTCATCGTTGGGTGCGAAACGCAAGTGAAACCGCCGAGAAATTTCGGTGTCGTCGTTCGCCCGTTGTGCCCGAACTGTTCAGACAAAAGGCGTGTGTCGCGCGTCTCACTCTCGCCTCTCAGGCGTAGCGTGTGTGGCATCGGGCAAGGAGCCCGATCGAGGCGGCCACTTCCCCCTCGAGCGAAAGGTCGCCCCGCCGATCCGGCACCGCCGGGCAGAAGGAGTCACCGTGGCCGAAACGCATGACACCCGCACCGCACTCGTCGCACCCGCTGCTCCCATCAGCAGCCACGAGTCGCTTCCACAGCAGGAACGCACCTACGTGCTCGATACTTCGGTGCTGCTCAGCGATCCCGCCGCGATCTTCCGTTTCGCAGAGCACTCTGTCGTGCTTCCGGTGGTGGTGATCACCGAACTCGAGAAGAAACGTCACGACCCCGAAATCGGATACTTCGCCAGGCGAGCATTGCGCTTGCTCGACGGGCTGCGCGAAACGCACTTGCGGCTCGACTTCCCGGTGCCCGTAGGTGAGCAGGGCGGCACACTGAGGGTCGAGCTCAACCATACGAGCGTCGACGCGCTGCCGAGTGGCATGCGACTCGGCGACAACGACACCCGGATCCTCGCCGTCGCGCAGAATCTGTCGGCCGAGGGGCTTGAGGTGACGGTGGTCTCAAAGGATCTTCCGATGCGTGTGAAGGCCGCGGCGCTCGGGCTAGGTGCCGAGGAATACCGGGCCGAACAAGTCGGTGATGACACCTACACCGGGATAGCCGATATCGATCTCAGCGAAGAACAGATGAGCGAACTGTGGGATGGGGAACGCCTGAATGAGGTCGCCGCGGTCCGCGACCTTCCGATCGGCACGGGACTTATCCTGAATTCGCCCCGCGGCTCCGCGCTTGGCCGTGTCGACGGTAAGACCTCCCTGCGACTGGTGCGCGGCGATCGGGAAGTCTTTGGCGTTCACGGCCGCAGCGCCGAGCAGCGGCTCGCGATTGACCTGCTGCTCGATCCACAGGTAGGAATTGTGTCGCTCGGCGGCCGCGCCGGAACCGGCAAGTCGGCCCTCGCGCTCGCCGCCGGTCTGGAGGCCGTGCTTGAGCGGCAGCAGCACCGCAAGGTGATGGTGTTTCGGCCGCTCTACGCAGTGGGCGGTCAGGAGCTGGGGTATCTGCCAGGCGATCAGCAGGAAAAGATGAACCCGTGGGGCCAAGCAGTGTTCGATACGCTCGGCTCGATCGTGAGTCAGAACGTGCTCGATGAGGTTGAGGCGCGCGGCATTGTTGAGGTGCTGCCGCTCACCCACATTCGCGGGCGCTCGCTGCACGACGCGTTCGTGATCGTCGACGAGGCGCAATCCCTTGAACGCAATGTGTTGCTGACGATGCTCAGTAGAATCGGCCAAAACTCCAGAGTGGTGCTCACGCACGACGTGGCGCAACGTGACAACCTCCGAGTTGGGCGTCATGACGGGATCGCCGCCGTGATCGAGAAGCTCAAAGGGCACGCGCTCTTCGGGCACGTGACGCTCACTCGTTCGGAACGCAGCGACATCGCCGCCCTCGTGACCGAGTTACTCGAGGAGTCGTCATAGTCAACCCCATCGATTTGGGTCGCGGTCGTCGTAATCTGAGGATATGACCTTCAATCCGAACGCTAACGTTGGCGGCAACCGAGCCCGCCGCCGCGGTCGCAATACCGCGATCGCCGGCGGTGGGATCGTGGGCCTCGGGGCCATTGTTGTGCTGCTGTTCAGTGTGTTCACCGGCGTAGACCTGACCGGCCTCCTGGGCAACACGACTGGCTCAGGCAGCGCACTCCAACCGGGCTCCAATTCGTCCGCGCCGATCACTGAGTGCGAGACCGGGACCGATGCGAATGAAAATGACGACTGTCGCATGGCGGCCGGTTCACTCGCGGTGAATCAGTTCTGGGAGGAACGCGTGGAGGGCTACCGCGAACCGACCCTCACCATTGTTGAAGGGGCGACGTCAACCGGATGCGGCACGGCATCGAATACTGTCGGCCCGTTCTACTGTCCCGCCGACGAAGGCGTCTACATTGACCCTGACTTCTTCGCCATGATGCGCACGCAGCTCGGAGCATCGGCCAATGAGCTCGCTCAGCTGTACATCCTGGCTCACGAGTACGGCCACCACGTGCAGAACCTTGTGGGCGCGATGCAGGCATATCCGAACAATGGCACAGGGCCAGCTAGCAACGGTGTGCGTATGGAGCTGCAGGCTGACTGCTACGCGGGTGCCTGGGTGGGCGCGATGACCGAACAGACCGATGCGAATGGGGTGGCTTACCTGCAAGCTCCGACCGAGCAGCAGCTGGCCGATGCGCTCAACGCCACCGAATCGGTGGGCGACGATCACATTCAGGAGCAATCCGGATTTGTGAATCCAGAGAGCTGGACGCATGGGTCGAGTGAGCAGCGGCAGGCCTGGTTTACTCGCGGATATCAGAATGACGTGGGCGCGTGCGACACCTTTGGTATCGATGGCAGTGAGCTGTAACCGGTGCGGGCATATGGTGGAGCAGTGACCACCGAACCTCTCTCGCGACTTCTTCCTGATGACCTGCTCGACCGCTGTCGCGCGAGGGCCCCTCGAGCAGATGCAGCAAACGAGTTTTTCTCCGAGGACCTCTCGGAGCTGCAAACGACTCAGTACCTTGCCGCAGCCGTTCCTCAGTCGATGGGTGGATCGGGGCTCGGTCTCACAGCTCTCGTCGAGGCCCAGCGGCGGCTTGCGGCGTCAGCCCCGGCGACGGCACTCGGCGTAAACATGCATCTGGTGTGGGTGCAGGTTGCGAGGTTCTTGCACGAGCGCGGCGATGCGCGTCTCGACTGGGTGCTGCACGATGCCGTGGAGGGAGAGATTTTCGCGTTTGGCATCTCAGAGGCCGGCAACGAGGCGGTGCTGATGGATTCGCGATCCATCGCAGTGCCGCTGGGAGCGGGCGAGGGCTTTCGCGTGAGCGGCACGAAGGTCTTCACCACACTTTCGCCCGTGTGGACGAGGCTCGGTGTGCACGCGCGAATCCACTGTGAGCTTGAAGGCGTCGCTTCGGAAGACGAGCCTGATACGCATGCTTCCGACTCCGACTCCGACTCCGAGCCGCAGCTCGTGTTCGGGTTCGTTCGTCGCGAGGGTGTGGGAACACGCGCACCAGCAGAAGCTTCTCGAGGGCTTGCCGAGGGAGAGATCTCGCACCCGGGCACCTGGAACCCCCTCGGCATGCGAGCAACGCAGAGCTACACTACCGAGCTTCGCGGGGTGCGGATCGCGGAGGCTGACGTTGCCGCGCGCATGGCGCCCTTCGACGGCACCGATCCACTGATTCTGGCGATCTTTTCGGCCTTTTCAATACTAACCGCTGCGGTTTACGCCGGCATCGGCGACCGGGCGCTTGAGCTCGCCGTCTCTGCGGCAAACGAGGTTGCGGTTGGCCCAGATGGCCAGGAAGCACGACGAATTGATGACCCTGACATCGCCGCGCGCCTGACCACAGCCGTGCTCGAACACCGGGCATCACTTGATGCGCTAGAGCTACTTGCGCGCGACGTCGATGAGGCGCGCGCCCGAGATGACTGGTTCTTGGCGCTCGCCGCCGCGCGCAACCGCGTTACCGATGAGGCTCGTTGCGCCGTTGAAGTTGCGATGCGCATCGTTGGCGCGCGCGCATTCGACGCCGATAGCGAGCTCGCTCGCCTGTACCGGGACGTGCTTGCCGGACTCTTTCATCCTTCCTCATCACGGGCACTTGCAAAGACCGTGCGGGGCTTTCTCAGGGCAGAGTAGGACTGCCCGCGCGCCCCATCCTCGAGTGGTCGTTCGCGCTGGCTTCGCAGTCTCTGAACACTGCGGCAACGTCAACTCGAGCGCTTAGGTTCGCCTGCGAGCCGAGAAGTGGTTAGGTTTCGCGGCCCGTTCCTTCGCCTGGATCGTCGGTGAGCTCAGGCTCGTCGCGATCCACCGAGTGACTCGTTGTGATGTCAGTCGGCAGAGTGATCACTCCAGTCTGGATCGCCTCGTCGATGATCTCTTCTACTTGGCGCTGCTTGCGCAGTCGGATGCGACTGAGCGCGCGTTGCTCGGGCAGGCTCCAACCAAATCGCACGGCGAGGAGGCGCACGATGGTAGTGACGACAACGCAGGTGGTTGCCGCAGCTAGCACGGGCACCTCGAGTGCAAGTAGGCCAAGTAACACCACAATCCCGGACATGCCCGCAACGGCGTAGAGCGATCCCACGTGCATGAGCGCGATCGGAATATTGAGCAGCAGGTCGCGAATGACTCCGCCTCCCACCGCTGACACTGTGCCAATGAACAAGGCTGGAATTACGGGTAGGCCCATCGCCAGAGCTTTCGTGGTGCCGATAGCCCCGAACATGCCGATGCTCACGGCGTCGAGCAGACTGATCACGGGGTCGATCTTGCGAAAAAGGCGCGGGAGAGCCATGCCGACGAACGCGGCAAGTGTGGCCGTGATCAAGTACCAGTTGTTTGAGAATGCCGCTGGGGTCACCCCGAGCAAAATGTCGCGAAGGAAGCCACCGCCGATCCCTGAGGCGATACCGATGATCGCGACACCCAATAGGTCGATGCGTTTAAACCCGGCGGCGAAGAGGGCGCCCTGCAGGCTGCCGACGCCGACCGCGATCAGGTCTGCCGCAAGCGGGGTCACAAAGGTTTCGTCGATCACGCTGACATTCTCTCGCAACGGTCGGCGCGCTTCGACCTGCAGCCCGAAACTGGGTGACGCTCGCGCAGGATTCATTCCTTCTGAACCCTGCGCGAGCGTCACTTCGCTGAAGGAGCGGGGTGCGCAAGAAACGCGGGCGGGGCCGCGACCCACAGTGGATCACGGCCCCGCCCGACTCAATTTTCGGAAGCAGATGCGTCTATTTGGCGACGCCCGGGTGGGTCATCGAGAGCAGGTCGAGAGCCTGATCGAGGTCTGCCTCACTGACTTCGCCACGCTCGACGTACCCGAGGTCGACAACAGCCTCGCGCACGGTGATGCCCTTCTTGACGGAGTGCTTCGCGATCTGTGCTGCAGCCTCGTAGCCGATGAGGCGATTGAGTGGGGTGACCGTCGAGGGGCTCATGCCCGCGAGTGCCGCGGCACGCTCGAGGTTCGCCTCAAGGCCGACGATGGTTTTGTCAGCGAGCACGCGCGACGCATTCGCCAGCAGTCGGATCGACTCGAGCAGGGCGGTGCCCATGACTGGGATTTGCACGTTGAGTTCGAAGGATCCCGAAGCACCGGCCCACGCGACCGTTGCATCATTGCCAATGACCCGCGCACACACCATCAGCACGGCTTCGGGAACCACCGGGTTCACCTTGCCCGGCATGATGGAGGAGCCCGGCTGAAGATCCGGAATCAGGAGCTCGCCAAGACCCGTGTTCGGGCCTGAGCCCATCCAGCGCAGGTCGTTATTGATCTTGGTGAGCGACACGGCAATCGTGCGGAGAGCGCCTGACGCCTCGACGAGGCCATCACGGTTTGCTTGGGCCTCGAAGTGATTGCGTGCCTCGGTGATCGGCAGCCCGCTGGAAGCAGCGATCTCGGCGATGACCTTCTCAGGGAATCCGAGTGGAGTGTTGATGCCGGTGCCCACTGCGGTGCCGCCCTGGGGAACCTCCGCAACGCGGGGGAGGGCGGCATCGATGCGCTCGATGCCATAGCGAATCTGCGCGGCGAACCCGCCAAATTCCTGACCAAGGGTGACAGGGGTGGCATCCATGAGGTGGGTGCGTCCCGACTTCACCGCCGCCTTCCACAGTTCAGCCTTGGCCTCGAGCGCCTCGGCGAGGTGAGCGAGGGCAGGCTTCAACTGTTCGATGAGCGCACCAGTTACCGCGATGTGCACGGAGGTGGGGAAGACGTCGTTGGACGACTGTGATGCATTGACATGATCATTCGGGTGCACGGGGGCGCCGAGGTGCTTCGTCGCGAGAGTTGCGAGCACCTCGTTCATGTTCATGTTCGACGACGTGCCCGAGCCGGTCTGGTAGGTGTCGACCGGGAATTCCCCATGGTGCGAACCGCTGATGATCTCATCGGCAGCGGCCACGATGGCGTGCGCAACGGGGGTCTCGAGAATGCCGAGTTCAGCGTTGGCCAGTGCCGCGGCGCGCTTGATGCGCGCGAGTGCCACAATCTGCGCGGGTTCGAGACCTGATCCCGAGATTGGGAAGTTCTCAACGGCGCGCTGCGTCTGCGCTGCGTAGAGCGCGTGCTTGGGGACGCGAACCTCGCCCATGGTGTCGTGCTCGATGCGGTACTCGGCAGCGTCGGCTGCATTCTGCGCAGTGCTCACAGTCATCCTTCGTGTTGGTGGGTAGTGGAAAGTGGGGCTCTTAGTCGCTGGCGGCGAGGGTGATGTTCAAGGGGCCGACTGCACTGATGGGCACGGCGCGTCCTTCTGTCAACCGGTACTGGCACCCGACCACGCCAAGTCGGCCTGCGTCTACCGCGTCGCTGATAACGCGCGAGTCGCGCAGCAGGCTGTTCACGGTGTTTCCCAGGTGGATCCTGCCTACCTGATTGGCATCGAGCTCGCCGGGGTCAGCGTAAGGCGTCTCGGTGTGTCTGCTGAGCCAGAGTTGCTGCACTGCCGGCCTGATGGGGTCCAGGGTGTTCGCTATCGAAGCGGTGACTTTCGCGGGTGCCCGTCCGGATTGATCGATCGCCGCGGCAACCGCTCCGCATGAGTCATGGGCGAGCACCACGATCAGGGCGCTGCCCAGTGCGGTGACTGCGTACTCCATGGATGCCGTAATCGACTCGGCCACCACATGGCCCATGTTGCGCGCGATAAAGAGGTCGCCGAGCCCGCAATCGAAGATGATCTCGGCGGCGAGACGCGAATCTGAGCAACCGAAGAGTGCCACGTTCGGGGTCTGAGTGACGACGAGCTCAGTTCGCCGCTCCACATCCTGATTTGGATGCTGCGAGCGGCCCTGAACGAAACGTTCGTTCCCGGCGATGAACGCGTCCCACGCTTCCTGCGGGGTTACCCTCGGGGTTGCTCCGGTCATTGCTCTACCTCCTGCGTTGTGGATGCGCCTGATTGCGTGCGGGAGGCCGCGTCGCCAACAGCAGCAGTCAGTGTGCGAAGCACAGACGACGAGTCGGTGCCAAACACAAGTGCGGTGGTCGCGCCCAGCGACCCTTCGGCACCGAACAGCACGTTGGTCTCGTCAGGATTGCGTTCGGGGTACTCGTATACGTTCCAGTCAACGCCGCCGAGAGTCTCTTGGCCCGTGGGATCGAGCCGCTCGAACTGCTCGCTGATCCACGTCGCGTCGACCGCGGTGCCCGCCGCGGTGAAGGCCTGCAGCACAGCGGCGTAGGCACCGTTCTCAGTCGTGTAGCCGACATACCAATAGGTAATGTCGCCGCCACCCGACTCGCGTAGCTCGGCCTGCTTCGCTTTCCATGTGCTCGGCACCTCGGGCACGACCAGAGCCACCCCGGTGCTCTGCGATGCCGCTGCCGCGGCTTCGCCCACATCGACGGAATGCTCACCCCACCCCCCGGTACCCCGCGGCACAGCGAGAACAATCACGAGCACTAGCCCCAGGCTCACAATGAGCGACAACACCAGATTGTTCACGGTCTTGCGCTGCCGATAAAGCTGGCTGTCTCGAGCTTTTCGCGCCGAGGTTTCAGCCGCGGTCTCGGGGCGCCCGAGCTCGGCTACGACAACCGGGGGTTTTTGCTTGCTTGCCATGCTTACTGGCCGCCCTCAGTCGCGCCGTTTCCGGCAGTGGCGTTCTGACGCGCGGTCTCGAGACGTTTGCGCGCGCCGAGGAGCCACTCTTCGCAGCGTGCGGCAAGTTGCTCGCCTCGCTCCCACAACTGCAGCGATTCCTCGAGGGTCACCCCGCCCTGCTCAAGCTGACTAACCACCTGCACCAACTCGTCGCGCGCCTGCTCGTAATTCAGAGTCGAAACGTCGGTCGATGTGGGTTCAGCCATGCCCCCCAGCTTACCCGTCACACCTCAGAAGTTGCGGCGACCACATCAAGCCCGCCCCCGGCAAGTGCGAGGCGGATCGCGGTCCCCTCTGGGGCGTCCGTCGGGTCGCGCAGCACAACGCCCGAGGCCAGCTGCGCGATGGCGTAGCCGCGTTCAAGCGTTGCTCGGGGTGAGAGTGCGGTGAGTCGCGCGTGCGCGTGCGACAGTTCGGCTGCCCGATCTCCGACGTTCCGCTCGGCGAGCTCGGTGCCTCGGGCAATCCAGCGCACGAGTTCTTCTGCTCGCTCGTCGATGATGCGCTCGGGCATCGCTAGGGCTGGCCGCGCCCGAAGCTGAGAGATTCGGTCGGTTTCGTGAGTGAGGAGCTGGCTGAGCCGGAAACTCATCCGGCTGCGAGCATCGGAGATTCGCGCGTGCTCCTCCTCCACGTCGGGAACCACTCGCTTCGCTGCATCGGTCGGAGTGGAAGCGCGCAGGTCTGCAACGTCGTCGAGGAGCGGCCGATCGGCCTCGTGCCCGATCGCACTCACGATCGGAGTTGAAGCCGCCGCCGCCGCGCGCACGACCCCCTCGTCGCTGAACGGGAGGAGGTGCTGAAAGTCGCCGCCGCCGCGCGCCACGATGATGACATCGACCTCCGGGTCGGCGTCGAGCGCGACGATCCCTGCAGCCACCTCAGTCGCGGCACGGTCGCCCTGCACCGCCGCATAGTGCACCCGGAATCTGACACCCGGCCAGCGCAGGGTGGCGTTGCGAATCACATCTTTCTCCGCATCGCTGTCGCGCCCGGTGACCAGCCCGATCACGCCGGGAAGGAACGGAAGCGGCCGCTTCCTGGCAAGCTCGAAGAGCCCTTCGAGCTGCAATCGCTGGCGCAGCTGCTCGAGTCGCTGCAGGAGTTCGCCGAGCCCCACGTGCGAAAGCTCAAATACCTGCACCGATAGCGATCCGCCCTTAACCCAGAAATCGGGCTTCACCAGGGCAACCACTCGGTCACCCTGCGTAAAGTCTGCGGTCAACTTTCGCGCCACCGAGCTCCACACGGTGAAACTCACCGTCGCATCTTGTGAGAGGTCCTTGAGCTTGCCGTAGACATGCCCTCCGCGCACCTGCCACTGCGTGATCTCACCCTCAACCCATACGGTTCCGAGGCGGTCGATCCATTCTTTGATCTTTTGGCTCATCGATGCGACAGGCCACGGGGCTTCACGAGTCGCGGGCGCGGTCTGCACGGTGACTGGACTCATGCCTTCCACCATACTCGCGCACCAGCGTCTGTCAGGGTGTTCAGCGTAGACTGCGGGTATGTCTGAGACTGCTTCTGTGCAAGACCAGCGCACCATTGGCGCGCCAGTGGTGAGCCTCGCAATGCCGAGAATTCGCCGAGCTGCAGGGCGTTTGAAAAACCTGCCTGTTGCAGGCGAGAAGCGCGTGCTGCTCGCCGCACCGCGTGGGTATTGCGCGGGGGTGGATCGCGCGGTCGTCGCCGTCGAGAAGGCCTTGGAGCGTTTTGGCGCACCGGTCTACGTGCGTAAGCAGATCGTGCACAACGTGCACGTTGTGCAGACGCTCGAGAAGATGGGCGCAGTCTTCGTCGAGGAGGTTGACGAGGTGCCCGAGGGCGCGAACGTGGTCTTTTCGGCGCACGGGGTTTCTCCTGCTGTGGTGCAGGCTGCTGCTGACCGTGGGTTGCAGGCGATTGACGCCACCTGCCCGCTCGTGACGAAGGTGCACCGGGAAGCGGTGCGGTTCGCAAAGCAGGATATGGAAATTCTGCTCATCGGCCATACCGGTCACGAAGAAGTTGAGGGCACCGCGGGTGAGGCTCCGGAGCACATCACGATCGTGAATTCGCCTGCAGACGTGGACGATCTCGAGGTGAGTGATCCTGAACGGCTGATCTGGCTCTCGCAGACGACTCTCTCGGTCGACGAGACGATGGAGACGGTGCGGCGATTGCGCGAAAAGTTTCCGCATTTGCAAGATCCGCCGAGCGATGACATTTGTTACGCAACCCAGAACCGTCAGGTAGCGATCAAGAAAATTGCGCCGCAGGCAGACCTGGTAATCGTTGTGGGTTCGTCGAACTCGTCGAACTCGGTACGCCTTGTCGAGGTGGCTCTTGAATACGGAGCGAAGGCTGCTTATCGGGTCGATTACGCGAGCGAGGTTCGTCAGGAGTGGCTCGACGGTGTGAACACCGTCGGAGTTACGAGCGGTGCTTCAGTGCCCGAGGTGCTCGTGCAGGAACTGCTGGATGACCTGGCGGATGCCGGTTACTCAGATGTGCGCGCCACTGTCACTGCGGAAGAAGACCTGGTGTTCTCTCTGCCGAAAGAGCTCCGCCAAGGTGTCAACGGCAAGCGCGACGAACGGGCCCTCGGTGGGCGCGTGCGCTCCTAACGATGACGTGAACAGGATTCACACGCGCTCCTCATCACGAACAGGTAACGTCAAAGGGTGATTGAATCGACGACCGGCCAGAACGGCTCGGGCGCACAGCCGCGCACCGTGCACCCGCTTACTGGACCGATTGACCTCTCGCAGATCGACCTGGAGGCCCTTGAAGGGCGACGACACGTGCGTGACAGTTTGGCGAGGTTTCTGATGCCTTACAAATTTGCCATTGACGAGGTGATGACGAAGCTCAACATTCTGCAGGAAGAGTTCACGCAGACTGGGGAATACAACCCCATCGAGCATGTCTCGAGCAGGCTCAAAGAGCCCGACAACATCATCGAGAAGATGCAGCGCCGCGGAGTGCCGCTCGAAACCGAGCGGGTGCGCGAGACTATCACCGACATCGCGGGTGTGCGGGTAGTCTGCGCTTTCGTTTCTGATGTCTATCGGGTGTTCGAGCTCCTCACCGCCCACGATGACGTGTCGGTGTTTCAGGTGAAGGACTACATTGCCAAGCCGAAAGAAAACGGATACCGCAGTCTGCACGTGCTGCTTGAGGTCCCGGTATTTCTCTCCAGCGGGCCGGTGCAGACCATTGTCGAGGTGCAGATCCGCACCATCGCGATGGATTTTTGGGCAAGCTTGGAGCACAAGATCTACTACAAGTACGATCGGGAGGTGCCGGAGGCTCTCCTGCGTGGGCTGAGCGATGCGGCTGAACAAGCCGGCCAGCTCGATACCACCATGGAATGGCTTCATATCGCCATTCGGGGAGGGGGCCGCGACACGCTGGTGCGACGCAGCGCTGACGCGATGATTGGCCACTCGCTCTCCTCCGCGGCGGGACGCCACGCCGCAGAGGAGTCAGCTTAGGGGTTACGGGGCAAAGAGTCCGTCCATGAGGGTTTGAAGGGCTGACGGGTCACTGGCTGCCTGAAGCAATTCAGGAACAAGCGTGAACGCGATGGCCGACACCACCGTGGAGACAATCATCGCGATCACTGCCGCGACGAGCGGCACCCAGAAGGTGATCTTTCTCGCACGCAGGCGCTGGAGCGAATAGATCAGATTCAGTGCGTAAATCGCGAAGATGACGAGAGCGCCCACAACTCCGAGTGTGCTCACTCCGGTTGGGATGACGAGGTTCTCGACACCGAGAATTTCACCATATTGACGGAGTGTCTCCTGTATTGAATACAGTGATGCTGCGAAGTTCAGCGCGCCCAGCGCACCAACGACCAGCAGTACGATCGTGACAATGCGGTCGCCCATCCGGCGGCTGCCAGTGGCGCGAGGCGCTCCCGACTGTCCGGGCGTTGCGCGGTAGTGCTGTGAGTCTTGCGCGTCGTCAGAACTAGCGGCGGGACGCGAGGGCCCGGCCACCTCCGGGGCGGCCGAGCCGCGGGCGCCGAGGTTATGTGGAACGCCGGGTAGCCTTCCCGTGCTGTGTCGAGGTGGAGTCGCTGAAACAGCGCCAGGCTGGCCGGTTGGGGGCTGTTGTGTGGGCTCTGCCGGCGACGCAGCCGATTCCTGGCCCGGTGGGGTCCAGTCCCATCCCTCGGGCGCATACTCACCGTACGCGGGCCGAGGCCGCGAGTCAGGCGTTTGCTGGTCTGCGGGAGTCTTATTGTCTGCGGTCACTACGCACTCACTGACTTTCCTGCCGAGCCGAGTTGCTCGGCAGCTTCTGCGATCCGTCGGGCCATGCCTGTCTCGCCGAGACGACCATATGCGCGGGGGTCATACTGCTTCTTGTTTCCAACTTCACCGTCGATCTTCAGAACGCCGTCATAGTTCTTCAAGATGAAATCGGCGACGGGCCGGGTAAAGGCGTACTGCGTATCGGTGTCAATGTTCATCTTGATCACACCGTGTGACACGGCCTCAGCGATTTCCTCGGGCGAGGATCCCGATCCACCGTGGAATACGAGGTCGAGAGGCTTTTCGTCCGTGCCGTACTTTGAGGCGAGGCCATGCTGGATCTCAGCTAACAACTCTGGCCGGAGCTTCACGCCGCCCGGCTTGTATACGCCGTGCACGTTCCCAAATGTCAGCGCAGTGAGGTAGCGGCCCTGCTCTCCAAACCCCAGGGCCTCGACCGTTGCAATTGCATCATCGAGCGTCGTGTAAAGCTGCTCATTGATCTCGTGCACGATGCCGTCTTCTTCTCCGCCGACGACACCGATCTCAACTTCAAGAATCACGTTGATGGCCGCCATACGGGGCAGGAGTTGCTTGGCGATGTCGAGGTTCTCGACGAGCGGCACTGCCGATCCGTCCCACATGTGGGACTGGAAGTAGGGCTGACCGCCTGACGCAACCCGCTCCTCGCTCGCGGCGACAAGCGGCAGCACGAAGTTCTCTAGGTGCTCCTTCGGGCAGTGATCGGTGTGGAGAGCGACGGTGACGTCATAAGCCTTCGCCACTTCTTCCGCGTATTTGGCGAAGGCGAGAGCGCCACCGATGCGGTTTTTCACCGTGTGCCCGGCGAAGTAATCTGCGCCACCGAAACTGACCTGAATAATGCCGTCACTACCTGACTCGGCGAACCCCTGCAGCGCCGCATTGAGTGTCTGCGAGCTCGACACGTTGATTGCGGGGAAGGCGAAGCCGCCCATCTTCGCGGCATCGAGCATTGCGGCGTACTGTTCGGGTGTTGCAACGGGCATCGGTGCTCCTTGAGTAGGGGTGCCTGGTCGCCCTCAAGTCTAGGCGGTGCGACCCCGTTATTGCTGGGCAGCAAACGCTAGGCTAATGGGGGGATCGCCACGCGACCTGACACCAGGGGCGCGGCCCGCCATCGAGACAGACACGGAGACCTCAGACCATGAGCGAACAGCATTCACTGGGTGAATGGCAGCCCGACCGCAACCTGGCAATGGAACTTGTGCGCGCCACAGAGGCCGCTGCGATTCGTGCGGCACCGTGGGTGGGTCGGGGCGACAAGCTTGCAGCCGATGGGGCAGCGGTCGACGCGATGCGCCGCTTCCTGTCGACCGTATCGATGAAGGGCACCGTCGTGATCGGCGAGGGCGAGAAAGACGATGCGCCCTGGCTGTACAACGGTGAAGAGGTCGGGAACGGCGAGGGTGCCGAGTGCGATGTCGCGGTGGATCCGATTGACGGCACACGGCTCACCGCCGAAGGTCGCGAGGGAGCCTTGTCTGTCATTGCCGTCGCAGATCGCGGCAGCATGTACGACCCCTCGGCCGTTTTTTACATGGACAAGCTCGTGTGCGGGCCTGAGGGTGTGGGCATTGTTGACATCGAGCGGCCAATTGGTGAGAATATCCGCGCGCTTGCCCGAGCGAAGGGCGTTGAGGTCTCTGACATTCGCGTCGCCGTGCTCGACCGCCCACGTCACGAGCAGCTCATCGCCGACATCCGTGCCTCAGGTGCTGGCACCCGGCTCCTCATTGATGGCGATGTCGCCGCAGGCGTGAACGCCGCGCAGTGGGACTCACGGATCGACCTCGCGGTCGGGATTGGCGGAACCCCAGAAGGCATCATCACCGCGTGCGCAGTGAAGGCTCTCGGTGGGGTAATCCAGGGCAAATTGTGGCCGAAAGACGACGAGGAGCGTGAGCGGGCGCTCGATGCGGGCCACGAATTGGGTCGCGTGTTGCACGCCAACGACCTGGTTCGCAGCGACAACGCGTACTTCGTGGCTACGGGTATCACCTCGGCTGACTTCCTTGACGGGGTGCAGCGGCGGGGGCCCTTCCTGAGGACGGAAAGCGTCGTCATGCGTGCGCACTCAGGCACGATCCGCCGGGTCATCACCGATCAGCGCCCGCATCGCTGGGAGTAGCCTCGATTACAGCTTGAGTGGGATCGCCGCGAGGCGGTGAATCTTGACTCCGGTTGCCTTCGCGAGCATGCGAATGTCGTCTGCGGCATGCCTTCGGGCTGCGTCGCTAATGATCGCGGCGCACGCTTCAGCGTCGGCGAGAGCCTCGTGGTGCGCGAAGTCGCCGAACCCTGCTGCTGCTGCGGAGAGGGGCAAGCGGTGCGACGGAATGTCGTAGGTCTTCCGCGACACCTGCACGCTGCATAGGTATCGCAGCTTTGGGGTGGGGGTGATCGTCGCTGCACACGCGCCGCGGATGACTCCCATGTCGAAGCCAGCATTGTGCGCCACCGCAATATCGTCGCCGATGAACTCGAGTAAGTCAGTCAGCTGATCGCCCCACCCCGGGGCATCCTCGACCATTTCGGGCGTGATGCCGTGGATCTTGATATTGAAACGAAGAAACTCGTCGTGCCCCGCGGGCGGGCGGATGAGCCAGCTCGCGCGATCCACCACCTTGCCGTCTCGCACCCGCACGAGTCCCACAGCGCACGCAGATGATGCGTGGCTGTTGGCGGTTTCGAAGTCTAAGGCGGTGAAGTCAACTGGCACCAAAGAATCTTGACATACCCCACTGACAGGCGCCGAGCGGTCAACCCGCAGTTCAACCGCACGGGTAGACTTGACCCTCGTGGCTCTCACTATCGGAATCGTCGGTCTGCCCAATGTTGGCAAGTCCACCCTCTTCAACGCTCTTACCCATAACGATGCGCTCGCGGCGAACTATCCGTTCGCGACGATCGAACCCAACGTGGGTGTGGTGAACCTGCCTGATCCGAGGCTGACGAAGCTCGCCGAGATATTCGGTTCCGAGCGCATCCTTCCGGCGGCGGTGAGTTTCGTCGATATCGCTGGCATTGTGCGAGGCGCAAGCGAGGGCGAAGGACTCGGCAATCAGTTCTTGGCGAACATTCGTGAGGCGGATGCAATCGCCCAGGTGGTGCGCGGTTTTAGCGATCCAGACGTGATTCACGTTGAGGGTGCGGTGAACCCCTCGAGTGACATGGAGACGATCAACACCGAGCTCATTCTCGCCGATCTGCAGACGGTCGAGAAGGCGCTGGTTCGGTATGAGAAGGAACTGAAGTCCAAGAAGATCGACGCATCGGTGGTCACCGCCGCGCAGGCCGCAATGGCGGCACTCAACGATGGCAAACTCTTGTCGCACTCGGACATCGACCTTGAGCCCATTCGCGAGCTCGGGCTGCTCACCGCGAAGCCTTTCCTCTACGTGTTCAATGTCGATGAAGGGGTGCTCGGCGACGAGGCAAAGCTCGCGGAGCTCGCGGCCCTCGTGGCACCCGCGAAAGCCATCTTCCTCGATGCGAAGCTCGAGAGTGAGCTCATGGAGCTGAGCGACGAAGACGCTGCGGAGCTGCTGGCCTCGATCGGCCAGGAAGAAAGCGGGCTGGATCAGCTCGCCCGCGTCGGCTTCGACACCCTGGGCCTGCAAACCTACCTCACGGCCGGTCCGAAGGAATCGCGCGCGTGGACGATTCGCAAAGGTTCGAAGGCACCGCAGGCGGCGGGCGTGATCCACACAGATTTCGAAAAAGGCTTCATCAAGGCCGAAGTGATCTCCTTTGATGACTTGGTTGCGACCGGTTCGGTGGCCGACGCGCGGTCGCAGGGCAAGGCGCGCATGGAGGGCAAGGATTACGTCATGCAAGACGGCGACGTGGTCGAGTTCCGCTTCAACGTGTAGCCATCCTCTGGAGTGCCCCGGGCAGTCGCTGAGCCCACGCGCCAGGGATTCAGCGTGCGTGTGGCGGTCTTCCGCTCCTCCTTTGAGCAGTGGGGCGGTCTCGACCGTAGGATCCTCTAGAATTACCTCATGCTGCTCGACACCGTGTTCGTCATCGCCGGAATTGTCATTCTGGTCGCCGGAGGCGAGGCGCTCGTCCGTGGCGCATCCACGCTCGCTACACGGGTGGGCATTTCTCCGCTCATCGTCGGCCTCGTCGTCGTCTCTGCGGCGACGTCAGCACCCGAACTCGCCGTGACCGTCGATGCCGTTCTGCGCGATGAACCCGATCTCGCGCTCGGCAATGTCGTGGGCAGTAATATCGCCAACATCCTGCTGATCCTCGGGATTTCGGCCCTCGTGCTGCCCCTGAGCATTAAGAAGCAGATCGTGCGGTTCGATGTGCCGGTCATGGTGGGCATGTCGATTCTGCTCATCGTGGTCAGCCTCGACGGCCAGATCGGGCTCCTCGACGGCCTTCTGCTCCTCACCGGCCTCGTCGTGCACACCGTCATGAGCATCGCGGTGGGGCGACGCGAGGGTGCGGCAAACGGAACTGCACGCGTTCAGGCATCCTCTGACGCAAGCGCGAGTGCTACGAGGGGGAATCCGACGCCCCTGTGGCTTGCTTCCGTTTTGCTCGTTGTTGGCCTTGGTCTTCTCGTTCTCGGGGCGCAGCTACTCGTAAACGGAGCGGTGGGCATCGCAACGGAGCTCGGAGTAAGCAGCCTCATTGTCGGTCTCACTGTGGTCGCCGTCGGCACCTCGTTACCCGAGCTCGCCACGTCGATCATTGCCGTGCGTCGAGGTGAGCGAGACATGGCCGTCGGTAACATCGTTGGCAGCAACATCTTCAACATCGGAATGGTGCTCGGGGCGCCGGCGATCATCTTCGGTCAGGGCATCCCCGTGCCGGCCGCCGCGATCGCTCTCGACCTGCCCCTCATGCTTGCCGCCTCGATCGCGCTGCTACCGATCGCTTTCACCGGGTTTATCATTGCCCGTTGGGAGGGAGGCACGTTTGTGGCGCTCTACGTCGCCTACACCGCCTACCTCGTGCTCGCTGCCACCCAACACGATGCGCTCGAGGGCCTGACAGACGTGATGATCTGGTTCGTACTCCCGCTCGTGGGCGTGACCCTCGTTGTGGTGACCGCCTTCGAGGTGGGCGTGCATCGCGGCAAGCGACTCGCCGCAGCAGAACGTCGCGACAACAAGGTGCCCGCACCACCGCTGGAGTGAGTGGCGTCACCGTTGCCTGCGACACGGTGTCGCAGGTCGGTAACGAGATCTAGTTCCGTTTGAGTGTGTAGCCATCCGTCTCGATTGCTCGAAGAAGTCACGCAGGCAGCGGGCCAGCGAGGGAGCAATGTAGCGTGCCGGTGGAGCTGAACGGGCCAGCCATCGCGGAGAGAACCCGCAGCAGTTGTGAGCCGTGCATCTATGCTGAGACCCACAACGTCTGACTGGAAGGCACACTCAGAATGACCGATCGACGCGCGCAGCTCGGGACCGCATCGATTCCCCTCTCCGAGAGAAGAGCGGCGGAGCCTCAACTTACCCTTCGTATAGAGTCGCAGGCGATCTATCTAGCGCTGCTAGCCGGCGGCATCGGCGCAATTGTGGGCATAATTCTCGGGATTGGATGGCCGCCGCTCCCGCTCTTTGGGGATCTGTCTTTCGGGACAGTAGTCGCGATCGTGGCCGGGTTGGTTGCTGCAGTCGCGGGATCCATAGGCTACTGGCGCGCGCGTCGGCTGGAAGGGCAAGAGTGGAGGGGGACGCTGCCCGCGGCGATCTTCACCGTGAATACCATCGCAGTGGTCCTGGTGCACGTTGTGCTGGCTGCGCTGACCGTGCTCGGAGTGTTTTTCATTCTGAGTCGTGGGTTCATTGGGCTCGAAGTTGACCCCTTCTGGTCCACGGCACTCATGGCAGTCAGCGTCGGGCTGAGCGCGCATATGACCTATCTGTCAGTTTCGCGTATGACCACGCGTCGGATGTCATCTTTGCTGATGTCGTTCGTTGTCATTGGCACACTCACCGCAATGGTCTCGTCTCCGGATCCCACATGGTGGAAGATTCACTTCAGCCAACTGGGCACGTTTTGGAGTGTGTCGGGCTTCATGTTTAACGGCACATTGATTGCCGCAGGTCTGCTCGTTACCGCGTTTGCCGTCTATTTGGCCAACGACATGCGTGCCCTCGTGGAACGCGGCATTCTCACCAACAGGAGAAGTACCACGATTGTCTCTGCGATGTTCATTGTTATGGGCATTATGTTGGCGGGAGTTGGTCTAGTTCCGGTGAATGTGAGCCTGATTATTCACAATCTCTGTGCGAGCGGGATGGCGGTCATGTATTTCGGCCTGCTGAGTGCCGGGCCATGGATCCTCCGTGGCATGCCTCGCGCTTATTTCATTGCTTCAGTGGCTTTTCTCGTCAGTGTGGTGCTTTCGACTATTCTCTTCTCTATAGGGTTCTTCGGACTCACCGCATTCGAAATCGTCGTTTTCGCACTCATCTTCGGGTGGATATCGGTCTTCATTCGTTTCGTTGGTGTCGCCGGCCAAGATGATGCGCGTCGCGCGAATGGCTCGGACCACCGGGTTCCCCCACATACAAGAGGTTTTCACGATGTGCAGTCGTGATTCGAGGGAGACGAAACTCAATGTCTGACACACTGCCGCCGTGCCCAGAGTGTGGTGAATCCTATACCTATACGCAGAGTTCGTTGCTGGTGTGCCCCATGTGTGGGCATGAGTGGGCTCCCGCTGAAGAAGCGGAGGCCGTCGGGACTGAGGCGGCTGTCAGGGACTCGGTGGGCAACGTCCTCACCGACGGTGACACCGTCACCATCACGAAAGACCTAAAGATCAAGGGTGCAGGCGGCGGGGTCGTCAAGGTCGGAACCAAGGTGCGCGGCATTCGGTTGATCTCCGACGGCGTGGGAGATCACGACATTGATGCGAAGGTACCCGGGTTCGGTCAGATGCAATTGAAATCTGGTGTGGTGAAGAAGGTTCTCTAGTGTGCCGCCACCCCAGAGAGTCGCGTGCACATTCTGGCATTCGCACAGCGTTGAGTGGCGTCGGCTTTAGGTGAGCGTTCGGGGGACCGTTCACCCGCCTCTCCAGGACTGAATAAGCTGGGCTGATGACCGGAACGCTCGTAGCCCATGGCTTAGCTGGTGGCTACGCACACCGCACCCTGTTTGACGGTCTCAACCTCACGGTTGCTCCGGGCGATGTCATCGGAGTGGTGGGGGTAAACGGTGCGGGAAAGTCGACGCTCCTACGCATACTCGCCGGTGAGGTCGAACCGCAGGCGGGAACGGTGAGTCTGGCACCGAGCGACGCGTTTGTGGGGTTTCTCCCGCAGGAGCACGAGCGAGTCGCCGGGGAAACGATCGCGGGCTATATCGCTCGGAGAACGGGTTGCGCGCGTGCCACGAGCGAGATGGACGCGGCCGCCGAGGCGCTCGGAAATCTTGAGCCACAGCCGCCAGGCACCCCCGACCCAGGCGACGTGTATGCAGCCGCGCTTGATCGCTGGCTTGCGAGCGGAGCCGCAGATCTTGAAGAGCGGTTGCCCGCGATACTCGCAGAGCTGGGCCTGGTATTGAACAGGCCTGCTGCAGGCGTAGGTTCCGCGACACTGGACGGTGTGAGCGGACTCTCTCCGGAGTCGCTCATGACTTCGCTATCTGGCGGGCAGGCTGCGCGCGTCGGGCTCGCTGCTCTTCTTCTCTCACGATTTGATATCGTGCTGCTCGATGAGCCCACCAACGATCTCGACCTTGACGGTCTAGAACGACTCGAGAACTTCGTTCAGGGTTTGCGAGGCGGCGTCGTGCTCGTGAGCCACGATCGCGAGTTCCTTGCCCGGTGTGTGACCCGCGTGCTCGAACTCGATCTCGCGCAGCACAGCAATCGTGTGTTCGGTGGCGGCTACGATTCGTATCTCGAGGAGCGCGAGATCGCCCGACAGCATAAGCGGGATGACTACGAAGGTTTCGCTGCGAAGAAAGCCGATCTCGTGGCTCGTGCGCGCATGCAACGAGAGTGGTCGAGCCAGGGCGTGCGAAACGCCATGAAAAAGGCACCTGATAACGACAAGATCCGGCGAAAAGCGTCTACCGAGTCCAGCGAAAAGCAGGCGCAGAAAGTGCGTCAGATGGAGAGCCGGATCAGGCGCCTCGAGGAGGTCGAGGAACCGCGTAAGGAATGGCAACTTGAGTTCACGATCGGTGCCGCACCGAGGTCGAGCGGGGTGGTCGCGACACTAAACGCGGCGGTGGTTCATCAGGGTGACTTTTCGCTTGGCCCTGTATCGCTGCAGTTTCATGGCGGCGAACGGATCGGCATCACCGGCCCGAACGGCGCGGGGAAGTCCACACTGTTGCGGATGCTTTTGGGCCGGCAGGCACCAGATTTCGGCTCGGCGACGCTCGGAACTTCCGTCGCAATTGGTGAGGTGGATCAGACGAGATCCCTGTTTGCCGGCCTACAGCCTCTCGCGGATACGTTCGAAGCACTCGTGCCCGAGCTATCGGCTGCCGAGATCCGCACACTGCTCGCGAAGTTTGGCTTAAAAGCTGACCATGTGATGCGCGTCGCAGGCGAACTCTCCCCTGGGGAGCGCACACGTGCCGGTCTGGCGCTGTTGCAGGCCAAGGGAGTGAACGTGCTCGTTCTCGACGAGCCCACCAACCACCTCGATTTGCCCGCGATCGAGCAGCTTGAGCAGGCGCTCGACACTTATGAGGGTGCGTTGCTGCTGGTCACACACGACCGTCGAATGCTCGATACGGTGCGGTTGGATCGTCGCTGGCATGTCGAGAACGGGGTAGTTTCCGAGCGTGTGTAGTTCTCGCGGCAGCGTCTTCACGCTGTTGCCCGGTAGTCTGTCAGGGTGAATGACGAGGAACTGCGCGCGTTCTTAGAATCGGCGACCGAAGGCGACCCCGAACCTAAGCAGCAGAGCAAGCCCACCGCGCCGGCGGCTTCGGATGGCGAGGCTGCGAAAGCGGAGCCGTCTCAGGTTCCGCGGGCGGCCACCCCATCCGCCGACCAACAGTCGGGTCTCAGCTTTGATGAGTTGATCGGTCTGCGCCGGCAGCAGGCGGTGGATCCCGATCCCGTGCCGCTTATTCTTCCGGAGCCAAGGAGATCGTCTTCGCCTGATTCGGGAGTGACGCCGCTCCTGTTGCCGCCCTCAATGACGCCTGCTCCCGGCGCGAAGGCGGCGGCGCAAAATGATCCGCAGCCGCCCACTCAACCACTCGAGCGTCTCGACATGCCGTCGCCGAGTCGACCAGAGGAGCAGCCCGCTGAGCCGGGGGCCTTCGCCTCATCCGACTTCGCTCCAATCGCAAGCGCACCGCGACCCGCAGCCCGGCCGGTGCCCACCGCGGGGATACTGCCTCCTGAGCAGCCTCGGTCGGCGCCGCCCACGGCACCGCTCCCGCAGGCAGACGAGTCGTCCATTTTCGGTCTGACGCCTGCATCCGATTCTGACACCCGCACCGGTGATGAGTACGAGAAGATTTCTGTCACCGGTGGCTCCGGTGGAAAGAAGTTTTTGCCATGGATCATCGTGGGCGTGGGGGCGATCATCGCGCTCGTTGCCTCAATCTTTATTGTGAATTCACTCGGAAGCGCGGGAGATCCTGCGCCGACCGCTGCGCCGGTAACAACCGAGGCACCAGCGCCCGAAGACACTCCCTCCAGCGCACCTTCTCCGTCAGACGACCCGGAATCCTCGGTGCCGACCGGCGACCAGCCACCCAGTGTTGAGGTGGGTTCGACGATGCTCCTCGATGTTCCGCAGTGGGGCATCTCGGCAGACCTCAGTAGCCGGTTCGGGCAGACCAGCTACATGATCGATGCCGAGAATCGACTCGTGCTGACATCCGCGCTGATCGACTCGCTCCCTGAGTCCTGCGCAGCGATGCGATCACAGTGGGGAATCGTGAAGGTTGACTCCACCTATGAGGTGCTGAAGCCGGCGGAGACGTGCGCTGATGCGCCCGAGGTGTTTGACGAGCTGTGGGGTCTCACTGCCGCAATCGTAGAGAGTATCCGACCGCTGTAGCCAGTTACGGGCCGGGTACCCCGAATAGCTCTGGCCACCAGGCCAGAGCGAGCGGGTATCCGGCAAAGCTCACAATGTCGAGCACCCAGTGCGCGATGACGAGCGGCAGTACGCGCCCGGTGCGTTGGTAGATCCACCCAAATATGAGCCCCATGATCACGTTGCCAAGAAACCCTCCGAAGCCTTGGTAGAGGTGATAGGTTCCGCGCAGCACGGCACTTACGACGATGATGGAGGTCGTACCTAGCCCGAGCCGCCGTAGCCGCTCGAAGAGATAGGCGACCACAATGATTTCCTCGCCCAGCGCCGCCCTCAGCGCCGCGAGTACGAGCACCGGGATCGTCCACCAGAAGGTGTCCAGGCTCGTCGGCACCACGGTGACATTGATGCCGAGTGCTTTGCTTGCCAGGTAGAAACCGAGTCCCGGGATGCCGATCGCTGCGGCGAGCAGTACACCGCCGCCGGTTTCGGTGATCCACCAGCTCCGTTTCGCCCCTGCGGATCGCCCGAAGCCGAGGCGCGCCAAGTGCGGGCGCTGCTCGCGCCACAGCAGATATATGACGAGGGCTACCGGGGCGAGGCCAAAAGTGAACCCGAGCAGCTGGTAAATGAGATCGAACCAGGGCCGTTCGGACAGTGCGCGGTTGATGGTCGCGGTCTGGGAGGCCAGCGAAGTTTCTCGCGTAACCCGCTCGATAATGGTCACTACCGCGTACACTGCCGAAGCTCCGAAAGAGAGGGCGAGCACAATAGCGATTTCCCACTTCAGGCGGGTATTCGAGGGCTCGGACGTCGGCAGTCGATCAGCGGTCACGCGATCAGCGTACCGGCGGTGGGGCATCACCGCTGGGTTTTCGAACGCGTCCCAGCTGTTCTCATCGTGGCCGCCCGCTCGCAGACCTCGCCAACTAGGCTGACTGGTATGAGAATCGGTGTGCTCTGCAGTGGCGGCGACAGCCCGGGCATGAATGCTGCAATCCGCGGGGTGGTGTTGCGTGGGGTTGAGGTGCTGGGCCACGAGATGATCGGATTCATGGATGGCTGGCGAGGGTTCCTCGAACGGGATTGGATCGAACTCGATCGCCGCGCGGTTCGCGGGATCGCGCCGCACGGCGGGGTCATGCTCGGCACCAGCCGGGTGAGCCCATTTTCTTCCCGCGGCGGGGAGCCCGAAGACTTCATCATGATCCGCGAGCGAATGACCGAGTACGGCATCGACGGGTTCATCCTGATCGGCGGAGACGGTACGCATCGAGTGTCGAAGATGCTGCACGATCAGGGCATTCGGGTTGTAGGGCTTCCGAAAACCATTGACAACGACATTGTGGGTACCGACTACTCCTTCGGCTTCGATACCGCGGTTTCGACCGCCACCGAGGCGATCGACCGTCTGCGAACCACGGGTGAATCGCATCGTCGTTGCATGCTGCTCGAGGTGATGGGGCGCCACGCGGGGTGGATCGCCTTGCATTCCGGCATGGCCGGAGGGGCGCAGGTCACCCTCATTCCTGAGCATCCCGAATCGCTCGAGCAGATCGCCGAATGGGTGATGAGCGTGCAGGAACGCGGACGTTCCTCGCTCGTGGTCGTCGCCGAAGGCTTTGTGCTCGATGGCATGGAGGAAGCGGTAACGCGTCAGGGGGTCGACGGGTTTGGGCAGCCGCGCCTCGGTGGCATTGCCGAAGTGCTTGCTCCGATGATCGAAGAACGCACCAAGATTGAAACCCGCGCGACCGTGCTGGGATACGTTCAGCGGGGTGGCTCCCCGACTGCATTTGATCGGGTGCTCGCGACACGCACGGGATTTGCTGGAGCTGATGCAATAGATGCCGGTCAGTGGGGCATGCTCGCCGCACTTCGTGGCGATAAGGTCGTTCTGGTCCCGTTCGACGAGGTGGTGGGGAGGTTCAAAGCAGTACCCGAAAGCCGATACCTCGAAGTGCGAAGGAACTTCGGTTAGGCGCGTCTCAGATACCGGACAGTCAAGGTGTTGTGAGCGTTGTCTGACGGGGATCGGGAGGGTGAGATGGAACCCAGATCCACGATCCACACGCGCACCCTCCCGAAAGGCACCACCATGGCTCTTCCTGGCGCCCGCCCCGTCCGTCCGCCTCGCGGCCCACAGATTTCGGCCAGGAGCTGGCAAACCGAGGCACCGCTACGAATGTTGATGAATAACCTCGACCCGGAGGTAGCCGAGCGACCCGATGACTTGGTCGTGTATGGCGGAACGGGTCGGGCTGCGCGCAGCTGGGAAGCGTTTGACGCGATCATCGATACTCTTCGTGGCCTCGAAGATGACGAAACCCTGCTTGTTCAATCAGGAAAGCCGGTGGGCGTCTTTCGCACCCACGTGTGGGCTCCACGTGTGCTGATTGCGAATTCGCATCTCGTCGGCGACTGGGCGAACTGGCCGGAGTTTCGCCGTCTCGAAGCGGAGGGGCTCACCATGTACGGGCAGATGACCGCGGGGTCGTGGATCTACATCGGCACCCAGGGCATCCTGCAGGGCACCTATGAGACGTTCGCCGCGGTGGCGAGAAAGCTCGCCGCCCGCGGCAGCCTTGCCGCGCAGCCGGATGGCGCAGCGGAAGGCACCCTTGCGGGCACGATCACGCTCACTGGGGGGTGCGGCGGCATGGGGGGTGCGCAGCCGCTCGCGGTGACGCTCAACGCCGGCGCGTGCCTGATTGTTGATGTCGACGAGACTCGACTGAGGCGACGGCTCGGCAAACGATACCTCGACGAGGTCGTCACCGATCTCGACGAGGCCATCGCGAAGGTCCAGCGAGCGCAGGCAGATCGGCGAGGCTGGTCGGTCGGACTCGTTGGCAACGCCGCCGAAGTTTTTCCCGAGGTGCTTCGTCGGCACCTCGCGGGCGAGGTCACGATCAATGTGGTGACCGATCAAACGAGTGCGCACGACCCACTGTCATACCTGCCGGCCGAAATCAGTGTTGCCGACTGGCAGGCGCGTGCCGCTGCCGATCCCGAAGCATTCACTCTCGCCGCCCGCAGGTCTATGGCGGCGCAGGTTGCAGCGATGGTGGGTTTTCAAGATGCGGGCGCCGAGGTCTTCGACTATGGCAACTCGATCCGCGACGAGGCGAGGCTCGGCGGGAACGACCGCGCATTCGAGTTCCCCGGTTTTGTTCCCGCATACATTCGGCCACTCTTTTGCGAGGGGCTCGGCCCGTTTCGGTGGGTGGCTCTCTCCGGAGATCCTGAAGACATTCGCGTGACCGATGAGGCGATCCTGGAACTCTTTCCGAACGACGCGCACCTCCATCGGTGGATCCGCGCCGCGCAAGAGCGGGTCGAGTTTGAGGGACTTCCCGCGCGCATCTGTTGGCTCGGGTATGGGGATCGCGCGAAGGCTGCGTTGCGCTTCAACGAGCTCGTTGCCGAGGGCAAGCTGCGCGCTCCCATCGTGATCGGGCGTGACCACCTTGACTCCGGCTCGGTCGCCTCTCCGTACCGTGAGACAGAGGCCATGGCCGACGGTTCGGATGCGATCGCCGACTGGCCATTTCTGAACGCGCTGCTCGCGTCGTCGTCGGGGGCGACCTGGGTGTCGCTGCACCACGGTGGTGGAGTCGGAATCGGCCGCTCGCTGCACTCCGGGCAAGTGTCCGTCGCAGACGGCACGGCGCTCGCCGCAGAGAAACTGCAGCGACTATTGACGAATGACCCGGGCATGGGGGTGATCCGTCATGTCGATGCCGGGTACGAGCGCGCTGCCGAGGTTGCCCGGGACCGCGGCGTGCACGTGCCAATGGAACCGGTGATTCGCAACACCGGCCGGGCCTGGTAACTTACCAGGGTTACGCCACAGGGGATCCACATGAGTCAGACACTGTTGATCGACAACATCGGCGAGCTCACGACCAACGACGACCAACTCGTCTCCGGTGCCGCAGTGGTGATCGAAGGCAACACTGTGGTTTGGGTCGGTCGCGCGGCCGACGCGCCCGCTGCCGATAAGCGATTCGACGCTGAGGGGCGCGCGGTGTTGCCCGGGTGGGTTGACTCGCATACCCACATGGTCTTCGCGGGTGACCGCAGCCAAGAATTCGAGGCACGTATGGAGGGGGTGACATATGCTGCGGGCGGCATCAACAGTACGGTGAAGGCGACCCGGCGGGCAGGAGACGCGGAGCTCGAAGCGAACCTGACGCGGCTGATCGCTGAGGCCCATCGTGGCGGTACAACGAGCATCGAGACGAAAACCGGCTACGGGCTCACCGTTCAAGATGAGCTCCGGTCCGCGTGCATCTCAGCGAGACACGCGGACGCAGTCACCTTCCTTGGTGCGCATGTGGTTCCTGCGGGAGTGGATCCTGACACCTACCTCGACCTCGTCACCGGGCCGATGCTTGAGGCTGCTGCACCCTACGTGAGCTCAGTCGACGTGTTCTGCGAGGTGGGCGCCTTCGACGAGACTGCCGCGCGTCGGGTGCTCGAGTCGGCGGCCTCCGCCGGCCTTGCGACACGCGTACATGGCAACCAGCTCGGGCACGGCCCGGGCGTGCAACTCGCGGTCGAGCACGGATCGATGAGCGTCGACCACGTCGGATTCCTCACCGACTCCGACGTTAGCGCGCTGGCGCAGTCTTGGGAGGGGGGCCGCCGAGGCACGGTGGCAACGGTCCTACCAGCCTGCGACCTGTCCACCCGCGTGCCACTCGCACCTGCGCGGCAACTGATCGATGCGGGTGCCGTGGTCGCGATCGCTACCAACTGTAATCCGGGCACATCTTTCACAACCTCGATGGGGTTCTGCGTGGCCACCGCAGTTCTGCAAATGGGGATGACGGTGGCGGAGGCGGTACGCGCGGCGACTCTGGGCGGTGCCCGAGCGCTTGGCATGCACGAGAACGGGTGGATCGACCCCCGAGGCGCTGCGCAGCCCGCCGTTGGAGTGATCCGTACTGGAGCCCGCGCCGATCTGCAGGTTCTCGAGGCACCCTCAGTGACGCACCTTGCATACCGGCCGGGTGTGCCACTGACCGCGGCGGTGTGGAAGGCTGGCGTTCGCCTGAGATGATCGTGCGCTGCGGTCGCGCGCGCCATTCGCGCGTGTCAGTGTGCGGTGCGGCCGTGGATGCGAGCGGAGAGCGCCTCTGCGGCCGCGCGCACCTGCGCGGCGAGTTCGGCGGGATGATCCGCTGTCACCTCATCGTCGCGAAACGTGAGCGCGATCGCGGCGACCGGCCACCCGCGGTGGTCGATCACTGGCATCGCGACGGAGGAGAATCCCGGCGTAACCGACCCGTGCTCGAGTGCAAAACCGCGCGTGGTCGTGGCGTCTAGCACCGCACGCAGTCTCGAGTACCGGTCGATGTCAACCTCTTGGTCACGGCCGCTCGTTCCGGCGGTGCTGCGCGTCCCGCTCAGGTCATGCCGATGCACGAAGGCGTCTCGGTCCGGATACAGTGCCCGCACCTGTGCCCGCGGAAGTGCCGCGAGGATGGCTCGTCCGCTAGCCGTTAAGTGCATGGGGAGCCGCACGTTGACACCGGTGACTAGCGCAGGTGCCCCCTGCGCGCGTTCTTCCACGACGTAGAGCACGTCGCGGCCATGAGGCACCGCGAGGTGGGCGCTTACGCGCACGCGATCCACGAGGGCGGTGAGGAGAGTCCGCCCGATCCGCGTGAGTGGTTCCTGCCGCGTATACGCCGAACTGAGTTCGAACGCGGCAATTCCGAGTCCGTACCTATTCTCCTCTGCCACGTGCATTACGAAGCCGTGTTCCTGCAGGGTATCGAGCAGGTGATAGACCGTCGACCGTGGCAGCTTGAGCTGGGTCGCAATCATGCTCGCGGGGAGTGGGCCTCGTGCCCCGGCGAGGAGCGACAAGATGCGCAGAGTCCGATCCGCTGCGGGCACCTTTGGCTGAGTCACAGCGGCAGCCTATCGCGAGGCCCTTCGAACGCGTATCACCGAAGTGGCTCCGCAAGTGCGCGCTCCGCAGCTTCCAACACGGCACCGGAGACCACGAATTGATGCGCGGCATCGATGAGTGGGGAGAGAAAGGTATCGGTCGTAGGTGCGGCAATGCGGGTGCGGAATAGTCGGTGGATCGCGGCTGTCGCGGGGGAGGGCACGCCCGTTCCGCTGGCGGCACGAAAATCAAGAGCGCGAGTGGAAGCGAGTAGCTCGATGCCGAGTACGCGGCTGAGTCCGTCGAGCGAACGCCGGAGCTTTCGCCCAGCGTGCCAGCCCATCGAGACGTGATCCTCCTGCATTGCCGACGAGGGAATTGAGTCAGCCGAGGCCGGCGCAGCGAGGCGCTTCAGCTCACTCACGATTCCGGCAGCCGTGTACTGCGCGATCATGAGACCTGAGTCGAGGCCGGGGTCTGCGGCGAGAAACGGCGGCAGCCCGTGGTTGCGTGACACGTCAAGGAACCGATCAGTGCGTCGCTCCGAGATGCTGGCGAGATCCGCCACCGCGATCGCCAAGAAGTCGAGCACGTAGCCCACGGGGGCGCCATGAAAGTTGCCGTTTGACTCCACCCGACCATCAGGCAGCACGACTGGGTTGTCGATTGCGGACCGCAGCTCAATCTCCGCCACCCCGGCGGCGTGCGCCGCCGTGTCGCGCGCTGCGCCGTGCACCTGCGGGGCACAGCGCAGCGAGTACGCGTCCTGTACTCTCGTGAATTCGCCTGCGCGCGCTCGCTGGACCAGGCCTGAATCGCTCAGCACCCGCGCCATGTTCGCGGCGGCTGCGGCTTGACCGGGGTGCGGACGGAGCGCCTGCAGCTCTGGCACGAACACCGCATCTGATCCCATGAGCGCCTCGACACTCGCCGCGGCGGCGAGATCGGCGACTTTGAGCAGCGCGGACAGGTCGTGGAGCGCCAGGCACAGCATTCCGAGCATCCCGTCGGTGCCATTGATGAGGGCAAGTCCCTCCTTCTCCTTGAGTACCACCGGCTCGATCCCGGCGCGCGCAAGTGCCGCGGCTGCCGGTACGGGGGCGGCTTCGCGATCCACCCCCACCCGCACCGAGCCCTCGCCGATGAGCGCAAGTGCGCAGTGAGCGAGCGGGCTGAGGTCGCCTGAGCATCCGAGCGAACCGTACTCGTGCACGATCGGTGTGATACCCGCGTTCAGCATCGCCGCGTACGTCTCCGCGACGACCGGTCGCACGCCGGTACGACCGGTCGCAAGGGTGTTGAGGCGGAGCAGCATGAGTGCTCGAACCACCTCGCGCTCCACCTCCGGGCCGGTTCCAGCAGCGTGCGAGCGAATCAGGCTGCGCTGCAGTTGAGCTCGGTTCTCTGCGGGAATCTGCACCTTTGCAAGCGCGCCAAAGCCTGTCGAGACGCCGTAGTGTGGCTGCGAGTCATCTGCGAGCCTGTCGATGATGCGGCGACTCTCCGCGATCCGGGCGAGCGCGTTGCGGTCGAGCGCCACCCGAGCGTCTTCGCGCGCGACGGCGACTAGCTCGCCGATGCTCAATGGTCTTTCGCCGAGGGTAACCGTGTGAGGAGCGTGATCGTTCATTCCACGATTCCAGCGCACGTCACGCCGCGACGGCAGCCCTCAATCCACCCGGGTGTCCGGAATCCCAGACGTCTGGTGCGCTGTCCGCTCCATGCCGGGCATTCGCTTCGCAAGAATGGGCAGAAGATGTTGGAAAGCCGGCTCATTCTGACGCTTTCCGCCCATTCGTGAAGAGCATTCGTGTTGCGAGTGGACGAGGCTAGGATGACAAAAGTTTGGAGCCTGATGCACGTCAAACTGACAGAGCTGTCGAACGATCCGCTGTGGCCCCGCACCGGTGGCTGGCCACCGCCGCGTCCAGGCGAGTCGGTCGACCTCGCGCTCGTGGGTATTCCCACCTCGCGTACCTCGCTCTCGCCCTCCAACGCGCACGAAACTCCCGCCGCGGTGCGGCGTGCACTGCGGCGCTATTCAAGTCATCTCGTGGATCCGAGGTCTCCCGGGGTGCGCGGTGCAGAACGCGAACTGGTCCTCGACGAGGTCCTGCGCATTGTTGACGCGGGAGATCTCCCAGCCCCGGACTCCGTTTCGGGCGAGGAGAATGCCGCTGAAGCTGTGGCGGCCCTCGCGACGCAGGCTCGGCTCGTGGTGGCGCTCGGGGGTGACAACGCAATGACCGTGCCCGCCGCCATCGGGGTGGTCGGAGGAGTTGCCGGGCTTCGCACCGCCGGGCTCGTGACGCTCGACGCGCACCATGATCTCCGTGATGGGAGAAGCAACGGTTCACCGGTGCGGCGGCTCATTGAAGCAGGGCTTGATCCGCATCGCATCGTGCAGATCGGCATCGCAGACTTTGCCAACTCGCGGGCTTACCGTGAGCGCGCCAGGACTCTCGGTATCACGGTGGTGCACAGAGACGAACTTCACGATCGACCAATTCCCTCAGTGGTCGCCGAGGCGCTTGAGACTGCGGGGTCGGGAGGCGGCGCGATCCACGTCGATCTTGACGTTGATGTCTGCGATCGTGCGGTCGCGCCGGGGTGTCCCGCCTCGGTGCCAGGCGGGTTGCTGGCGCACGAGTTGCGACGCTTTGCTCGCCTCTTTGCTGCGGACGATCGAGTGCGAGGCATTGACATTGCCGAGGTGGATGCATCGGCGGATTCCGCGGATGGCCGCACCGTGCGGCTGGCAGCTCTGTGCGTGCTCGAGGCGGCCGCAGGTCTCGCCTCGCGGCAGAAGCTTGGCGACCCCACAGACTGATCCGTTAGAGTAGTGTGTCGGCTTTCTTGCGCTCGGCCCATCGTGTCGCGCCTGGCATCCGCGCCGCCGGCATTTCGTATTTCGTTCGTTAGGAACTACCTCTATGGCTCTCGCCACTCGCGAAGACCTCCGCAACGTTGCCATTGTCGCTCACGTCGACCACGGCAAGACGACTCTTGTTGATGCCATGCTGCGTCAGACCAACTCCTTTGACGCGCATTCCGAGATGGACGATCGGGTGATGGACTCGAACGATCTCGAGCGCGAAAAGGGCATCACTATTCTGGCCAAGAACACGGCCATTACCTACGTTGGCGCGCATGCGAAGAATGGGCCCATCATTATCAACGTCGTCGATACACCAGGTCACGCCGACTTCGGTGGCGAGGTGGAACGCGCGCTCTCTATGGTTGACGGTGTGGTTCTGCTGGTCGATGCTTCCGAGGGGCCGCTGCCGCAGACTCGATTTGTACTGCGCAAGGCGCTCGAAGCGAAGCTTCCCGTGATTCTCGCAGTCAACAAGACCGATCGCCCGGATGCGCGCATTGACGAGGTCGTGGGGGAGGCGCAGGATCTCTTGCTGGGCCTTGCTTCGGATCTCTCCGAAGATCACCCCGAAATCGATGTGGATGCCGTGCTGGATGTTCCCACCGTGTACCTGTCGGGCCGCGCCGGTGCCGCAAGCCACAATCGTCCGGATAACGGCGATCTCCCTGACAATTTGGATCTCGAGCCCCTGTTCGAGACCATCCTCGAGCGCGTGCCTGCGCCGAGCTTCGACGATGAGCACCCGCTGCAGGCGCACGTCACGAACCTCGACTCCTCGCCGTTCCTCGGCCGTATCGCCCTGCTGCGCGTTCACAACGGCTGGATCCACAAGGGGGAGACTGTTGCGTGGGTCAAGCAGGATGGCACCGTGCAGAATGTGCGCATCACCGAGATGATGCTCACCAAAGCGCTCACTCGCTTCCCTGCGGAGAAGGCGGGCCCCGGCGACATCGTGGCTATTGCGGGCATCGAAAACATCACCATTGGTGAGACGATCTGTGACGCGGAAGACGTCCGCCCGCTCCCTGCCATTTCGGTCGATGAGCCGGCCATCTCGATGACCATTGGTGCGAACACCTCACCGCTCGTCGGCAAGGTGAAGGGCCACAAGCTCACTGCGCGCATGATTAAGGATCGCCTTGATCGCGAGCTTATCGGCAACGTTTCACTGCGCGTGCTCGACGTGGGGCGCCCCGATGCGTGGGAGGTGCAGGGTCGTGGTGAGCTTGCACTCGCAATTCTCGTTGAAAATATGCGTCGTGAAGGATTTGAGCTCACCGTTGGAAAGCCTCAGGTCGTCACGAAAGAGGTCAACGGTAAGACCCACGAGCCATACGAGCACCTCACCATTGATACTCCGGAGGAGCACCTCGGGGCGATTACCCAGCTGCTCGCTGCTCGCAAGGGGCGCATGGAGAATATGACCAACCACGGCACCGGATGGGTGCGCATGGAGTTCATCGTTCCCTCGCGAGGCCTCATCGGTTTCCGTTCTGAGTTTATGACCACGACCCGTGGTACGGGCATCGCCAACGCGATTGCCCACGGCTACGACGAGTGGGCGGGTCCGATCGTCACGCGCAACAACGGCTCGATCGTGGCCGACCGCTCCGGCGTCGTGACCCCCTTCTCGCTCATCAACTTGCAGGAGCGCATGTCATTTTTCGTGCAGCCGACGCAGGAGGTGTACGAGGGCATGGTTATCGGTGAGAACTCGCGTAGCGAAGACATGGACGTGAATATCACGAAGGAGAAGAAGCTCACCAACATGCGTGCGGCGAGCTCAGATACCTTCGAATCGATGACTCCGCCGCGTCAGCTCACCCTTGAGGAGTGCCTAGAGTTCGCTCGCGAAGACGAGTGCGTCGAGGTTACCCCTGAGGTCGTGCGGATCCGCAAGGTGCATCTCGACGCGAACATGCGCGCCCGTTCGGCATCGCGGTTGAAGCAGCAGCTCGCGAAGTAATCGCGAGAGCACCGCTTCTCGAGGACGGGGCAGGGCATTTGCCCTGCCCCGTCCTCGTTAGACTGGGCGGGTGACGAGACACTTTCTGCGTGATGACGATCTGACGCCCGCCGAACAGCTCGAGGTTCTCGACCTTGCGGCACGCCTGAAGCGGGATCGATTCGCTGAACGACCTCTCGAGGGCCCGAGATCCGCCGCGGTCTTCTTCGACAAGACCTCAACCCGCACTCGCTTCAGTTTCGCGGCAGGGATTGCAGAGCTGGGCGGCAACGCGATCATCGTCAACCCGGGCGAGACTCAACTCGGTGTGAAGGAATCGATCACCGATACCTCGCGGGTTTTGTCTCGCATGGTGGATCTCATCGTGTGGCGCACCTTTGCCCACGCGGGGCTTGAAGAGATGGCGGCGGGCTCGACCGTGCCGGTGATCAATTCACTGTCAGACGACTTTCACCCGTGCCAGATCCTCGCGGACCTCCAGACCATTCGAGAACACCGAGGAGAGCTTGCGGGTCTGACCGCAGCCTACGTCGGCGACGCCGCCAACAACATGGGGCAGTCGTATCTCTTGGGGTTTGCGACCGCCGGCATGCACATTCGTGTTGCTGGACCGGAGGGCTTCCTGCCCCGGCCCGATATCGTCGCCGATGCCGAGCGCATTGCGTCCGAAACTGGCGGGAGCGTCACGGTGACCTCAGATCCGGTAGCTGCGGTGAGTGGTGCTGACGCGGTCATCACTGACACTTGGGTGTCGATGGGTCAAGAGGCGGAGAAAGCCTCGCGCATCGAGACGTTCGGGCGGTATCGCGTAGATTCTGCACTGATGGCCCACGCCAAACCCGACGCGATCTTTTTGCATTGTCTCCCCGCGTACCGCGATTTTGAGGTGGCTGCGGAGGTCATCGACGGACCACAGAGCGTCGTGCTGGATGAAGCGGAGAACCGCTTGCATGCCCAGAAGGCACTGATGGCCTGGTTATTGAAGGAGAGCAAATGAGCGAGAACGAAAACCGAGCCGCGGAGGCCGGAGCGCTGTGGGGTGGGCGGTTCGAAAGCGGGCCCTCGCCAGAGCTGCAGCTTCTGAGTAAATCCACTCAGTTTGACTGGGTGCTTGCCCAGTACGACATCCGTGGCTCGAAAGCCCACGCGGCGGCGCTCGAGTCTGCAGGATACCTCGATAGCGGCGAACTTGCCCGCATGCACGAGGCCCTCGACGAACTCGCCGCGCGCGTCGCCGATGGTCGGTTCTTGCCTGCTCCAGACGACGAGGATGTCCATTCCGCGCTCGAGCGGGGACTCATTGAAATCACCGGGGTGCAGCTCGGCGGTAAGCTTCGCGCCGGTCGCAGTCGCAACGACCAGATTGCCACATTGGTGCGCTTGTACCTGCTCGACCACGCTGCGGTCTTGCGCAGGCAGCTTCTCGATTTGGTCGAGGCGCTCCTCTCGCAGGCTCTAGCCCACCCGAAAGCTATCTTGCCGGGCCGCACACATCTCCAACACGCCCAGCCAGTGCTGCTTGCCCATCAACTTGCTGCGCACGCGTGGCCGATTGTGCGCGACCTCGAGCGTTTGCGTGACTGGTCAGTGCGGGCCCGTCGGTCGCCCTATGGCGGGGGTGCTCTCGCTGGAAGCTCCTTAGGCCTCGACCCCCGCCTCGTTGCTGCCGAGCTCGGGCTGGGGGATCCACTCGAGAACTCAATCGACGGAACCGCCGCACGCGATGTGGTTGCAGAATTTGCGTTCATCTGCGCTCAGATAGGCATCGATCTCTCGCGACTCAGCGAGGAGATCATTCTTTGGAACACCAAGGAGTTCGGATTCGTCCGTCTGCACGACGGCTACTCCACCGGCTCGTCGATTATGCCGCAGAAGAAGAACCCCGATATCGCTGAGTTGGCGCGCGGGAAGTCGGGTCGTCTGATCGGAAATCTCACCGGGCTGCTCGCGACACTGAAGGGTCTACCCCTCGCCTACAACCGTGACCTCCAGGAAGACAAGGAGCCGGTCCTCGACTCCGTCAATCAACTCGAGATCCTATTGCCGGCATTTACCGGCATGGTCGCGACGATGCGCTTCGATGTGGATCGGATGGCCAGTCTGGCACCGCAAGGCTTCTCCCTCGCCACTGACGTCGCCGAATGGCTGGTAAAGCAGGGCGTGATCTTCCGCGACGCGCATGAAATCTCGGGGGAGCTCGTGCGTTACTGCGAGGATCGAGGGATCGAGCTGCACGAGCCGAATGATGAGGAACTTGCTGCGGTTTCACCACACCTGACGCCAGACGTGCGCGAGGTGTTGACGATCGAGGGCTCCGTCAACTCCCGAGTGGGGACGGGAGGCACGGCTCGCGTGCGCGTGGACGAGCAGCTCGCGCGACTCGTCGAGCGGATAGCTGAGTTCCGGGCCGTCGCCAGCTGACAAGAACTCATTAGAAGGCGCGGTACGATGACAGGCGTGTCTGCAACGAGTGAACGCACCGAGATCCTTGCTTCCCAGCGTAACGATGATAGTTTCGCGACCCTGTGGGAGGAGCTGAAGTGGCGCGGCCTGGTCCACGTGTCGACCGACGAGCAAACGCTCGCTGATCTCCTCGCGGGTGAGCCAATCACGTACTATTGCGGGTTCGATCCGACTGCACCGAGTCTGCACCTCGGTAACCTCGTCCAGCTCTTGCTGCTCCGACGGTTGCAGATCGCGGGACATCAGCCGCTCGGACTTGTAGGGGGATCCACAGGGCTGATTGGGGATCCCCGGCCTACCGCCGAGCGCACCCTGAATAGCCGCGACACCGTTGCCGAATGGGTGACGCGCTTGCAGGGTCAGGTGAGCAGATTCCTTTCAGGGGAGGGCGAGAACGCTGTGCGGCTCGTCAACAACCTCGACTGGACTGCTCCACTTTCGGCGATCGACTTTCTGCGAGACGTGGGAAAACACTTCCGAGTGGGGACCATGCTCAAGAAAGATGCGGTTGCCGCGCGCCTCAACAGTGAAGCCGGGATCAGCTACACCGAGTTCAGTTACCAGGTGCTGCAGGGCTTTGACTTTCTCGAACTGTTTCGGCAGTACCGCTGTGTGCTGCAGACCGGCGGCAGCGATCAGTGGGGCAATCTCACGAGCGGAACCGACCTGATCCGGAAAGTCGAAGGAGCGACCGCGCACGCGATCGGGACGCCACTCATCACGAACTCCGATGGAACGAAGTTCGGGAAGAGCGAGGGGAACGCGATTTGGCTCGATCCAGAAATGTGCTCGCCTTACCGGTTCTACCAGTTTTGGCTCAACCAGGCAGACGCGGATGTGGTGGACCGACTCAAGGTCTTCACGTTCCTCAACCGTGCTGAGATCGAAGAGTTGGAGCTCCTGGTCGCCGAAGAGCCGTTCCGGCGCGCAGCGCAGAAGCGCTTGGCGCTCGAAGTGACGACGCTGGTGCATGGGGCGGAGGCAACTCAGGCGGCAATCGATGCCTCAGAGGCCCTCTTTGGGCGAGGAGAGCTCGCTTCTCTTGATGCGGACACGCTTCACGCAGCCCTTGCGGAACTCCCACGCGCGAGCGGTTCGGGAGGAGCAGGGATTGCCCAACTGCTCGTCGACTCCGGGTTGGTAGCAAGCGCGAGCGAGGCGCGGCGCGCAATCTCACAGGGCGGTGTCTATGTGAACAACAGTGCCGTGACGTCGGAAGATCAGGTTCTTGCATCCGCGGATTTGTTGCACGGACGATACGCGGTGCTGCGCCGAGGGAAGAAAACCCTTGCTGGAGTCGTGGCCGGCTAGTTCCGGATTCGGATGTCGTCTTCTAGCCTGAAGCTGCCAAATCGGCGGAATTACGCGGAGACACGCCCGGAGTTAACGCCGGGTTTGCGGCCAGGGCGGCAACCCGCGTAATGTAATCCCTTGTCAGCGCGACGATGCGGGACGCGGAAGCGGCCCGGTCGACATAATGCGCTCACCACCTCTCTCACCGCCTTGTGTGGTCTCGTGTCTGTGATGCGGGGAATCATTGCTGATCGTTTCTGGTTCGCCGGGACATTGATTTGCAGGGTTGATTCGGGTGTGGTAAGTTAGGAAAGTTGCTCTTCGGAGGGCCTGCGGGTCGTTACGGGGGGTGTCTGGTCCTTGAGAACTCAATAGTGTGCACTTAATTGTCAAATGCCAAATTTTATATCCCGTCATCGGGGCTCTTCGGGGTTTCGGTGGTGTGATTCTTTTGGATGAATAATTCGGATTGTCAGTACTGGCCCTTCGGGGTTGGTTGATGGTTTGTTTTTGTTTGTCAGGTCAAACTCGTTGCTTGCTGGCTTATTTCGCTGGTTAGTGACATCAGTATTTTACGGAGAGTTTGATCCTGGCTCAGGACGAACGCTGGCGGCGTGCTTAACACATGCAAGTCGAACGATGAAGCCCAGCTTGCTGGGTGGAAGAGTGGCGAACGGGTGAGTAACACGTGAGTAACCTGCCCATCACTCTGGGATAAGCGCTGGAAACGGCGTCTAATACTGGATACGAGCAGCGGCCGCATGGTCAGTTGTTGGAAAGATTTATTGGTGATGGATGGACTCGCGGCCTATCAGCTTGTTGGTGAGGTAATGGCTCACCAAGGCGACGACGGGTAGCCGGCCTGAGAGGGTGATCGGCCACACTGGGACTGAGACACGGCCCAGACTCCTACGGGAGGCAGCAGTGGGGAATATTGCACAATGGGCGCAAGCCTGATGCAGCAACGCCGCGTGAGGGATGACGGCCTTCGGGTTGTAAACCTCTTTTAGTAGGGAAGAAGCGCAAGTGACGGTACCTGCAGAAAAAGCACCGGCTAACTACGTGCCAGCAGCCGCGGTAATACGTAGGGTGCAAGCGTTGTCCGGAATTATTGGGCGTAAAGAGCTCGTAGGCGGCTTGTCGCGTCTGCTGTGAAAACCCGAGGCTCAACCTCGGGCTTGCAGTGGGTACGGGCAAGCTAGAGTGCGGTAGGGGAGATTGGAATTCCTGGTGTAGCGGTGGAATGCGCAGATATCAGGAGGAACACCGATGGCGAAGGCAGATCTCTGGGCCGTAACTGACGCTGAGGAGCGAAAGCATGGGGAGCGAACAGGATTAGATACCCTGGTAGTCCATGCCGTAAACGTTGGGAACTAGATGTAGGGCCTGTTCCACGGGTTCTGTGTCGTAGCTAACGCATTAAGTTCCCCGCCTGGGGAGTACGGCCGCAAGGCTAAAACTCAAAGGAATTGACGGGGGCCCGCACAAGCGGCGGAGCATGCGGATTAATTCGATGCAACGCGAAGAACCTTACCAAGGCTTGACATATTCGAGAACGGGCCAGAAATGGTCAACTCTTTGGACACTCGTTTACAGGTGGTGCATGGTTGTCGTCAGCTCGTGTCGTGAGATGTTCGGTTAAGTCCGGCAACGAGCGCAACCCTCGTCCTATGTTGCCAGCACGTTATGGTGGGAACTCATGGGATACTGCCGTGGTCAACACGGAGGAAGGTGGGGATGACGTCAAATCATCATGCCCCTTATGTCTTGGGCTTCACGCATGCTACAATGGCCGGTACAAAGGGCTGCGATACCGCGAGGTGGAGCGAATCCCAAAAAGCCGGTCTCAGTTCGGATTGGGGTCTGCAACTCGACCCCATGAAGTCGGAGTCGCTAGTAATCGCAGATCAGCAACGCTGCGGTGAATACGTTCCCGGGCCTTGTACACACCGCCCGTCAAGTCATGAAAGTCGGTAACACCCGAAGCCGGTGGCCTAACCCTTGTGGAGGGAGCCGTCGAAGGTGGGACTGGTGATTAGGACTAAGTCGTAACAAGGTAGCCGTACCGGAAGGTGCGGCTGGATCACCTCCTTTCTAAGGAGCACTCGGAACCTTTGGTTTCGTAGATTGCCCAGATCATCACCGAATGTGTGGTGCTGGGTGCTCATGGGTGGAACATTTGATAACAGGGTGTCTGCTGGTGTGGTGGGGGTAGTACGCGAATCTTCGGGTTTGTTGGAACTTTCTGTCATGGTGGTGGGTGTCCGTTTTGTGCACATTATTGGGTCCTGGAGGCCCAGACTGTTTGCGCTCCTTTTTGGGGTGTGGGTGGGCTGGTCTTCTGACTCTTCGCTGTGAGACGTGTTGCTCATGGTGGGGGGATCGACCGTACGTTGAGAACTACACAGTGGACGCGAGCATCTTTGAAACACAATGTGTTTCATTTATAAGGTCTGAGCGTGTGGATTGCCCTTTTGGGGTGGTGTGCGCGTTTATTCTCTTTACTTATGTGATTTCAAGTTTTAAAGAGCAAACGGTGGATGCCTTGGCATCTGGAGCCGAAGAAGGACGTAGTAATCTGCGATAAGCCTCGGGGAGTTGATAAACGAGCCGTGATCCGAGGATTTCCGAATGGGGAAACCCCGCCAGGGCGCGTGCGTGCCTGGTGACTCCCGCCTGAATATATAGGGCGGGTAGAGGGAACGTGGGGAAGTGAAACATCTCAGTACCCACAGGAAGAGAAAACAATAGTGATTCCGGGAGTAGTGGCGAGCGAAACTGGATCAGGCTAAACCGGTCATGTGTGATACCCGGCAGGGGTTGCATGGTCGGGGTTGTGGGACATGCCTGGAGATTCTGCCGAGTCTTCGACGTGAGCGTCAAGTTATAGAGGAACAGCTTGGAATGGCTGATCGGAGAGGGTGAGAATCCCGTACTCGAAATGGCTTGGCCGCGTGGTGTGTATCCCAAGTAGCACGGGGCCCGAGAAATCCCGTGTGAATCTGTCAGGACCACCTGATAAGCCTAAATACTTCCAGATGACCGATAGCGGACTAGTACCGTGAGGGAAAGGTGAAAAGTACCCCGGGAGGGGAGTGAAATAGTACCTGAAACCGTTTGCTTACAATCCGTTGGAGCAGCCTTGTTGCTGTGACAGCGTGCCTTTTGAAGAATGAGCCTGCGAGTTAGCGGCATGTGGCGAGGTTAACCCGTGTGGGGAAGCCGTAGCGAAAGCGAGTCTGAATAGGGCGATTCAGTCGCGTGTCCTAGACCCGAAGCGAAGTGATCTATCCATGGCCAGGTTGAAGCGACGGTAAGACGTCGTGGAGGACCGAACCCACTTAGGTTGAAAACTGAGGGGATGAGCTGTGGATAGGGGTGAAAGGCCAATCAAACTTCGTGATAGCTGGTTCTCTCCGAAATGCATTTAGGTGCAGCGTTGCGTGTTTCTTACTGGAGGTAGAGCTACTGGATGGCCGATGGGCCCTACAAGGTTACTGACGTCAGCTAAACTCCGAATGCCGGTAAGTGAGAGCGCAGCAGTGAGACTGTGGGGGATAAGCTTCATAGTCGAGAGGGAAACAACCCAGATCGCCAACTAAGGTCCCAAAGCGCGTGCTAAGTGGAAAAGGATGTGGAGTTGCTGTGACAACCAGGAGGTTGGCTTAGAAGCAGCCACCCTTGAAAGAGTGCGTAATAGCTCACTGGTCAAGTGATTCCGCGCCGACAATGTAACGGGGCTCAAGCACGCCACCGAAGTTGCGGCATTCAGCGTATAGACAAGCCTTCGTGGTTCAGTCCGTTGGATGGGTAGGAGAGCGTCGTGTGGGCAGTGAAGCGGCGGAGTGATCCAGCCGTGGAGCCCACACGAGTGAGAATGCAGGCATGAGTAGCGAAAGACGGGTGAGAAACCCGTCCTCCGGAAGACCAAGGGTTCCAGGGTCAAGCTAATCTGCCCTGGGTAAGTCGGGACCTAAGGCGAGGCCGACAGGCGTAGTCGATGGACAACGGGTTGATATTCCCGTACCGGCGAAAAACCGTCAAACGCTGATCCATGAGTGCTAAGTATGTGAAGTCTGGTTTGATCCTTCGGGTGATTTCTGGGTGGAGTGTACGAACCCGAATTGGTGAGGTGAGCGTATTAACAGGTGTGACGCAGGAAGGTAGCTGGTCCCGGGCGATGGTTGTCCCGGGCTAAGCATGTAGCCCGAACCGTAGGCAAATCCGCGGTTCATTGAGGGTGAGATGTGATGGGGACCCGTAAGGGGAAGTCAGTGATCCTATGCTGCCAAGAAAAGCATCGGCGCGAGGTTTTAGCCGCCCGTACCCCAAACCGACACAGGTGGTCAGGTAGAGAATACTAAGGAGATCGAGAGAATCATGGTGAAGGAACTCGGCAAAATGCCCCCGTAACTTCGGGAGAAGGGGGGCCATCCACTTATACGGATTTACTCCGGAAAGGGTGTGGTGGCCGCAGAGACCAGTGGGAAGCGACTGTTTACTAAAAACACAGGTCCGTGCTAACAAGCAATTGGATGTATACGGACTGACGCCTGCCCGGTGCTGGAAGGTTAAGAGGAGAGGTCAACCCTTCGGGGTGAAGCTTTGAATTTAAGCCCCAGTAAACGGCGGTGGTAACTATAACCATCCTAAGGTAGCGAAATTCCTTGTCGGGTAAGTTCCGACCTGCACGAATGGCGTAACGACTTCCCAGCTGTCTCCACCATGAACTCGGCGAAATTGCACTACGAGTAAAGATGCTCGTTACGCGCAGAAGGACGGAAAGACCCCGTGACCTTTACTACAGCTTGGTATTGGTGTTCGGTGTGGCTTGTGTAGGATAGGTGGGAGACTGTGAAGCAGGGACGCTAGTTCTTGTGGAGTCATTGTTGAAATACCACTCTGGTCATATTGGATATCTAACTACGGACCCTGATCGGGTTCTGGGACAGTGCCTGGTGGGTAGTTTAACTGGGGCGGTTGCCTCCTAAAGAGTAACGGAGGCGCCCAAAGGTTCCCTCAACCTGGTTGGCAATCAGGTGGCGAGTGTAAGTGCACAAGGGAGCTTGACTGTGAGACTGACAGGTCGAGCAGGGACGAAAGTCGGGACTAGTGATCCGGCAGTGGCTTGTGGAAGCGCTGTCGCTCAACGGATAAAAGGTACCTCGGGGATAACAGGCTGATCTTGCCCAAGAGTCCATATCGACGGCATGGTTTGGCACCTCGATGTCGGCTCGTCGCATCCTGGGGCTGGAGTAGGTCCCAAGGGTTGGGCTGTTCGCCCATTAAAGCGGTACGCGAGCTGGGTTTAGAACGTCGTGAGACAGTTCGGTCCCTATCCTCTGCGCGCGTTGGAAATTTGAGAGGATCTGACCCTAGTACGAGAGGACCGGGTTGGACGGACCTCTGGTGTGCCAGTTGTTCTGCCAAGGGCATGGCTGGTTGGCTACGTTCGGGATGGATAACCGCTGAAAGCATCTAAGCGGGAAGCCGGCCTCGAGATGAGATTTCCGTCACCCTTGTGGTGGTGAGGCTCCCAGGAGATTACTGGGTTGATAGGCCAGATGTGGAAGCACTGTAAGGTGTGGAGCTGACTGGTACTAATAAGCCGATGGCTTGATAATCATTTATACATGGGTATGTGTTGAATGTAGTCCTTCTAACGATGTTTCGCGTCCGCTTTGTGGTTCTTGACGTACGGCCACGACTTGCTGCTTGTGCCTTCTTTTCTGGGGGTGTGGGTGGGTGGGTTTTGGTATGTCAATAGTGTTACGGTGGTTATAGCGTCAGGGAAACGCCCGGTTACATTCCGAACCCGGAAGCTAAGGCTGACTGCGCCGATGGTACTGCACTCGGGAGGGTGTGGGAGAGTAGGACACCGCCGGACCTCTTCATAGAGAAGGGTCGTTCAGAAAGAAGTTCACCAAGGCTGGTGCTTCTATCTGGGCGGCCCTTTTCTCATTTAGGCTTTAAATTTCAATAGTGATTTCGGGCACCCGCCCACCCCAGGAGGAAAACATGAACGACCGCTTCGAGTCGAACCGCGAAAGTAATGAGCGCGGACGTGGCGGTCGCGATGACCGGAACCGTGGGGCGCAGGCTAGCCGGGATCACTCTTCACGCACGCCGGGTGAGAGCCGTTCGCGTCGCGAAGGCGGTTATCAGGCACGGAACGACGGACCCCGTCGTGAGGGTGGCTACCAGGGTCGCAACGATTCGCCGCGTCGTGAGGGTGGGTACCAGGGTCGCAATGACTCTCCTCGTCGTGATGGTGGGTATCAGGGTCGGAACGATTCTCCGCGCCGTGAAGGCTCGGGTTACCAAGGCCGGAACGACGGACCCCGTCGTGAGGGTGGCTACCAGGGTCGGAACGATTCTCCTCGTCGCGAAGGCGGTTATCAGGCACGGAATGACGGACCCCGTCGTGAGGGTGGGTACCAGGGTCGGAACGATTCTCCCCGTCGCGAAGGCGGCTACCAGGCACGGAACGACGGACCCCGTCGTGAGGGTGGGTATCAGGGTCGGAACGATTCGCCTCGTCGCGAAGGCGGTTACCAGGGTCGCAACGACTCTCCTCGTCGTGATGGTGGCTACCAGGGTCGAAACGACTCTCCGCGCCGTGAAGGCTCGGGTTACCAAGGCCGGAACGACGGACCTCGTCGTGAGGGTGGCTACCAGGGTCGGAACGATTCTCCTCGTCGTGAAGGCTCGGGTTACCAAGGCCGGAACGACGGACCCCGTCGTGAGGGTGGGTACCAGGGTCGAAATGACTCTCCTCGTCGTGAGGGTGGGTATCAGGCGCGGAACGATTCTCCTCGTCGTGAGGGCGGCTACCAGGGTCGGAACGATTCGCCTCGTCGTGAAGGCGGTTACCAGGCCCGGAACGACGGACCCCGTCGTGAGGGTGGCTACCAAGGCCGCAACGATTCTCCTCGTCGCGAAGGCGGCTACCAGGCCCGGAACGACGGACCCCGTCGCGAGGGTGGGTACCAGGGTCGGGAGGGCAAGTCCGAGCGATCTGGTCAGGACCTTGGGCGCGGCGGCACACGGGGAGGCGGTCGGAGCGACCGTGGCGGTGCCGACCGAGAGTTCACTGACGCCGAGCGACTGGCTCACGAGCTTCGCCCCGTGCGTGCGGAGCATTTCGATCCCGAAATTCCCGACGATGTGCGCGCCAAAGACCTACATCCCTCGGCTCGGAATGAACTCAAGACACTGCAAGAGGCTGTTCAAGAACGCGTAGCGAGGCACCTCGCGATGGTCGGACAGCTCATCGACACTGACCCCGAACTCGCTCACCAACACGCAATTTCGGCTAGCCGGAGAGCTGGCAGGATCCCGGTTGCTCGCGAGACTCTCGCGGTAACTGCCTACCGCACAGGAGACTACGCGCTCGCACTGCGGGAGCTACGCACCTACCGCCGACTGAGCGGTTCGCACGGGCACCTCGCTCTCATGGTCGATTGCGAGCGCGGACTCGGTCGGCCTGAGAAAGCCATCGAGACTGGTCTCGACGCGGATGCACAGAATCTAGACACTGAGCAGCGGGTACTTCTCGCTATTGCGATGTCAGGCGCGAGACTCGATCTCGGGCAGAAGCAGCAGGCTCTGTTTGAGCTCGAAATCCCCGAGCTCAACCCAGAACGTGCGTTCAGTTGGAGTCCGGATCTGTTTACTGCGTATGCGAACGTGCTTGAAGACCTCGGTCGCGAAGCTGAGGCGAGCACGTGGCGCGACCGTGCGGCGCAAGCTGATGCCGCGCTCCAAGCGCACTATGGCACCGATGGCTCGGAGGAGGTCTTTGAGGTATGGGAAGAGGCTGGTGAGTCTGAGGTGAACGATTACGAGGTAGAGCGTCTTGGTGCAGATGCAGATGCAGTCAGCACGCCAGGCAACACAACTGAGCCTCATGCTGCATCTGACGGACTCGCTGCGGAAGAGAGTGAGTCGAAGGACGGCGAGCGCTAATGGCGTGGCTTGGAAAACGCAGGAGTGCTCTCGGTCCGGCCCCAGTTTCGGGCCGAGAACTGCTGCTCGTTGACCTCGACGGGGTTGTCTACCGAGGTGATGGTGCAATTCCAGGCTCGATTGAACACCTCAACCGGGCCGCAGCTGAGATGCATCTCGGCTACGTCACCAACAATGCGTCCCGTACCGATCGCGACGTCGCAGCACATCTCCGCAGTCTTGGGCTCGAGGCAGCTCCGGAACACATCGTAACCTCGCCGCAGGCCGCGGTTCAGTTGCTCGAGCGCACTGTGCCCGTCGGATCTTTGGTGCTGGTGGTCGGGGGTGACGGCCTGGTTGACGAACTCAGTAAGGCGGGTTTCCGAGTCACCCGAAGTGCTGCCGATTCTCCCGACGCAGTGGTGCAAGGGTTTGCGCCGCACGTCGGGTGGGAGCACCTCGCTGAGGCGGCGTTTGCCCTTGCTGAGAGGCCTGGAACAGAGTTGCTTCCCTGGATTGCAACGAATACTGACTGGACGATTCCTGTCGCGCGCGGTCTCGCACCGGGGAACGGGACTCTCGTATCCGCAGTGCACACTGCAGTCCAGCGTCTGCCCGTCTTCGCGGGCAAACCCGAACCCGCGATCTTTGAGACCGCTTTCGGTCGGTTCGGCACCCGCAACGCGTTGATGATCGGAGACCGTCTCGACACAGACATTAAGGGTGCGCAAGCGGCCGGTATTCCTTCACTCCATGTGCTGACTGGCGTGGATCGTCCCAAGCAACTTGTTGCAGCGTCTGCTGATATGCGTCCCGACTTCATAGTTGCGTCTCTCAACGATCTTCACGAGCCGTATCCCCTGACCGAGATCAGCCCTGATGGTGCGGCGCGGGTCGGTGCGGCGCGGGTGCGCATGATAGGTAACAAGGTTGAGATTGTGGATCGCGGCCAGGAGCCTATCAATCTGCTCCGCGCAGGTTGTGCGGCAATATGGGCATCCGGACTCGCGATCTATGGACTCCAGGTACCCGCCGAACTCTATGAGGATCACTGGAGGTAGTCTGAATCGCATGAGCGAGACACAAGCGCGCGCAGACGAGGGAAGCTTGCTCGGGCGCATCGAAGTGATTGAGTCCCAGCCTCTTGAGCGGCGCGCTTCTGGGTACGAGCAGCTCGCGGAGGAACTGCTCACAGAGCTGCAGCGAAGCGACCATGAACCTGGCCTGAGCGACTCAAGGTGAACGATAATTCCCCGGAATCTGGGCGTGCGGCTCTGTGGTCAGGTGAGCGCGAGCGATTGGATCGAGTACTGCCAGAGCTCGGACTTGCCCGGTCAAGAAGCCAAGCCGCGGAGCTCATTGCGGCGGGGGTGGTGCGCGTCGATGGCGATTGCGTCTCAAAGGCGGGCTTCCGCGTGGCGTCGGGATCTGCTGTGGAGGTCACGCGGACGGACCACTACGTGAGCCGTGCCGCACATAAGCTCATCGCCGGACTCGACTCGTTCGGCGTGCAGGTAGGCGGCAAGTTGGCACTTGACCTGGGCGCGTCTACTGGTGGTTTCACTCAGGTGCTACTGGAGCGTGGCGCGCACCAGGTTTGCGCGATAGATGTGGGCCATGGGCAACTCGTGTCTGTGCTCCGGGCAGATTCCAGAGTGCACGTTGTCGAAGGGTGTAACGCACGCGAACTTACTCCGGAGCTGCTGGCGGCAGTCACCGGTGTATTGGCAGCTCCCCAAGTGGTGGTAGCGGATCTGTCGTTCATCTCACTCACGCTGATACTGCCTGCAATCGCGCGGGTCGCTGCGCCGAATGCTGATCTGGTCCTCCTCGTGAAACCGCAATTTGAGGTGGGCCGGCAGGGTGTGCGGGACGGTATCGTCACCGACTCCGAAACTGCGGCGGTGGCCATTCTCGGGGTGCTCAAAGTTGCGGCGGAGCTGGGATACTTCACGCGTGGGTTGATTCCATCCCCGATCACGGGTGGAAACGGGAACCAGGAGTATGTTGTGCATTTCGGGACCGGTGCGCTCGCCGATCCGACAGAATGGGAGCAGCGAATACGTGACCTCACTGCGAGTGCCGCGAGTCAAAGCCTCGCGGAGAAGCCCACGATCGGATTCAATGGGGGAAATCGATGACTGAGCCAAGTGCTGAGAGCAGGCGGATCCTGGTCGTGTCGCACACGGCGCGCCCTGAGGCCATCGCCGCGACGGTGAGCGTGGTGCAGCAGCTGCACGAAGCGGGCGTTGTCGTCGTGATGCCCGCGAGCGACAGAGAGGATTTTGAACCCCACCTCGACGTGATGCTCACTGCGAAACTCGGGCGCGATGTGACACCGGACTCGCTCGAAATTGCACTCGTGCTGGGCGGAGACGGAACGATCCTCCGCGCTGCTGAACTGCTGAGGGGTGTCTCCTGCCCGATCCTAGGGGTGAACCTTGGCCACGTCGGTTTCCTCGCTGAGACCGAATCTCACAGTCTTGATTTCACTGTTGAGCGGGTGCTCGCCGGGGCCTACACGGTGGAGGAGCGTTTCACGCTCGACGTGCGGGCGACTGCCGATGGTGTGGTGCTCGCCGAGACTTGGGCCCTCAACGAAGCGAGCGTTGAAAAGCGTCAACGAATGCTGGAAGTTGCCATCGGGGTGGACGGGCGTCCGCTCTCTTCGTTCGGATGCGACGGAGTCGTGCTCGCGTCGCCTACCGGGTCGACCGCGTACTCATTTTCGGCGGGAGGACCGATTGTCTGGCCCGGCGTGCAAGCGATGCTCCTGGTGCCGATTGCAGCGCACGCGCTCTTCAATCGTCCGCTCGTGGTGGGTCCTGATTCTGTGCTGTCTGTGGAAATACTGCCCGAAAACGTGGGGCTCGGAGTGCTGTGGTGCGACGGGCGTCGTCGCACTGAGCTGCCCGCCGGTGCGGTGGTACAAGTGAGCCGTTCCTCGGTGCCGGTGCGGCTCGCCCGAATTGACAGAGCGGTCTTTACAGAACGCCTCGTCAATAAGTTTCATCTTCCCGTCGCGGGGTGGCGCGGGAGCCGTTCACCTGCAGCTCAGCAACCCTCCGCGGGTGGAGAGAAGCTGGCCCCGTGATCGAGGAACTTCGCATTCGGGATCTCGGTGTCATTGCCGATGCCACCCTTGAATTGGGCCCCGGGTTTACCGCCATCACGGGTGAAACCGGTGCTGGTAAGACGATGATCGTTACCGCACTCGGTCTCCTCATGGGCGATCGATCGGATGCTGGCGCAGTGCGGACCGGGGCCGACGCAGCCCGAGTGGGCGGGCTGGTTCGCACTACTGATCCACTGGTCGAGCGGCTTGTAGAGGACATTGGCGGGGACCTTTCGGAAGGGGATCTCGCGCTCACTCGAACCGTCAGCGCCGAGGGCCGCAGTCGAGCGAGTGTGGGTGGATCTGCGGCGCCGGTCGGCGCGCTCACCAAGCTTGCTGAGCGCTTGTTTGCCGTGCACGGACAAAGTGAACAGTTGCGACTCCGAAGCGCAGCGGCCCAGCGGGAGATGCTCGACCGGTTCGCCGGCAGCGATGTGCAGAGGCTACTTGCTGACTATCAGGCAGCGCACGCGGAACGTCGAACCCTCGCAGCCGAAATAGCTGAGCTCACCGAAGCGCGCGACGAGCGAGCCCGAGAAGCTGCCCGGTTGCGCGAAGAGCTCGAAGAGATCGCCGCCGTTGATCCGCAGCTTGGGGAGGAAGACGAGTTGCGGCGGCACATCGCTAGGCTCAGCAACCTCGAGGAACTGCGTGCTGCGACCGCGGCCGCAAATCAAGCCTTGAGTGCGGACTCAAGCGACCCCTTCGGCGCAGACGCGGCTTCGCTTATCGAGACCGCACTGCGGCAGCTCGATCGAGTGGCCGCGAGTGATGCGCAACTCGCTGCCCTTGCTGACACCCTCCGCAGCTTGAGCTCGCAGGTCAGCGATGCTGCACGAGAACTCGCAGTGTACGCGAGCGACCTTGACCAGGAGGGACCGGGTGAACTTGCACGGGCGAACGAGCGTCTCGCCCTGCTTCTCGGACTACTTCGCAAGTTTGGCGCAGATGAAGCTGGGGTCATTGCGCATTCGCGCGTTGGCATCCAGCGACTCACCGAACTTGAAGGTGATGACCTTCGCATCGAGAAGCTGCGCGAGCAGGCGCACCTGCTCGTTGCCAGGGAACAGGAACTGGCGAGTGCGCTATCCGCAGCTCGGCGCGAGGCAGGATCCACTCTTGGCGCGTTGGTCAGCGAAGAGTTGCGTGAGCTTGCCCTGCCCGATGCGCGGTTTGTAGTGGAAGTCACACCGGCCGAACTCGGCCGGACCGGTGCGGACGACGTGCAGTTGCTGTTACAGCCGCATCCCGGCGCCGCGCCCCGGCCGCTCGCAAAAGGTGCCTCTGGCGGTGAACTTTCGCGAGTCATGCTCGCGCTTGAAGTGGTCGTGGCTGCGGTGGATCCGGTGCCGACCTTCGTCTTTGATGAGGTGGACTCCGGCGTCGGGGGAGCTGCGGCCATAGAGATTGGCAAACGACTTTCTCGTCTGGCACGTACCTCTCAGGTGATCGTCGTAACGCATCTCGCGCAGGTCGCGGCATTCGCGAATAACCATCTGCAAATCGTCAAAGATTCGGCGGGTGGGTTTACGGAGAGTTCCTGTCGCCGACTTTACGGGGAACAGCGTCTCGCTGAAATGGCCCGACTGCTATCGGGCCTCGCTGATTCGCAGAGCGCGCTGGAGCATGCTGCTGAACTTCTCGAATTGGGTGCTTCCGTCTGAATGCCTGAGCGCGGTGCTACGCTCCCAACATGAAGAAGTTTTGGCGCCGCGAGCGCGGTGCAATCGGGCTGGGAGGCGAGCTTCCGGTGACAGCCGAAGAGCGTGCAGATTACCTGGATACACACCCTGATGTTGTGCACGCTGACCTTGAACAGCTCGATGCAGAAACTCGGGCAATGTATCGCGACGCGCGTGCAGCTGCCAAGGAAGATGCAGAGAGCGAGGCGAGCCGGCAGCTCAATGTTCGCGAATTCGTGGTGCGCAGCCCGTTCCAGCTCGGGTTCGTGATCACGTTGGGCGCTCTCGTCGCAATCCTCTTCGGTCAGATGATCGGGCAGCTCAGCACGATCATTATGTATGTTGTCGGCGGTCTGTTTATCGCACTGGCGCTTGACCCGGTGGTGCGCTGGCTCGAGCGACGAAGAGTGAAGCGTCCCCTCGGCATCGGAATCGTCTTTAGTGGTTTCGTTCTGGTTGTGGGGGGAATTCTCGGAACAGTGATTCCGATGCTTGCGAATCAGATCGGGCAGCTGATCCGCACGGCTCCCAGCTACTTCGTCGATGTACAGAATCAGGAGTGGTATCTGACTCTGCAAGACAGTTTTGGGACCTACGTCGACTTTGAGGGCCTCTTGGGCATGGCGCAAGACTTTGTCGGGAAGCCAGAGAACTGGGCGCAGGTCGCCGGGGGAGTATGGGAAGCCGGTATCGGGGTCGCCAACGGGCTCACGGCAATGCTCGTCGTGCTCATACTGAGCTTGTATTTCCTGGCCTCCCTGCATGTGACCAAGCGCGCGTTTTACAGCATCGTTCCTCGGAGCAACCGCGCGAAGGTCATCGACATCACCGAGCAGATCACCAAATCAGTGGGCGGGTACGTGAGTGGCATGGTGCTGCTCGCTCTCATCAACTCGGTGCTCGGTTTCATCATGATGTCGGTTGTCGGCGTTCCTTTCGCCGGGCTGGTTGCGGTAGGGATCTTCCTGCTTGCCATGATTCCACTCATCGGCTCGGTCATGGCAACGGTTCTCGTCTCTGTTGTCGCGCTCTTTGAATCGCCGACTACGGCGATTATTGCCGCGGTCTACTACCTGATCTACATGCAGATTGAATCGTACGTAATGACCCCGCGCATCATGAGTCGAGTTGTCTCGGTGCCTGGGTCGCTGGTGGTCATCGGTGCTCTTGCGGGAGGCACTCTGCTCGGTCTCCTGGGCGCGCTCATCTCGATCCCGGTCACCGCGATGGTGCTGATGATCGTGAAGCAAGTGTGGGTGCCGAGGCAGGAACTCAAATAGGTCGCTGGTCCGCGCATCGAGAAGTGGCAACCGGCAATGAGCCAAGAGTGATAGGATTGAAGCCCGTGGGAGTAGAGCGGAATGCAGCCGGAATAACGAAACATATCTTCGTGACCGGGGGTGTGGTTTCCTCCCTTGGGAAAGGGTTGACGGCGGCAAGCCTCGGCAATCTCTTAACGGCTCGAGGCCTGCACGTCGTGATGCAGAAGCTGGATCCGTATCTTAACGTGGATCCCGGCACGATGAATCCGTTCCAGCACGGCGAGGTCTTCGTGACCGACGACGGGGCGGAGACTGACCTGGATATCGGTCACTACGAGCGATTTCTTGGCATCAATCTTTCCCAGGCGGCGAATGTCACTACCGGCCAGATCTACTCAACGGTGATCGCCAGGGAGCGTCGTGGGGAGTATCTCGGCGACACGGTCCAGGTGATTCCGCACATTACGAATGAAATCAAACGACGCATGCGTCTGCAAGCGGAAGAGATTCCGCAGCCAGACGTGATTATCACGGAGATCGGCGGCACGGTAGGCGACATTGAGTCGCAGCCGTTCTTGGAATCAGCCCGTCAGGTGCGCCACGAACTCGGCCGGAAGAACGTCATTTTCGTGCATGTTTCCCTGGTGCCGTACATGGGTGCCTCAGGAGAGCAAAAGACAAAGCCCACGCAACACTCCGTTGCCGCGCTGCGATCAATCGGCATTCAGCCGGATGCGCTCGTATTACGCAGCGATCGGCCCGTTACGCAAGACAATCTGAGAAAGATTGCGCTGATGTGCGATGTCGATGAAGACGCGGTAGTCAACGCGATTGACGTGAAGAGCATTTACGATCTGCCGAAGCTCCTGAATGATCAGGGCCTCGATCAGACCATCGTCGAGCACCTTGAGCTTACGGATCGCGTCACCGATGTCGACTGGTCTGGCTGGCAGCCGGTGCTTGATGCCGTTCATCACCCCAAGGGCGAGGTGACCATCGCGCTCGTGGGGAAGTACATCGACCTGCCCGATGCATACCTGTCGGTCACAGAGGCACTCCGAGCCGGTGGATTCGCGCATTCAACCAAGGTCAACATCAAGTGGGTGGCTTCCGACGGTTGCGAAACCGTCGAGGGCGCGCGCGCGGCGCTCGGGGACGTTGATGGTATTTGCGTACCGGGCGGCTTCGGCATTCGTGGCATTGAAGGCAAGCTTGGAGCGCTCAGGTTCGCCCGCGAAAATGGTATCCCCACTCTCGGCCTTTGCCTGGGGCTGCAATGCATGGTGATCGAGTACGCCAGAAATGTTGCCGGGCTGACCGGGGCCTCTTCGACCGAATTTGACCCTGAGACGACCGTTCCCGTGATCGCGACCATGGTTGAGCAGGTCGACATCATCGACGGCGGCGATCTCGGCGGTACGATGCGGCTGGGGCTGTACCAGGCGCACCTTGCCGAGGGATCGCTCGCTGCCGAACTCTACGGGTCAAGCACCTCCTCGGAACGACACCGGCATCGCTACGAGGTCAATAACCGGTATCGGGGCGATATCGCCGCAGCGGGGCTCGAGTTTTCGGGCACCAGCCCTGACGGTGAACTCGTTGAGTACGTTGAGTTACCGCGCGAGGTACACCCCTTCTACATCGCGACCCAGGCACATCCCGAGCTTCGTTCGCGGCCAGGAACACCGCATCCTCTCTTTGCGGGGCTCGTCGATGCTGCAATCGCCCGTCGAGAAGCCGCACGACTGTTTGACGCCTAAGGCGAAGCGGAATGCGGCCGGAGGCGGGATCCACCCGTTACCTGCGCCACATCGCGATCGAGCGCGGGCTCTCTCAGAACACGCAGCAGGCATACCGACGTGACCTTGAGGCGTACGCTTCGTGGCTCGCGAAAAAGGGCTTCGAGAGCCTCGAGCAGGTGACCCCTGACACGCTGGCTGAGTATGTGGCGGAGCTGAATGGCGGGGAACGGCAGGACGCAGTTCCGAGCGAAACTGCCCCGGCGGATCGCACGGTCCCGCTCTCGGTAGGAACGATCACCCGGCGAATATCAACTGTCCGCGGAATGCATCGATTCTTGTTTGAGGAAGGGCATCTGCAGGCACACGCAGCTCGAGGGGTGCGCACCCCCAAGCCGGGTCTTCGCCTGCCGAAAGCGCTCTCGATAGAACAGATCGAGTCATTGCTATCCGCCACCACTGGGGAGAGTCCCGTCGAACTTCGCGATCGCGCGCTGCTTGAACTCCTGTATGCAAGTGGGGCACGCATCAGTGAAGTCACGAGCCTTGACCTCGATGATCTCGTGGCGGGAAGCGGTGAAGGTGATGCCTGGACTCATCCGATGCAGGCGCTCGAGGACGGGGGATTTCTCCGAGTGACGGGAAAGGGTTCGAAGCAGCGGATCGTGCCGTATGGGAGTTATGCTGGCCGAGCACTCTCGGCGTATCTCGTGCGTGCGAGACCGAGCATGGTCGTCTCGGGGAAGGGTACACCTGCCCTGTTTGTCGGGCCTCGTGGGGCGCGGCTTTCGAGGCAAAGCGCCTGGCTTGTGATTCGGGCGGCTGCAGAGCGGGCGAAGATCTCAGGTGAGGTGTCTCCGCACACGCTGCGGCATTCTTTTGCCACACATCTGCTGGCGGGCGGGGCGGACGTACGCAGCGTCCAGGAGTTGCTGGGGCATTCCTCGGTAACGACCACCCAGATCTATACGCATGTCACTGCGGACACGCTGCGCGAGCACTATCTGTCGGCACACCCGAGGGCGAGATAGCGGCGCCACGCGTCACGCCGCACTGACCGCGCTTCGGCGCGATAGGATTGCGAGCTAGGGTAGTGAACGAAAGGGGCACCCGGGTGGCACAGAGTGCGTCAAAGCTGGGTCCGACTGGTCGGCCTGAGCGCTTCTTCCCGGTGCCCAAATCGCTCCACCGTCATGGGCCGGCTCGAATCATCTCGATGTGCAACCAAAAGGGCGGCGTCGGAAAGACCACGTCGACAATCAATCTCGGGGCCGCGCTTGCGCGATACGGCCGACGTGTGTTGGCCGTTGATTTCGACCCGCAGGGCGCGCTTTCCGCGGGTCTCGGCGTTGCTGCACACGACGTGCCCACGATCTATGACTTGATGCTGGGCCACGAAAAGGACCCGTCGGTCGTGATCCAGCGCACTGAAACAGCGAACTTAGACGTGATCCCCGCGAACATCGACCTCTCTGCGGCAGAGGTGCACCTGGTGAGCGAGGTGGCGCGGGAACAGATCCTCGCGAGTGTGCTGAGAAAGGTCGCTGCTGACTACGACGTTATTCTGATCGACTGCCAGCCGTCTCTTGGCCTCCTTACGGTGAACGCGCTCACGGCTAGTCACGGGGTGCTCATTCCGCTTGCGTGCGAGTATTTTGCACTGCGTGGGGTGGCGTTGCTGATCGAAACGATTGAAAAGGTAAAAGACCGGCTGAACCCGCAACTTGAGCTCGATGGAATTGTCGCCACCATGTACGATTCCCGTACCCTGCATGCACGCGAGGTGTTGGAGCGGGTAGTCAACACCTTCGACGACAAGGTTTTTGACACGGTAATCGGTCGAACGGTGAAGCTCCCTGACGCTTCCGTCGCGGCGAAGCCGATCCTCGATTACGCCCCAAGCAATCCGGCATCCGAAGCGTACCTGCAGCTCGCGCGCGAGTTGGTGGATCGCGGGACGATTGCCTGAGTCCGCCATGACCGCGCTATCAACGGATCTCCAAGAGCCGGGCGCGCCCGGTGAGCTTAGTGTCCCTCAGGCAGGCTTTCGAGTATCGCTCGAGGGGTTTGACGGGCCGTTCGACCTGCTGCTGAATCTCATCTCCAAGCATGAGCTCGACATCACCGAGGTGTCGCTCAGCCTAGTCACCGATGAGTTCATTGCGTACCTTGCAGGCATCGAGGGGAGCGATCTTGCGCAACTAGACCGAGCCTCCGAGTTTCTGGTGGTCGCAGCGACGCTGCTTGACCTGAAGATCGCGAGTCTCCTCCCGCAAGGGGAAGTTGTCGATGCGGAAGACGTGGCGCTGCTGGAGGCGAGAGACCTGCTCTTTGCCCGATTGTTGCAGTATCGCGCGTTCAAACAGGCGAGTGATTGGTTTCGGGTGCGGTTCGAAAGCGAGGAGACGCGACATCCTCGTCAGGTGCCGCTCGAAGCTAAGTTCCGCAGGCGCGGGCCTGAACTGAGCTGGCACCTTTCGGTCGAGGATTTTGCGGCCCTTGCGCTTCTGGCATTCGCCCCGCGTGAGATTCCTATCGTCGGGCTCGACCACCTCCATGCCCCACTGGTGTCTATCCGGGAGCAGGCGGCAATTGTGGTTTCGTTGTTGCGCACGGGAGGCGCCCACACGTTCCGGGAGCTCGCCGCCGGGGCGGCCGAGCGTGGAGTTGTCGTGGCCCGCTTCCTCGCGGTACTCGAGCTGTATCGACGCGACGCTGTGCACTTCGAGCAGGCTGAGCCCCTCGGAGAGTTACGGATCGAATGGGTCGGAGCAAGCTGGTCAGACGACGAACTGGCGACGCTGGGCGGAGACTATGACTGAGAACCATGAGCATACGCTTCACGAGCAACTCGAGGCTCTGCTGCTGGTGGCCGACGAGCCACTCAGCGTGGTTGCGCTCGCCACCGCCACCGACCGCCCGGTGCGGGAGGTGCGTGAGGCCATAGATGCGCTCGTCGTCGACTATGACGGGAAGGGGAGCGGTCCACGGCGTGGCTTCGAGCTACGAGAGGTCGCTGGTGGTTACCGCTACTACGTGCGTGAGTCGCTCGACCCGGTCGTGGCCGGCTTCGTGGATCAGCACACCACGCAGCGGCTGTCCCAAGCTGCACTCGAAACCCTTGCCGTGGTCGCATACCGCCAGCCGGTGACTCGTGGCGCGATCGCCTCCATCCGTGCGGTCAACGTCGATTCAGTCGTTCGCACGCTGGTGAGTCGTGGACTCATCACCGAGGTGGGACATGATCCGGAGACGGGTGCGGTTCTCTACGGCACGGGCGAGGCACTACTTGGTCATCTGGGAATCGCGAGCATCGACGAACTGCCACCGATTGCTCCGTTATTGGACGACCCGAACGAAGGATTTGAGAGTGAACAGTTCAAAGCGTGAGCCGCAAGGAGAGCCTTCGGGGCTCGGCGGATCCTTTTCGGTCGATGGGAAGCCGGTTGAGCTGGACCTCGCCGAGTTCGGTTGGGATCGCCCGGTGACTGCTCGGTCAGCTGAGCACGACGATGACGGGCGCGTGCGGCTGCAAAAGGCGCTCGCCCACGCTGGAGTCGCCTCTCGACGGGCTTGCGAGGCCCTAATCACGGGCGGGAGAGTGACCGTTAATGATGCGATCGTGCGTGAACTCGGCACGCGCATAGATCCCGAGCTGGACGCGGTGCGTGTCGACGGGGTTCCCGTGCAGCTTGACGTATCGAAACTGTACTTTGTGCTGAACAAGCCGCGGGGTGTCGTCTCGACGATGTCAGACGAGCAGGGCCGTCCAGACCTTCGCGAATTCGTTGAGAGCGTGGGCGAGAGGCTGTATAACGTCGGGCGGCTCGACACTGATACCTCGGGTTTGCTGGTGCTCACGAATGACGGCGAGCTCGCGCACCGGCTTGCACATCCGAAGTTTGGCGTGCAGAAAACCTATATTGCAAAGGTTCGCGGCCTGGTGACGCCGGCGACCATCCAGAAACTGCGCGACGGGATTGAGCTCGATGACGGCCCGATTCAGGTCGATGCGGCGAAGCTGTTGCCTGGCGAAGGCACGAAGCATTCCTTGGTTGAGGTGACGCTCCATTCTGGGCGAAATCGGATCGTGCGGCGCATGCTTGCTTGGGTAGGCCACCCGGTGGAGGAATTGGTGCGTCGTCAGTTCGGCCCCCTGCATCTCGGCACGCTTCGTGTGGGGCAAATGCGCGAGCTGTCGCACGCGGAGCGAGGAGCCCTCTTGAACGCCTCAGTAGGTGGCAGCGAGACGGTGACGGGCGGTCGTCCAGGTGACGGCAAGGGAGCCCGGGGAATGCGCGGCGTCGCAGCCAAGGGCAACCCTCACTCGCGTGCTTCGCGAACGGATGCGGGCAGAAATAAGAGTGACGGCAGATTAGGCCGCCGTGGAGAAGGAACGCGATGAACCGGACAAGTGATGGTCTGGCCAGCCGCGTGCACGGCCAAGTGCACGTTATCGGAGCTGGTCTGCTTGGGGCGAGCGTCGGTCTGGGACTTCGTGAGCGTGGCGTCACGGTCACCTTAGAGGACGCATCGCCCACCACGGTCGCGCTCGCGATCGACTACGGCGCTGGGCGTGTTCGCCACACGAGCGACCCTGAGCCAGCGCTGGTTGTGGTCGCGACGCCCCCCGACGTTACGGCCGATGTGATCGAACGAGCACTGGGTGCATTCCCGGCAGCAGTCGTGACCGACGTCGCGAGCGTCAAACTGGCGCCGTTCATCGAACTGCAGCGTAGAGGAGTGGATCTCACCCGCTACGTGGGGTCTCATCCAATGGCGGGCAGAGAGCGCGGCGGTGCGATCATGGCACGCGCCGATCTCTTCACCGCTCGCCCATGGGTGATCTGTCGCGACGAAGAGACGCCTCCCGAGGCGCTTGCTCTAGTCGAGGCGGTGGCACTCGAACTCGGTGCCACCCCCATAGAGATGACGCCGCAGGAACATGATCAAGCTGTGGGCCTGGTATCTCACCTCCCGCAGGCAGTCGCCAGCCTGTTGGCAGGCCGGCTGGTGTCTGCGAGTGAGCAATCCATTGGGCTCGCAGGTCAGGGGCTTCGCGACACCACGCGGATCGCTTCGGGGCAGCCCGAGCTATGGGTGCAGATTCTCGGAGCCAATCGGGCCCCCGTGGTGGAAGCGCTTGATGCGTTCCGTCATGACCTAGATGTCTTCACCGAGGCACTTCGTCACCCTGACGAGCCTGGCGCGAGGCGGAGACTTGCCGATCTGCTTGCGATGGGAAATCGCGGAGTTGCCCGCATTCCCGGGAAGCACGGTTCAAGAGACAGATTCGTGACGTTGACCGTGCTGATTGACGACCGGCCCGGTCAACTTGCTCGCCTTCTCACCGAGCTTGGAGACCTAGGCATTAACATGGAAGACTTGCGCCTCGAGCATTCGCCGGGCGCACAGATCGGCTTCGCCGAGATTGCGGTTTTGCCCGACGTGGCCGAACAAGCCATTACTGACCTGACCGAGCGCGGCTGGAGGACGCTATGAACGCTGCGAACGAAGCGGCACCTCCGATCCTCGTCGCAATCGACGGGCCCGCAGGCAGCGGAAAATCCAGCGTTTCTCGGGAAGCCGCCCGCAGGCTCGGGTTCGGGATCCTCGATACCGGCGCAGCCTATCGGGCGCTTGCGTGGGCTGCCGCCGAGTGCGACCTCGATCTCGAGAACGAGTCCGCGCTGGTCGCAACGTTGAACGAATGGACCTTCTCCATCACGCTGATAGGGGAAACACGCGTGATGGTCAGGTTGCCGGGCTCTAGCTCAGACTGCGACGTGACGGCGGCGATCCGCGACCCCTCAGTAACAAGTCGTGTCAGCAAGGTCTCTCGACACCCGAGTGTTCGGGCGTCGCTGAACTCCCTCTTTCGGCGCATCGTGGCGGAATCGGGGCTACCGGGCGTAGTGATTGAGGGTCGCGACATTACGACTGTCGTTGCTCCCGATGCGCCCGTCCGGCTGCTGCTCACTGCGGCACCTGAGGTGCGTGCGGCTCGTCGCGCGGGCGAGCTCGCAGGCGCATCTCCAGAACAGGTTCTGGAGGATCTCCGGGCACGCGACGCCAAAGACGCGCTCGTGGTTGATTTTCACACTCCTGCGCCGGGGGTGACGCTGCTTGATACGAGCGAAATGAGTTTTGGGCAGTCGGTAGAGGCTGTCATTGATGTGGTTACTTCGGCGCATGCCGTGGCCACGGGAGGAGCATCGCGATGAGCGAGCACAACGACAACGGAATTCCGGATGAAGAATTCGACCCCGAGACAGCTGTAGCGGCTGTGGATGCTGGCGAGGCTGCGTTTGACGATGGGGTGACTGATGACGAGCGCTTGCGGGCAATGAAGTCGAACCTCGATGCCTTCGAGCTCGAGGAAGAAGACCTCAGCCTCATCGGCGAAGACGGGGAATTCATTGGCTTCGCTGAGCCAGAGCCCGAGGCGTTGCCGGTCGTGGCTATCGTTGGTCGTCCGAATGTCGGCAAGTCCGCCCTGGTAAACCGCATCATTGGTAGACGCGAGGCCGTCGTCGAGGACGTTCCGGGCGTCACTCGTGACCGTGTCAGTTATCCGGCAGAGTGGAACGGAACGCGCTTCACTCTTGTCGATACCGGTGGCTGGGAGCCGGATGCCAAGGGCATCGATGCGTCCGTCGCTGCGCAGGCTGAGGTCGCGATCGAGCTGTGCGACGCCGTGATGTTTGTTGTCGACTCCAGGGTGGGGCCGACCGCAACCGACGAGCGCGTGGTGCAGCTTCTCCGTCGAACCAAGAAGCCGGTCTTCCTCCTCGCCAATAAGGTCGACGACGCGGTGCTTGAACCGCAGGCGGCTGCACTCTGGTCGCTTGGCCTCGGGCAGCCGTATCCAGTGTCCGCCTTGCACGGCCGAGGAGTTGCAGACCTCCTGGACGAAGTTCTCAAAGCGCTCCCGAAAGAGTCGGCTGTTGCAAAACCGAAGCCGCACGGGCCTCGTCGTGTGGCCATATTGGGTCGACCCAATGTGGGTAAGTCGAGCCTTCTCAACAAGGCTGCCGGGGAAGAGCGTGTTGTAGTAAACGACATCGCCGGAACGACTCGAGACCCGGTTGACGAACAAGTTGAGCTTGCCGGCAGAGTATGGACGTTTGTCGATACGGCAGGAATTCGTCGCCGCGTCCACATGCATCAAGGTGCCGACTTTTATGCGTCTCTCCGCACGGCCGCCGCGCTTGAAAAAGCAGAAGTCGCGGTGGTTATGCTCGACGTCACCGAGCCGATCAGTGTGCAAGACGTGCGGATCATCGATCTCGTTCTGGAGTCGGGTCGCGCTCTCGTGCTCGCATTCAACAAGTGGGATCTGCTCGATGATGAACGTCGCCGCGACTTGGAGCGCGAAATCGAAACCGATCTTGCCCATATCGCCTGGGCGCCCCGGGTGAACATCTCGGCACGAACCGGCCGTCATCTCGAGAAGCTTGTTCCCGCGCTCGAGACTGCGCTCGATTCCTGGGACTCGCGTATTCCGACGGCGAAGTTCAACGCGTTTATCGCCGAGCTGGTGCAGGAGCATCCACACCCACTGCGCGGGGGGAAGCAACCCCGAATTCTCTTCGGAACCCAGGTGCAGAATCGTCCGCCGACTTTCGTGCTGTTTACCAGTGGCTTCCTCGATCCCGGCTACCGCCGGTTCATCCAGCGTCGGCTTCGCGAACGCTACGGATTTGAGGGTAGCCCGATCGTTCTCAACATGCGCATCCGGGAGAAGCGTCAGCGACGCTGATGCTTCTCTGAGGAAGCCATTTCTGGCTTCCGAAAGGATGCGCAGCGCGGCTCTGTTCGCGCTGTGAGCGCGGCGACGGCCGTGGGCCGGAGCGGCTCCTGTTTTCCGGGAGAAGCGTCAGCGACGCTGATGCTTCTCTGAGGAAGCCATTTCTGGCTTCCGAAAGGATGCGCAGCGCGGCTCTGTTCGCGCTGTGAGTGCGGTGACGGCCGTGGGCCGGAGCGGCTCCTGTTTTTCGGGAGAAGCGTCAGCGACGCTGATGCTTCTCACCATTTTCGTGCGCTCATCGTTCACAAACCGTTATCCGCCTGGACTGTCCGAAGTCTGGACTGGCTGGCAATATGTGACTGAGGCAGGTCAATGTTGAGACGGAGTTCACCATGCAGGCTGCGCGGTTCACCACACATCTCGCCACTGCGACAGTTGGCTCACTTTTGCTCCTGGGGCTTACGAGCTGCGCCAACCCCATAGATCAGTTGGTGCAACAGGGCACTGAGCAGGCGATTGAACGCATCGCTGAAGAGTCAACCGGTGGACAGGTTGACCTCGATACTGGAGGCGGCGCGGCGCTCCCGGAAGGATGGCCAGACATTCCCACCCCTGACGGTGAGGTTCAAATGTCAATGAAGTCGGCAGACACGATGACGGCAACGTTCCTCACTGACCAGGCCGAGGTTGACCGTTTGCTCGAAGAATTTCGCTCAGCGGGGTACGAGGGTGAAGCCACGATGGACATGGGGGACATGAAGGTGTATTCCTTCACGGGCCTGGAGTGGTTCGTTGGCTTTACCATCATGGTCGACTCGGACGACAGCTCGAAGGTTTCTGTCTCCTACGTCGTGACACCGGCAGCTGGGTAGCCGGTTAGTGGTGAAATCGCGTATCTGTCCGGCACTTGCCGCCATCCTCCTCGTCGCGCTCGTGCTCACTGGTTGCGGATCACCGGCCACAAAGCCCCTAGCGGTGAGCGCCGGAGAGACGCCCAGTTCTGACGCAGTAGCTCTCCCGGGCGAGCTCGACGAACAGGTTCAGCGTGCGCTCGAGCAGCTTCCAGAGATCGCGCAGCAGGGGCTGGACTCGACTGGTGTTCCGGGAATGTCGATCGCCGTCGTGTTCCGAGACGAAGTGGTCTTTGCTGAGGGATTTGGGGTGCGTGAGGTTGGAACAGACGAGGGGATCACCCCCGACACCGTCTTCCAGATTGCTTCCCTCTCCAAACCGCTGTCGGCGACGGCAGTCTCCGCAGCAATCGCCGATGGTGATGTCTCGTGGGAAACCCCAATTCGCACGCTCTTGCCCGAGTTTGAATACTCCGACCCCACGGTGACCGAGCTAGCCACCATTGGTGATGCGTTTTCGCATCGAACGGGACTCAGCACGGGCGCGGGCGACGATCTCGAGGATCTGGGTTTTGACCGAGACACGATTCTGCAGCGTCTCCGTTTTCAGCCCCTTGACGACTTCCGATCCACCTACCACTATTCGAATTTCGGGCTCACAATCGGGGCGGAAGCCGTCGCGGTTGCCCGCGGACAGGAGTGGGCAGACCTCGTTGCCGAACTCGTATTTGATCCGATCGGTATGGAATCGACGAGTGCTCGCCATGACGATTACCTCTCGCACCCCGATCGTGCGCTGCTGCATGCGGTGATTGATGGAGAATTTGTCGCCGCATTCGATCGGGACCCTGACGCTCAGGCCCCCGCGGGAGGGGTCTCATCGACAGCGAACGATCTCGCCCAGTGGCTTCGAGTGCTGCTCGACGACGGAGCGCTCGACGGCACGCAGATTGCGGATAGCGACGCACTCGTCGCGGCCATGAGTCCGCAGATAGTGTCGAGTCATCCAGGTGCCGGAATTGAACGGCCTTCGCACTATGGCCACGGGTTCAATGCTTCCCCTCTGGTAAGCGGGCGGATGTCTATCTCACACTCGGGTGCCTTCGTGCTGGGAGCTGCAACCAATTTCCAAGTCGTACCTGAACTTGACCTAGGTATCGTCGTGCTGACTAACGGGGCACCAGTGGGGCTTCCCGAGGCAGTTACCGCCTCATTCCTTGATCTCGTCCAATTCGGAGACATTACGCGTGACTGGGTCGCTGATCTTGGAGCCTTCTTCGGCCCGATGACCGGGCCCGCCGGCGATCTTGTCGAGGTCGATCGCCCGCCAAGCCCCGAACCTGCGCCCTCCGACCCGAGTGTCACCGGTCTGTATGTCAGTGACTACTTCGGATCGCTTGAAGTAGAACGAGACAGGGGCGCTCTGATCGCGCGGCTTGGCGCGGAGGGGAGTGTCGCACTTGAGCTCGAGGAATGGGACGGTGCAACCTTTGCCTACTCGCCATCCTCGGAAAGCGCGCCGTGGGGGTCTCTTTCGACCGCGACCTTCGAACTTGACGGAGACGGGAAAGCATTAAGCCTCCGGCTCTCCTCGTTTGACGAAATGGGTCTCGGCACGTTTACCCGCGTGTGGCTGGAACGCTGAGTATATGGACCGAGTTCCTCGTGCCAATTCGCCCCACGGTTTGTGGGGTTAGTGCCGCACTGCCGAGATATCCGTTCCGCGTGGCGTCAGGAGGAACACGGCGACTGCGATCCCGATCATGATCAGCCCGCCGATGATTCCGGTGACCTGCATCGAATGGGTAAAGGCGATGCCGGCTTCATTCGCAAGATCGGCGATCCCTAGCTCATCGCCGATCGCTACAGCTGACCCGAGCGATTCTGCGGCGCTCTGAGCCAGGGAAGGGTCAATCTCAGACAGCAGATGCCCACCGGAGAACTCAGCTCGATACAGCAGTGCGGCGATGCTTCCGAGCACCGCTACTCCGAGCACGCTGCCGAGTTCGTAGGAAGTTTCCTCTAGTGCGGCTGCGCTCCCCGCCTTGTCTTCAGCCGTCTCGTACATAATCATCGCGGAACCGATCGCGAGCGACCCGGATCCTGCTCCGATGAGAATGAGCGCGAGGAACACCGTAATTATCGAGAGCTGGCCGGGCTGCACCCCGATAGCGAGGAGCCCAAGCCCAGCAGCCGCGACCCCGCCGGAGATGACCGCTCGTGCGCCGAGCCACCGGGCCAGCGGCGGCGCAACGAGCGATGCGATTGCGCCCGAAATCGCGGCAGGAAACAATCGTATGCCGGCCTCAACTGGGCTTGCTCCATCAACCAGCTGCATCCACTGCGCAAGGAGTAGCAGGGCCGCGCCGAGCGCGAACATCGAGCCCAAGGCGGCGATAATTCCTGCAGAGAAGGTTCGACTCTTGAATAGTCGAATCTCGAGAAGCGGGGAGGTGCGCCTGAGGCATCGGGCACCGAACCATGACAGCAGGGCGGCCGCAAGGAGCAGGGCGATCCACCCCTCGAGCACCAGGAAGCTCGAAGCCTTGCCAAAGGTTTTGATCGCCCAGACGAGCAGGATCATGCCGAGGAAGGAGAGCGCTGCTCCGATCCAATCCCAGCTGCCGGGGTTCGTGACCCGCGACTCTGGGAGTAACCAGAGCCCTGCGATAAAGGCTGCGATCATGAGCGGTACATTGACGAGGAATGCAGCGTGCCAACTGAAGTTCTCGAGCAGTAGCCCGCCGACGAGCGGGCCGACTGCTGCCCCGAGCGAAGAGACTGCGGCCCAGATCCCGAGTGCCGACGCTCGCTCGCGTGGGTCGACAAACATGACACGAATGAGCGACAGGGTCGTTGGCATGATCATCGCCCCGCCGACGCCGAGCAGTGCGCGTATGGCGATTACTGACTCTGGTGTGCTCGCCCAGAGCACAAGCACCGAGGTGGCGCCGAAGATCACGTAGCCGAGCATCAGCATGCGCTTGCGCCCCCAACGGTCGGCAATTGCGGCCCACGAAACGAGCAGTCCTGCGAGTACCAGCGAGTAGATGTCAACGATCCACAGCAATTGGTCTGAGGTGGGTCGCAGCGACGCAGCCATGTCGGGTATCGCGATGTTCAGGATGGTCATGTCCATCATGAGAACAAGCAAGCTAGCAGTCAGCACGCCAACGGCGGCCCACCGGCGCGCACGGGAGCTCTGGAGCGAAAGAAGGGTAGGGGAAGTCATTTAAGGGGTCCTGGGTGAGGGTGATGCTGGGTGGGGCGACGAAGGCGTGCGGCCGCGTCCGGTTACGAAGGGGCCGGAGGGAGCGGCATGCTCGTAATTGCTCGGAAGGCGCGCGCGAGCTGCTCGCGACTGAGCGGCTCGTCGTGCAACGAGGCATGCATAACGGCGCCGTCGTAGAAGATCGCGGCGATCTCAGCCCGTTCGGAGCCTATGTGTGCGGTGAGAAGTTCGACCAGGCGGTCGTACCACCGCAGCGCAATTGCGCGAAGGTGAGGATCAGTCGCCGCGCTCGTCACCAGCGCTATATCCGCGTGCACCTGCCGGCGATCGCTCAAGAACTGGTGCATGAGCTCAGCGAAGCGCTCGGGTGCCGCGTCAAAATCGGAGAGCGCCTGCTCTGCCTCGCGCAGTCCGTCTTCAAACTCGGTAGCGAGGTGGTGCAGCGCTGCCTCACGCAACTCGTCTATTGAGGCGAAGTATTGAGTAGTCGAGCCAAGCGCGACCTGCGCGCGCGTCGCTACCATGCGATGGGTCAGACGAGCGGGGCCTACTTCAACGATGAGTGCTGCCGCGGCATTGAGGATAGCCAGTCGCCGCGCATGAGGGTCGCGCCGCCCCGGTGCTAGCGCCCGCTCCGGAAGTTCCATTTCCGCTGGCATCGCTGTCCCTCCTGTGCTCAGATTTATTGTTTGACTGACTGCTTGGAAATGTACATTTGTTCATGTACATATGTACACGAAAAATGAAATGTTGGCAACTTACCGCAGAAGGCGGGGTAGCGTGGAAGCATCTCCGCCTTCCGCGGCGAACATCGGAAAAAGTAGAGACATCAGGAGCACAGATGAGCGACACCATCAGTACGGCGGACCTGTATGACGAGCAGGGAGCGAGCCTGCAATCGGTATCGTTGCAGTTTCAAGACGTGGGGGGTGTGACTGGCTTTACCGGGCCGATTCGCACCGTACGGTGCCATCAAGACAACGCGTTGGTGAAGGCGACACTTGCCACCGCAGGGGATGGCGCAGTGCTAGTGATCGACGGTTCGGGATCGCTGGAAACGGCCCTGGTGGGCGACATAATTGCCGCACTCGGAGTTGATAACGGGTGGGCGGGAATCATCGTGAACGGCGCGATCCGCGATCGGGTCGCGCTGGGGACGCTTCCTATTGGGGTGAAAGCGCTTGGGTCAAATCCGGCGAAGTCCGCCAAAGACGGAGTTGGAGAGGTCGATGTCGAGGTAAGTTTCGGGGGAGCGGTGTTTCGTCCCGGCGCCGTGGTGTGGTGCGACGCGGATGGAATTCTCGTCGAACGATGACCCGGCCAAGCCAGGTGCCCTGATCAGGAGATGATTCCGACTTCAGGGATCGTGAGGGAGGTCTGGAAGCCTCCGCAGTAGCTTCTGTGCACCGCGTTTCGTGGCGCCCAGGGAGGTGACGCGGCTTTGTAGCTCCTCGTCGCTGGTAATCACCGTGACCCGTCGCCCCTCGTGCACCAGGAGGCTGGTCTCTTCCACGATCGTGTCATCTCCGAGCCCGGGTGCGTCAACTACTCGCACGCCGGTAACAGAGTCGTTCCCCCGTCCCGCACCCTCCGCTACAAGCACCCATAGGGGGAAGGCCCGATCTATCCCAGGCACGTCGTGCTGGGTGAGGCCGAGCAGGCCGGCGGGAGAACCCTGGGAGGCCAAGAGTGCCAGGCGGTCTCGCAGGCGTGCGTTTGCCCCTCGCCGATCCTTCCACCACCCGTCGGGCACTGCACCCACCACGTTCGCCGCATCGACGACGATGGCTGGCCGTGGGCAGAGCAGGGGCCGAAGAATGCCCCAACTGTCACCGAATGCCGGGTGCAGTGGATAATCGGCCACTTGGTCGACCGGGACCCAGGCGAGTGCGTGACTTTCGGCATCGGTGATCTCTGGGTGAAACGGAGTGGTGACCTCGGCGATGACAGTCGTGTATTTCCAACCCCCACGATTGAGAACGTGAGTGTACGTCGGAACGGTCGCCTGAGTGGGGACGCCCGCCTCTTCGAGCGACTCGCGTTTTGCGCCCGCGATGGCACTCTCGCCTTCATGTTTCGCACCGCCGGGAATTCCCCAGGTGCCTCCATGATCACTCCAGCTCACGCGGTGTTGCAACAAGATGCCCTTTGCTGGATCGTGCACGAGTAAGCCTGCAGCTCCAAAGCGACCCCAGTAGCGCTGCCCATCAGCCGCAGTGACCCAAGCATCGCCCGTGTTTCTCGTGTCGCTCATGAGCTCAGCGTATCGGGGGCATCCGGGCTTCAACGAGTCACGCATTCCGATCCCTCAACTTGAATTCTGCGGAGAAGCGAGATAGGATTTCTCTTTGGTGCTTTGCGCCTGTTTTTGCGTTCCCGCGAGAACTGGCATCGAGCATTCGCAAGATCAGCATTCACCCACTGAAGCGATAGTGAGGCTATGGCCAAGAAAGACGGCGTCATCGAGATCGAGGGCCAGGTTGTCGAGGCTCTTCCCAACGCAATGTTTCGCGTTGAGTTGACCAACGGACACAAGGTTCTCGCCCACATTTCGGGCAAAATGCGTCAGCACTACATCCGTATCCTCCCTGGAGACCGCGTGATCGTAGAGTTGACCCCCTACGATCTGACCCGTGGCCGCATCGTCTACCGCTATAAGTAGGTCGCTGAAAAGTAACGGCCCGCGGAATCCCGCGGGTACGAGGACAGCGAACACATTAAAGGAACCATCATGAAGGTCAAGCCCAGCGTTAAGAAGATCTGCGACAAGTGCAAGGTCATTCGCCGCCACGGTCGAGTCATGGTGATCTGCGAGAACCCGCGTCACAAGCAGCGCCAGGGCTAATCCCTTCGCTCACGGGTGCGGGGCCGTAGGCCCGATCCACAACTGAATATCTGATCAGCGCATCGAAGAACCCGCGGCCGCAAGGCTCAGGGGGACACCTCGGGCGGAGGCCCGAACCCCCGGTGCGCACCACACCTCCACACCACGCAAGGAGCCAGCATGGCACGTCTCGCAGGAGTAGACATCCCACGCGATAAGCGCGTTGAGATTGCACTCACTTACATTTACGGCGTTGGTCGCACCAGCGCCCTGAAGACTCTCGCCGATACCGGCATCGACGGGAACATCCGGGTAAAGGATCTTTCCGACGATCAGCTCGTTGAACTTCGCGACTACATCGAAGGAAACTTCAAGGTAGAGGGCGATCTGCGCCGTGAGGTCGCCGCAGACATCCGGCGCAAGGTCGAGATTGGTAGCTACCAGGGTATCCGTCACCGCAAGGGCCTGCCTGTGCACGGTCAGCGCACCAAGACGAACGCTCGTACCCGTAAGGGTCCGAAGCGCACCGTCGCCGGTAAGAAGAAGTAACCGTAGGTTCCGCGACCAACACACAGAGCTTTCAGGAGAATATAAATGGCTGCACCAAAGAACGCGGCGCGCAAGCCGCGTCGTAAAGACAAGAAGAATGTCGCTGTGGGTCAAGCCCACATCAAGTCGACGTTCAACAACACAATCGTTTCGATTACTGACACCACGGGTGCTGTAATCAGCTGGGCCTCTTCGGGTGGCGTCGGCTTCAAAGGCTCGCGCAAGTCGACTCCCTTCGCCGCGCAGCTCGCTGCAGAGTCCGCTGCGCGCAAGGCGCAGGAGCATGGCATGAAGAAGGTTGACATCTTCGTAAAGGGCCCCGGTTCGGGCCGGGAAACCGCGATCCGTTCACTGCAGGCTGCTGGCCTAGAGGTCGGTTCCATCACCGATGTGACGCCACAGACGCACAACGGCTGCCGTCCGCCTAAGCGCCGTCGCGTTTGAGTTTCGCGGTGCGTTGACTCGCGCTGAGAGCAATTCCTCGCCCTCATCGTGAGTCGCACCCGGGCGGTCTTCGCCTCGGTTCTGCGCACCGGAAGCTACCGACGTTCCATCCCACCTCCCCATACCGCATGAGTCATATAGCGGACTCCAGCGAAAGGAACCACCACAGTGCTCATTGCACAGCGCCCCACTCTGACGGAAGAGTCAATCTCCGAGTACCGCTCGCGCTTCGTGATCGAACCCCTTGAACCGGGCTTCGGTTACACTCTCGGCAACTCGCTCCGCCGCACCCTGCTTTCATCGATCCCCGGCGCCGCTGTTACCAGCGTTCGGTTTGAAGGTGTCGCGCACGAGTTCAGCACGATCACCGGTGTCACCGAAGACGTCACCGAGATCATCCTGAACATCAAGGCCCTCGTCGTCTCGAGCGAGCACGACGAGCCGATCACCGCTTACCTGCGCAAGACTGGCGCTGGCGAGGTCACCGCGGCTGACATTTCAGCTCCGGCTGGCGTCGAGGTGCACAACCCGGAACTCGTGATCGCCACGCTTGGTGATCAGGCCCAGTTCGAGCTCGAACTCACCATTGAGCGTGGGCGCGGTTACGTTTCTGCCGCGCAGAACCGGAACGAGGACGCAGAGGTCGGCCGAATTCCGGTCGATTCGATTTACTCGCCCGTGCTGAAGGTCACCTATCGTGTGGAAGCCACGCGTGCTGGTGAGCGTACCGACTTCGATCGTCTCGTCGTTGATGTTGAGTCGAAGCCAGCGATCACCCCGCGAGATGCCATCGCGTCTGCCGGTTCGACACTCGTCGAGCTGTTTGGTCTCGCTCGCGAGCTCAACACCGCTGCAGAGGGTGTCGAGATCGGGCCCGCTCCGGCAGAGGTTGTCGTTGATGGCGAGCTCTCGATCCCGATTGAGGATCTGGACCTCTCCGTTCGCAGCTACAACTGCCTGAAGCGTGAAGGCATCAACACGGTGAGCGAGCTTGTTGCGCTCTCCGAGGCCCAGCTGATGAACATTCGTAACTTTGGCCAGAAGAGCGTTTTTGAGGTGCGCGACAAGCTCACTGAGATGGGCCTCTCGCTGAAGGATGCCGTGCCCGGCTTTGACGGCGCACAGTTCTACAGCTACGAAGACGACGTCAACTAGTACGCGGTCGTTTTCGACCCACACTTTTCATTCAACGGAGTAAACAATGCCTAAGCCCAACAAGGGCCCCCGCCTCGGAGGCGGACCCGCCCATGAACGCCTGCTGCTCAACCAGATGGCCTCACAGCTGTTCGAGCACAAGCGCATCCAGACCACCGAAACGAAAGCCAAGCGTCTGCAGCCCGTCGCGGACCGTCTTGTACAGTTCGCGAAGCGCGGTGACCTGCACGCGCGTCGTCGAGTGATGCGTCAGATTCTGGACAAGTCGATCGTGCACGAGCTTTTCACCGAAATTGCTCCGCTCGTCGAGCACCGTCAGGGTGGATACACGCGTGTCATCAAGACCGGGTTCCGCAAGGGCGACAACGCCCCGATGGCCGTGATCGAGCTCGTGCTTGAGCCCGTGACGCCGAAGCAGAAGAAGTCTCGGAAGGACGATGCGGCCGAGACTGCGGCTCCGGTCGAGACGACGGCTGAAGAAGTTGTCGAGGCTGACTCGGCCACGGCAGAAGAGGCTGAGGTCTCTGAGGTCGAGGCCGGCGAAGAGACCGCTGCTGCTGAGGCCGCGTCAGACGCAGCCGAAGAAGCAACCGCCGACAAGAAGTAATTCCAGTTGGCAAAAGCCGAACGCTCCGCGGGTGTCTCGACCCCGGGGCGTTCGGCTTTTCTGGCGCACATGGTGTCGAGGATGGAAGGTTAGCGGGGAGTGCACGGCACGGGCAGCAGCGTTCGTCTGCGACTTGACATTGGCTATGACGGCACAGACTTTCACGGTTGGGCGGCGCAGCCTGGGTTGCGCACAGTCCAGGGCGAGCTCGAGGCAGCACTGGCTGTGGTGCTTCGGAGCGCCGCAGGTTCACCGGCGCTGACCGTCGGGGGCCGCACCGACGCCGGAGTGCATGCTCGGGGCCAGGTCGCCCACGTTGATGTGCCGCGCGAACTCGCTGCGGGACTCATGGCCAGACGGCTGAATGGAGTGCTTCGGCGAGGAGCGCCCGACATTCAGGTGCATGCCGTGAGCGAGGTTCCCGCTGAATTCGACGCCCGGTTCTCTGCCTTACGTCGACGCTACGAATATCGTTTGCGAGACCCGAAGACGAGGCGTGATCCGCTGACAGCTCGCTTCACGGCGGACGTGCCGCGGCCGCTTGAATTCCCTCTTCTGCAGCACGCCTCGGACGAACTACTCGGGCTCAACGACTTCACGACTTTTTGTAAGGCGCGTGAGGGCGCGACTGCGATCAGAGAGCTACTCAGCTTCGAGTGGCGCCAGGCCGACGACGGAGTCTATGCGGCGCATCTCGAGGCAGACGCCTTTTGTCACTCAATGGTGAGATCACTGGTCGGAGCCGTAGTCGCGGTAGCGAGTGGGCGGATCACCATCGCCGAACTGGGCGAACTGCGCGAGGCACGCGCACGCACGAGTCGGTTTGCCGTAATGCCTGCGCACGGTCTGAGCCTTGAAGAGATTTGTTACCCTGCCGAGGCTGAACTGGGCCGCCGCGCCAAAGAGACGCGGGCCCGGCGCGCTGTAGCAGAGAAGTGAACTGTGCTAGGATTGATCTTTGGTGCGTCAGCATCCGAATTGTTGAGCCCTCCACGGTCGCTGCACTCGGGAAACCGGGACAGGGCATCGGAGCGGGATTCACGACACCTCCATTTCGATAGAAAGCAGCACGCTAGTGACTCGTACGTATTCACCGAAGGCCGCTGAACAGAAGCACGATTGGCTCATTATTGATGCCACTGACGTGGTTCTCGGACGCCTCGCTTCCCAGGCCGCCGCGCTCCTGCGGGGTAAGCACAAGACCACCTTCGCTCCTCACATGGACATGGGTGATCATGTGATCATCATTAACGCGGCGAAGGTCGCGTTGACCGGAAACAAGGCAGCGCAGAAGAAGGCGTACCGTCACTCGGGATACCCGGGCGGCCTTCGCTCGGTGACCTACAGTGATCTGCTGGAGAAGAACCCAGATCGCGCCGTCGAAAAGGCTATTCGCGGCATGCTTCCGAAGAATTCCCTTGGTCGCGACCAGTTCCGCAAGCTGAAGGTCTACTCGGGCTCCGAGCACCCCCACGCGGCGCAGAAGCCGACCCCCTTCACCATCGGCCAGGTCGCGCAGTAACGCGGCTCGAAAACTTTAGAAAAGAGAACTTCAAGTGACTGAAGAGACCGTGGCCGTCGAAAGCTACACCACCGAAACGCCTGCGAATCAGGCCGCCGAAAAGGCGCCCCGCCCCGCACTGACCGTCCCCGGCGCAGCCGTAGGGCGCCGCAAGCAGGCCATTGCCCGCGTGCGCCTCATTCCCGGCGCTGGCACCATGACCGTCAATGGGCGCGAGCTTGCCGAGTACTTCCCGAACAAGCTGCACCAGCAGCTCATCACCGACCCGTTCACCGTGCTTGACCTCGTCGGTTCGTATGACGTCATCGCGCGTATCGACGGTGGTGGCCCCTCGGGTCAGGCCGGTGCGCTGCGCCTTGCTATCGCCCGTGCGCTGAATGAGATTGATGCAGAGCACAATCGCCCGACACTGAAGAAGGCGGGCTTCCTGAGCCGCGACGCGCGTGTAATCGAGCGCAAGAAGGCTGGCCTCAAGAAGGCTCGCAAGGCTCCGCAGTACTCCAAGCGTTAATCAACGCTCAAAATATGGCACGCCTATTTGGCACGGACGGGGTCCGGGGCCTAGCTGGGGTCGATGTGACCGCCGAGCTGGCCCTGGGCCTCGCCCAGTCTGCGGCCTTTGTTCTCGGCCGGGCTGCGCGAGAACAGAGTCGCCGAGCCGTTGCGGTGGTCGCTCGTGACCCCCGCGTCTCGGGTGAGTTCATTTCAGCCGCAGTGGCGGCAGGTCTGGCCTCTGCCGGTATTGATGTACTCGAAGCTGGTGTGATACCCACTCCGGCGGCTGCCTATCTGGTCGCGGATTCGGGTGCAGATTTCGGGGTAATGGTTTCGGCCTCACATAACCCGGCTCCAGATAACGGCATTAAATTCTTTGCCGCTGGCGGGCGCAAGCTCGCCGACGAGGTCGAGGATGCGATCGAGGCCGAATTGGGGCGTCCGCACGGTGGGTTCACTGGCCGTGAGGTTGGGCGGATCCGCCGCTTTGCAGATGCAGAGGATCGTTATCTGGTGCATCTGCTCGGAACACTTGACGGCCTGAGCCTCGCCGGTCTTCACGTCGTGCTCGATTGTGCTCACGGAGCTGCCGCCGGTATTTCTCCCGACGTCTTCACCGACGCCGGTGCCCGGGTGACCGTTATTGGCAATTCGCCCGATGGATTCAACATTAATGACGGTATCGGTTCGACACACCTGGGGCCGCTGATCGCGAAGGTGCGCGAGACCGGTGCGGATATGGGTATCGCCCACGATGGTGATGCTGATCGATGCCTCGCGGTTGATGCCGACGGCCAGGTGATCGATGGTGACCGCATTATGGCCATCCTCGCGCTGTCAATGGCGCGCCGCGGCAAGCTTGAACACAACACCCTGGTCGCCACGGTCATGAGCAATTTGGGGCTCAAGCTAGCGATGGCTAACAACGGGATCGACGTGGTCGAGACCGGCGTCGGCGACCGATACGTGCTCGAGAAGCTGAATGCCCACGGGTATTCCTTGGGCGGTGAGCAATCGGGTCACGTGATCATGAGCGAGTACGCGACTACCGGCGACGGAATTCTGACCGGACTGCACCTTGCCGCCGAGATGGTGCGCACTGGAAAGTCGATGGCTGACCTGGCGAGCTGTATGACCGTGTACCCGCAGGTTCTCGTAAACGTTCGTGGAGTGGACCGGAACAAGGTTGCGGCAGATGACGTGCTGCAGCGAGCCGTGACGCAGGCCGAGATAGCGTTGGGTGGTCGCGGCCGGATTTTGCTGCGACCTTCGGGCACGGAGCCCGTAGTGCGTGTGATGGTCGAGGCAGAGAGCGAAGCGCAAGCTCAGCAGCTCGCCGACGACCTTGCAGATATCGTGCGCGCTCGTCTTGCAATCTAGGAGAACCATGCCGATCTCATCATCGTCCCAACCGAAACGCGTGTTCGGCACAATCGCTGGGCTCGCGGCGGCTCTCGTGTTAGCAGGCTGTGCCGCGGAATCCGCCCCCGCACCCTCGGAGTCCGACTCCTCAGCCACGAGCGTACCCGGGGCAGCGGAGTGCACTGGGGTGTCAGTCGTCGTCGAATTTGGCAGTCTCGAGGCTGAACCGATCACGGAGTGTGCTGACGTGAGCGAGCCCATCACCGCAGTTCAGGCGTTCGAAGCAGCGGGTGTCGAACTCACCGAGGGGCAGGCGTATCCCGGATCGATTTGCCGCGTTGAAGGGGAGCCTGCGGCCGACCGTGAGTTGAGCTATTCGGGCGAGCGCTACACCGAGAATTGCTCCGCCATGGGCCCGGTCTGGGCTTACTGGGGTTTGTTCGTGGATCTTGGTGCCGGGTGGGAGTACGCACAGGAGGGCGCCGCGACACAGCTGGTCGAACCCGGTCAGGGCATTGCATTCGCATGGCAGTTCGGTGACACCACCGATCCGCAGATACCCGCAGCCTAGATTGTGACCGTCACCCCGGGGGGTAAACTTGGCCCGGGAGCTCGACCATCGTCCGCACGATATTTGGCGCATCCGGGCGTAATCTGGGGACTCGCCCTTGTCGCAGCGGTCGCTGGTGCGGTCGCTCCCGCGCCCTGGTTGCAGATCGGAATTATGGCTGCGGGACTGCTCGCATGCCTGCTGGCCGCAAGAATTCATGCGCCCGCACTTCGCTTCGGCGTGTGGGGTGCCATCGTCTTCGTCGCTCTACGCATCGTCTATCGCGTGCTCTTCGCCCCGGTGATCGAGCCGCCAGAATCCGCGATAGTGATCTTCGCCCTCCCCACGCTCCCACTCGGCGGACCGTTCCAGGGAATTTCGCTCTTCGGAACGCTCACCCTTGACCAGCTGCTCTCCACGCTGATAGAGGCAAGCAGATTCGCGGTAGTCTTCGTGGTCTTTGGAGCGGCAAACGCGCTGGCCGATGCCCGAACGCTGCTTGCCGGAGCCCCGCAGCCGTTCCTGCCGGTCGCTACCTCGCTCGCGCTCGCCCTCGGAAGCGTTCCGGCACTTTTGCTCGCCGGGAAGCGGGTGGATCGCGCGGCCCGCATGCGGGGAGAGCGGAGGGGGCCCAGGCTGCTCATCCCCGTGCTCGAACAAGCGGTCGAGCGTGCAACCACGCTGGGCGCCTCGATGGAGTTGCGCGGCTACGGCGCGAAGCGGCCGCGGTCAGGGCAAGACAGCCACGTTGTTGACCCGCTCGTGCGAGTCGACGAACTCACCGTTTCCCACGGTGGGCGGGTGATCCTCGATCGGGCATCCTTCGTGCTGCGCGCGGGGGAGCTCTCGCTCATTACCGGGCCCACGGGAAGCGGAAAGTCGAGTCTTCTTGCGGCGCTCGCAGGCCTGACGCCCAGCTATACCGGAGGCAGCGTCACCGGTGACGTGCGCATCGCTGGCATCCCGGTGCTGGGTGAGGGGGTGGATCCGCGCCCGGCGCGGGTCACTGGCATGCTTGCGCACGTGCCGCAGCGCGTAGAGCACTCCTTTCTCGCGGAAACAGTGCGCGCGGAACTAGAATTCGCTCCTCGAAGCCAGGGGCTCACCGATATTCAGCTCGGGAACATCGTTGACACCGCGCTGCGCCAATTCGATCTTGACCACCTTGCCGGGAGAGAACCCGGCACGCTCAGCGCAGGGGAGGCAACACGGCTCGCGCTGGCCTCTGCGGTGACGGCCAAGCCGCGCGTCCTCCTGCTGGACGAGCCGATCGCTGACCTCGATCCGCACTCGCTTGCTGTGGTCCAGGCCGCGTTGCAGACGTTACTCGAACAGGGGTGCGCAGCGCTGGTCGCCGAGCACCGCCCGGAGGCGCTTGCAGGGCTCGGGGCGACGTTGCCGGTGCAGTGGCTTCACCTGAACCGCGGGCGGGTGATTCTCGCGAAGCCGAGTCTCGGCTCTGCCGATTCGGTGAGCTTGCCCGCACGTATGACGCCCTCGGCGGGTCTGGACCCTTCGAGTCTTGTGGCCACGGAAGACGTCTTGCCCGTGGGTGACCCGCTGGTGCTCGCGCGCGATCTGGTGATCACGCGCGGGGGGAGGGAGCTGCTCCGGCTCAACGAGCTCACCGTGAATTCGGGTGAAGTGACCCTGTTGCGCGGAGTAAACGGCAGCGGGAAGACGAGTCTGCTCGAAGACATCGCTTTGCCGCCGGGAGCTCGCGGCGGAGGCCGGGCGGCCGGTTGCGCCCTGGTGCCGCAGCGGGTCGACGACCTCCTGATTCGGGACACGATCGAGGCGGAGTGTGACTTCGCCGATCGCCGCGCGGGTGCGCCGACCGGCGATACGTTGCGCCGTTTCGCAGCGCTTATCGCCAGGCCGGCGGTAATCCCCGCGCCACACACTCATCCGCGCGATGCTTCGGCGGGCACCCGGCTCGCGTTGGCCATTGCGGTGCAGCTCTCCGGCGCTCCTCGAGTGCTCCTGCTCGATGAGCCGACGCGCGGTCTTGATCTCGACGCACGACGACGATTGGCAACCCTCCTCGCGGAACTCGCCTCTGCTGGCACCGCGGTGATGCTTGCGACCCACGATGACGCCTTCGCAGGGCTGCTTGCTGGCGTCGGTGCGAGGGTCCGTGCGCGCAGCCTCTCCGACGGGCAGGTCTCGTGAACGGCAGTGCGCACGTTGAGTCATCTCCGGAGAGTCCGACACCGGACAGCCGGTCATTTGGCATCTGGAAATTTGTTCGCTCACGCAGACCCTCGCGGCTGTACAGTGCGGCGCTTCTTACGCTCGTCAGTCTGGGCGCGCTTGCCGCCTTCATCTGGCCGTTTCTGGCAGCTGCGGTGCCCGGAGACGCGCGCGGCGCTGTGCCCGCACTCTCGCTCGCCGCAGTGGTCGTCCTTGCGGCAGTGCTGATCGTGGCGTTGTCGGAAGGCGCCACCGGCGCGATGCTGGTTGCCATGCTCGGCACGCTCACCGCGGTCGGCATGGTCATGCGCTTTCTGGGAACTGGGTTCGGGGGATTCGAAACCGCTCTCATCTTGCTGATCTTGGCTGGTCGCGCGTTTGGACCCCGCTTTGGGTTTCTGCTCGGGGCCACCGTGATGCTGGGTTCTGCGCTGCTGTGGGGCGGGGTCGGCCCGTGGCTCCCGTTCCAAGTTTTCGCCGCGGGGTGGGTCGGCGCTGGTGCGGGGCTCATTCCCGGTAGACGGCGGATCGCCGGTTCGCGCGGCTCCCTGCCCGAGTTGGCAACGCTGGCTGTGTACGGAGTGTTCGCCTCGTACCTCTTCGGTCTGCTCATGAACGTTTGGTTTTGGCCCTTTGCAGTCGGCAGCAACACGAGCATCTCGTACGACGCGGAGGCCGGTATTGGCGCGAATCTTGTGCGATTTCTGAGCTACTCACTCGTCACCTCAACTCTGACCTGGGACACGGTGCGGGCGATCACCACCGCCGTGGGAATTCTGCTGATCGGCCGTCCTGTGCTGGCGGCACTGCGCCGTTCAGCGCTCGCGCGCTAGGCTCTGCGCAGTCCCGCTCCCGAGGGAATCTCCCACCCTCGGCGCCTTCTTCACCTCAGGGCGTCGTGTTTGCGCACAGAGGGCACCTTGAGCTGGAGAAGGGCCCTAGACCGAGAAGTACTTCGCCTCGGGGTGGTGGAACACGAACGCATCGGTCGATTGCTCGGGGTGCAGCTGCAATTCCTCCGAGAGGGTGACGCCGATGCGCTCAGGACGGAGGAGCTCGACGACCTTGCGTCGATCCGCCATCTCAGGGCACGCTGGGTAGCCCAGCGAAAACCTAGCCCCTCGGTAGCGCAGTTTAAAGTAGCCCTCAATGTCGGTAGGCTCTTCCGAACCGAAGCCGAGTTCGACGCGGACCCGGCTGTGCCAGTACTCGGCGAGCGACTCGGTGAGTTGCACAGCGAGACCGTGCAACTCCATATATTCGCGATACTTGTCGCCGGCGAAGAGCTTTGCGGTGTGCTCGTCGACGCGCGCTCCGACCGTCACAAGTTGCGCGGAAAACACGTCCGTTTCGCCTGATTCCTTCGACCTGACGAAGTCTGCGAGGCACAGATGCCGGTCGCGGCGCTGCCTGGGGAACGTGAAGCGCAGACGCTCGGTTCCGGTTCCCCCACCCGATCCACCATCGGGGGCCAGTACGCCACCCTGCTCGCCGTGATGAAGAACGACCACGTCGTTGCCCTCACTGTAGGCCGGGAAGTATCCGTAGACGACCGACGCGTCAAGCATGCCTTCGGTTTGCATCCGATCGAGCCAGGATCGCAGCCGCGGTCTGCCCTCACGAGCCACGAGTTCTTCGTAACTCAGGCCACCCTCCCCGCGGCCGGATTTCAGCCCCCACTGGCCCATGAACACCGCACGCTCGTCGAGTAGCTTGGCGTAGTCGGCGAGTGGCACGCCCTTGACGATGCGGGTGCCCCAGAAGGGAGGCTGGGGTACTGGATTGTTGGTGGCCACATCGCTGCGGGCGGGCAGGTTTTCGGGTTCGGTCAGCGCGAGCTTCGACCCAGCACGGTGAATCCGCTTCTTCAAGGGCGGGAGACCGACCTGTGCCGCATCTTCGCCACGGGCGACGCGAACGAGGGGCGCCATCAGATCGAGCCCTTCAAAAGCATCCTTCGCGTATCGAACCTCGCCATCAAAGAGTTCTGCGAGGTCATCCTCAACAAAAGCACGGGTGAGCGCCGCGCCGCCGAGAATTACGGGCCAGCGCTTCGCGAGACCGCGGACATTCAGTTCCTGCAGGTTTTCCTTCATTACGACGGTGGACTTCACCAGTAGGCCGCTCATGCCGATCACGTCGGCCTCGTGTTCCTCGGCCGCCTTGATGATGTCATTGATCGGCTGTTTGATACCGAGATTGATTACGGTGAATCCGTTGTTGGTGAGAATAATGTCGACCAGGTTCTTCCCGATGTCGTGCACGTCGCCCCGCACGGTCGCGATCACCATCGTGCCCTTTGACTGCGCCTTCGCGTCGCCTTCGAGCTTTTCCATGTGCGGCTCGAGCAGCGCAACCGACCTCTTCATCGTCTCAGCCGACTGCAGCACGAACGGCAACTGCATTTCGCCCGCACCAAAGCGCTCACCGACGGTCTTCATACCGGCGAGCAGGGTGTCGTTGATGATGCCAAGTGCAGTTTGCCCCTCGGCGAGGGCCTGATGAAGGTCACCCTCGAGGCCCTTTTGGTCTCCGTCGATAATGCGGCGTTCGAGCCGCTCGGTCACCGGCAGCGCGGCCAACTCGGCCGCGCGCTGGTCGCGCATGGAGGCGAGATCCACATCGGAGAACAGATCGAGCACACGCGACAACGGATCGTAGGTGAGGTTGCCCGCCTCGTCGTATCGACGACGATCCCAGACCAGGTCGAGCGCGGCCTCTCGTTGCGCCTCGTCGATTTGCGCCAGCGGAACGATCTTCGCTGCGTGAACGATAGCCGAGTCGAGGCCAGCCTGCACTGCCTCGTGCAAGAACACCGAGTTCAGTACCACGCGGGCCGCCGGGTTGAGTCCGAACGAGACGTTCGAGACGCCAAGGGTGGTGTGGAGGCCCGGGTATTTTGAAGTGAGTTCGCGGATCGCCTCGATCGTCTCGATCGCGTCGCGTCGCGTCTCCTCCTGCCCGGTGGCAATCGGGAACGTCAGCGCATCCACGATGATGTCGCCGACGCGCATGCCCCACTGATCCACCAGAGTGTCAATGAGTCGCGATGCGATCCGCACCTTGTCTGCTCGAGTGCGCGCCTGCCCCTCCTCGTCGATGGTGAGCGCAATGACCGCCGCCCCGTGCTCCTTCACGAGTGGCATAATGCGTGCGAAACGGCTAGTGGGCCCTTCCCCGTCTTCGAAATTCACCGAGTTGATGACGGGTCGGCCACCGATCAGTTCGAGCCCGGCCTGCAACACGGCGGGTTCAGTCGAATCCATGACGATAGGCAGCGTCGACGCACTCGCCAGGCGAGACACGACCGCGCGAGCGTCGGCGACACCGTCGCGGCCAACGTAATCGATACACACGTCGAGCAGGTGCGCGCCATCGCGAATCTGTGCCTTCGCGATCTCGACGCACTCGTCCCAGTCTTCGGCGAGCATCGCCTCACGGAATGCCTTCGAGCCGTTCGCGTTAGTGCGCTCACCGATCGCGAGGAAGGCGGCATCCTGGGTCAGGGATACCGGCTGGTAGAGGCTCGCCACCTCGTCCTCATGGGTCACTTCGCGGGGGAAAATGCGCTCGCCGCCAAGACGATCGACTACCGCGCGCATGTGGGCCGGCGTGGTGCCGCAGCAGCCCCCCACAAGGCCGAGGCCGAATTCTCTGACGAATTGCTCCTCCGCCACCGCGAGCTCGTCGGGTGTGAGCGGGTAGACGGCACCGTTCGGTCCGAGCTGGGGGAGCCCTGCGTTGGGCATCGCCATCACCGGAATGCCCGCGTGCTTGGACAGATACCTGAGGTGCTCACTCATCTCGGCAGGGCCGGTGGCGCAGTTGAGCCCAATGGCGTCGATGCCAAGCGCCTCGAGCGTCGCGAGTGCGGCTCCGATCTCGCTCCCCATGAGCATCGTGCCTGTGGTTTCGACCGTCACCTCAACGAATATTGGCAAACGCACGCCGGAACGCTCAGCCGCGAGCTTGCATCCATTGACCGCTGACTTCGTCTGCAAGAGATCCTGGCTCGTCTCAATCAGAAACGCATCGGCGCCCCCTCGGATGAGTCCCATGGCTTGCAGCGCGAACGTTTCCTTCAGATGGGCATAGGTGGTGTGCCCGAGACTCGGAAGCTTCGTGCCCGGACCCATCGAGCCGAGTACCCAGCGCACGCGGCCGTCGGTAGTCTCGGCGTGATCGACTGCCGCGCGGGCAATGTGGGCTCCAGCTTCGGCGAGTTCCTCAATGCGCTCGTCGATGCCGTAGTCGCTCAGATTTGACCAGTTCGCGCCGAAAGTGTTGGTCTCGATCGCGTCGATTCCGGCCTCAAGGTACGCATCATGAATGCGGCGGATCATGTCAGGGCGTGACACGTTAAGAATTTCGTTGCAGCCCTCAAGCCCCTGAAAATCTTCGAGCGTCGGCCCTTCGTCTTGCAACTGGGTGCCCATCGCCCCATCTGCGATCACGACACGGCTGCGGATCGCGTCAGTTAAAGCGGCAGATCGTGCGGGCGTCTGAGGGGAGGAGTCAATCACCCTGCAAGTCTAGGCTGGGGCTTCTCAGAGCTTACGAAGTAAGACTTTCTGCACTCTGTGATCGGGTTCCTTGCGCAGCACGAGTGACGCCCTGGCTCGCGTTGGGCGAATGTTTTGAATGAGGTTGGGCTCGTTGATGTTCTTCCAGAACTCGAGGCCCACCGCCCGCGCTTCGTCCTCCTCGAGGCCCGCATACTGGCGAAATCGTGAGTTCGGATTGCGAAAGGCGTCTTCTTTTAAACGGAGGAAACGCTCGATGAACCAGTGTTCGATGTCGGCGGTGCGCGCATCGACGTAGATCGAGAAGTCGAAAAGGTCGGAGACAGCGAGTGGGTGCTGCATGGAAGCGGGTTGCAGCACGTTGAGGCCTTCGACAATGAGGACATCCGGGGTGTGTACGGTGGTGAATTCACCGGGCACTATGTCGTAGATCAGATGGCTGTAGTGCGGGGCACGGGTCTCGGGAAAGCCGGCCTTCACCTGCGACACGAATCGCAGCAGCGCTCGCCGGTCGTAGGATTCGGGAAACCCCTTGCGGTGTGCGATTCCGCGACGCTCGAGTTCCGCGTTCGGATACAGAAATCCGTCGGTGGTAACGAGTTGAACGTTCGGGGTCTCCGGCCAGCGCGCCAGCAGGTCGCGCAGGATGCGTGCGACGGTCGATTTTCCGACAGCCACTGAACCGGCGATGCCCAAGACGAAGGGGGTCGGCTGGTCGTTTCCCCGCCCGAGAAACCGGCGTGTGCGCGTATGCCCCTTTCGCGCGGCGATGGCGTACTGGTTGATGAGGCGGCTCAATGGCCGATAGACCTCGCTCACTTCGGCTAAATCGAGCGGCTCGCCCAGCCCGCGAAATGCCGAGATTTCCGCCTCGGTGAGTGGCATCGGAGTCTCACCAGCGAGTCTCGCCCATTCGTCGCGGCCTATTTCTATGAAGGGCGAGATTCCGTCGACGCGAGTCAGGGCATGGGTGTCATTGTTGTACTCAGTCATCGCTCCTCATCGTGCCACTAAACTGGGCCGCATGTGTGGAATCGTGGGATATGTCGGCCCGAACGACACCGTTGAGGTGCTCGTCAACGGCCTGAGGAGACTTGAATACCGGGGCTACGATTCGGCGGGAATCGCCGTGCTTGATGCCGACGACGAGTTGCTGGTTCGTAAGCGTTCTGGCAAGCTTGCGCGACTCATTGAGTTGCTCGAGGAGAGCCCGGTCCAGGCTGCGGCCACGGGAATCGGGCACACGCGGTGGGCCACCCACGGGGGGCCGAGTGACGTGAACGCGCACCCGCACCTCGGCGATGGTGGCAAGCTGGCGTTGATCCACAATGGAATTGTTGAGAATTTTGCGGAGCTTCGCGCTGAGGTCGAGGCTGACGGCATCGATCTGCTCAGCGAAACAGACACCGAGGTGGTTGCGGCGCTGCTCGGCCGTGAAGTTTCGCGTGTCGGCGACCTTGAGGTGGCATTTCGCAACGTGGTGGCCCGACTTCACGGCACCTTCACTCTGCTCGCCATGCACCGAGACACCCCCGAGACCGTTATCGCCGCCCGGCACAATTCTCCGCTGGTAGTTGGCCTTGGCGACGGGGAGAACTTCTTAGGATCCGACGTGGCTGCCTTTGTGAGCTACACGAACCGCGCGGTCGCGATCGACGAAGACAACATCGCGATCATCACGCCGCAGGAAGTGCGGATCACGGACTTCGCTGGTAACGCCGTCGAGTTCTCCGAGTATGAGGTTGCCTGGGACGCGGGAGCAGCCGACAAGGGCGGATGGTCGTCCTTCATGGCGAAGGAGATCACCGAGCAGCCAGACGCGGTCGCGAACACCATTCGCGGCCGTGTGGTCGACGGTCATGTTGAAATTCCTGAGCTTACCGAGCTGGACAGCGAGGTGCTCACGGGCATCGACCGCATCGTGATCATCGCGTGCGGCACCGCCTCATACGCGGGTCAGATCGGCGCCTACGCAATTGAGCAGTGGGCGCGGGTCCCAGTGGAAGTGCAGCTCAGTCATGAGTTCCGCTATCGCGACCCGGTGCTGACACCGCGCACCCTGGTGATCTCAGTCAGCCAGTCTGGCGAAACCATGGACACGCTGATGGCGGTCAAATACGCCAAGGAGCGCGGCACGGTCAACGTTTCGGTCTGCAACACACAAAGTGCCACTATTCCGCGTGAAAGTGACGCGGTGGTCTACACCCACGCCGGTCCAGAAGTCGCTGTGGCTTCGACGAAGGCGTTTACCGCGCAGATCACCGCGTTGTACCTCATTGGCCTGCACCTGGGCCGTGTGCGCGGAACGCTCTCCGATATCGACGAGGCCGCCGCGGTGAAGCAGCTTGAACTCTTGCCCGAGCGGATCCGCGAGGCCGTCGAGACGCACGAGCAGATCGCGCAACTCGCACACTGGATGGCGGACTCCCGTTCGGTGCTCTTCCTCGGCCGCCATGTGGGTTACCCCACGGCTCTTGAGGGCGCGCTGAAGCTGAAAGAGATCGCTTACATTCACGCGGAGGGCTTTGCTGCAGGCGAGCTCAAGCATGGCCCGATCGCGTTGATCGACCACGGTCAGCCGGTTTTCGTATTGGTGCCAAGCCCCCGTGAATCGCCGATCATGCACTCGAAGGTGGTCTCGAATATTCAGGAGATTCGTGCGCGTGGCGCCCGGGTGATCGCGATCGTGGAGAAGGGGGACACCGCGGTGTTGCCTTACGCCGACGAGGTGATTCGCTTGCCGCTCACCGACGCACTGTTCGAGCCGCTGGTGCAGGTGGTGCCGCTGCAGTGGTTTGCGCTTGAACTCTCCACAGCGAAGGGTCTCGATGTTGATCAGCCTCGCAACCTGGCGAAGTCGGTAACGGTCGAATAGCGCCCGATGATCCGCGGCATTGGCGTCGACACCGTTCAGATCGATCGATTTGAGCGGCAGATCGCGCGCACGCCAGCGCTCGTGGATCGGCTTTTTGTTGGTGACGAGCGCACCCTCGGGGTGCGCTCGCTCGCGGCAAGGTTCGCGGCAAAAGAAGCGCTGATAAAGGCGCTCGGTGGATCTGGCGGATTGTGCTGGCACGATATGGAGGTGCGCAGAGGGTCGGAGCGTGCTCCGTATTTTGTGCGCACCAAGGCCCTCGAACGCGTGCTTCGCGAGCGGGGGGCGCAGCGCGTTCACTTGTCTATCACGCATGACGGGGGAGTGGCCACTGCCTTCGTGGTGGTTGAGGCAGATTCGGGAAGCTCTGCGTCGGGGCGGGGCGCGCCGGATGAAGCGGGTACGCTCGAAGCACCGACGCCAAGCAATTCGGCGATCTCGGGAATGCCAGAGGGTAATGGGACCACGGATCGCGAGGGGGCAGAGTGAGAACCGGCACTATGCGCACCGCAGAGGTCTCCCTTCCCGCGATTCGTCACAACGTGCGCCGCATCCGCGACCTCACGGGAGGCCAGGTCATCGCGGTCATTAAGGCCAACGGCTATGGCCACGGCTCCGAGATCGCGGCGCGGGCCGCGATCGAGGGAGGCGCAGCATTACTGGGTGTGACCGATCTCGAGGAGGCGCTCTCGCTGCGAGACCTCGGAATCGATGCACCAATTCTGTGCTGGTTGCACGGCGTACGGGCGAACTATGATGCGGCTCTCGATGGCGATATCGAGATCGGTGTGAGTCACATCAGTCAGCTTGAGGCGCTTGCCGCAGCTGCGGAGCGGTCTGGGCGCACCGCGACGGTGCAGTTTAAGGTCGACACCGGTCTCAGCAGAAATGGTGCATCGGCCGAGGACTGGGAAACGTTGTTCATGCGCGCGGCGAAGCTGGAACAAGCCGGGCTCGTGCGCGTTCGGGGCATCTTCAGCCACCTGGCGAATGCGGGTGAGGAGAGTGACCGAGCCCAGGCTGCGCGATTCGACGAGGCAATTGATTTGCTGCGCGGGGCAGGCTGCGAACCCGAGCTGGTGCACCTTGCCGCGTCGGCGGCGACCTTCTCGTCGCCGCACCTGCACTACAACACGGTTCGCGTAGGCGTGACGGTGTTCGGCTTGAGCCCGTTTCCCGATCGGACCTCGGCAGATCTCGGGTTGATCCCGGCAATGACGCTGAAGTCAGAGATCGTGGGGCTTCGTCAGGTGGCAGCAGGAACCGGCGTCTCGTATGGATATAACCACGTGGTGCAGGGCGACACGACCCTAGCTCTCGTGCCTGTTGGGTATGCGGACGGCATGCCTCGCGCGCTGAACGGGGCAGGGGCCACGGTCGCGATTGCCGGCCAGCACTGTCCCATCGTGGGCCGCATCGGGATGGACCAGTGCATCATCGACCTGGGGAGTCTCGCCAGGAAGGTGAGCGTCGGAGAGTCCGTTGTCTTCTTCGGCGACCCCAGTACCGGGGTTCCCCCAGTGGAGATTTGGGCCGAGCTGATGCGCACCATCAACTACGAGATCGTCGTGGGTATCGGCTCGCGTGTGGTGCGTGTCGCACTCGATGATGTGCCTGGTTCTGATGACGAAGACATCCTGGTTCCGAGCGGCCGACAAGCGCAGCGGCCAGGTCCGACCTCACACCGGTTCGAGGTGAGCGACCCCGATGAAATGCACACTCTGGGAGTGCGGCTGGGCAAGCTCCTCGCCGCGGGCGACCTGGTGATCTTGACCGGACCACTGGGAGCTGGGAAAACGACTCTCAGTCGCGGCATTGGTGAAGGGCTCGGGGTGCGCGGACCCGTGACCAGCCCTACTTTTGTGCTCGCTCGTACTCACCCGTCACTTGTTGGCGGCCCGCCGCTCGTGCATGTCGACGCGTACCGGCTGAGCGATGCCACCGAACTCGACGACCTCGACCTCGATTTCGATCGATCGGTTGTGGTCGCCGAGTGGGGGGCAGGGATGCTTGACGATCGTGACTCTTGGGTTGAGGTGCTCATCGAGCGCCCCACTGGAGGGGGCGGCGGCGAGTGGGATGAAGATGGAATCGAGCCGCGGGTCGTGACCGTGACGGGGTACGGTGACCGGTGGAAAGCAGGAGTGCGCTGATGTGTGGGTATGTGCCGGGTGTGAATGATCCAGATCCTCTCGAAGGCACCGATGACGTCGCCGAACGTGCAACCGATACCGGCATTCAGGCTGAATTTCTGATGCCCAGCGAATTAAGCTCGGACTCGCCCGCCGAGCGGGTGTTCGATGCGCCAGAGGTTGGCGACCGAGTGCTGCTCGCGATCGACACCTCGCTAGGTACCTCGGTCGCAGTGAGTTACGCGGGTCGGATCGCGGAGGTCGTGAGTGACGACGCTCGCGGCCACGCCGAGGTCATCGGTCCCTTGATTGCCCGTGCCCTGGAGGTGGCGGGCGTGCGCGGTACCGAGGTCACGGGTGTCGTGGCTGGCATGGGCCCAGGACCCTTCACGGGCCTGCGTGTTGGCATTGCGGCGGCGCAGTCATATGCAGTCGGCCGAGGGGTTCCGCTTTTGCCGTTGCTCGGCCACGAGGCTGTCGCGCTTTCGGTGCTGCAGCTTGGTGCGATGGCATCGGTGCGCGTGGTGCAAGATGCACGTCGCCGTGAGCTGTTCGTCACAGAGTTTGGTGTGCTCGACTGGGGTGGTGTGCCAGTGCGCAGGGGTGAGCCATTCCTGGTCACCCGTGCCGAAAATGAGGCTGTCTCTAGAGAGGTTTGGCCCGAGCGGATCCCCGCAGCCAGGCTTGTGCAGCTCGCCGCGCGGCGGCTGGCGAGTGGCCGCGACTTCGAAGCGGATCGCGCGGTCTACCTGCGTGCGCCAGATGTGAAGCCCTCGGCCGGGCCGAAGAGAGTGTCTGGGCAAAGCGAACGGACCGCGTTCGCGCTCCCAGACAGTGCCGCTACTGCGGCAGCCCACGGAGCGCAGCGCGGGGTGTCTGCGTGACCGTGGGCAGCGCTGAGAAGTTTTCATTGCGACCAGCCACGATGGCGGATCTCGACGAGATCTGGGCGATCGAGGCTGCCGTCTTCGGAGACGATGCCTGGAGTCGCGACCTCATGCGTGAAGAGTTGGCCGCCGATCACCGCGTGTACCGTGTGCTGGTCGACGATGCGGGCGTGGTTGTGGGGTACGGCGGGCTGCTGGCCGTTGGGACAGACGGGGACATCCAGACCATCGCTGTGGTGCCAGCCGCGCGCGGTGGCGGCCTCGGGCGGCGCCTCATGGAGGCTCTCCTGCAGGCGGCATGTGAGCGCGGAGTGCGCGAGGTCTTCCTCGAGGTGCGTGCCGACAACCCCGTCGCACGCGGTCTGTATGAGTCACTCGGCTTTGAAGAAATTGGCGTGCGGCCTCGCTACTATCAGCCGGGCAACGTGGACGCAATCGTGATGCGACGAACGGAACGGGGGCGCAAGTGAGCGCGGCAGACCCACTGGTGCTTGGAATCGAGACCAGCTGTGACGAGACCGGGGTGGGGATCGTGCGCGGGCGCACACTCTTAGCCAATACCATCGCCTCCTCGATGGATGAGCACGCGCGTTTCGGCGGGGTTGTGCCCGAGGTGGCGGCGCGGGCGCACCTCGAGGCGCTGCGGCCCACGATAGAACAGGCCGTGACCGAGGCCCGGATCCGCCTGGAAGATCTCGACGCTGTCGCGGTGACCGCCGGGCCAGGTCTCGCCGGGGCTTTAATGGTGGGCGTTTCTGCGGCCCAGGCCCTTGCGATCGCGCTTGATAAGCCGATCTATGCGGTCAACCACCTGGTCGGACACGTGGGTGCCGATCTGTTGCAGGGCGAGGGGTTGCGCCAAGTTGCGGGAGCCGTCGGCGAACTTGAATTGCCGACCGTGGCGTTGCTTGTCTCGGGCGGGCACACCTCGCTGCTCGTGGTACGTAACCTCGCGAGTGACGTGGAGCTCTTGGGTGAGACCATCGATGATGCCGCGGGCGAGGCGTTCGACAAGGTCGCGCGGCTGCTCGGGCTGCCTTACCCAGGCGGGCCGCACATTGATCGGGTTGCAGCCGACGGCGATCCACACGCCATCAGGTTCCCCAGAGGCCTCACCTTGCCGAAAGACCTCGCGAAGCACCGCTATGACTTCTCGTTTTCTGGGCTGAAGACCTCGGTGGCGCGCTGGGTGGAGAAGGAACAGGACGCGGGCCGAGAAATTCCAATCGCGGATGTTGCCGCGAGCTTTCGCGAGGCTGTCGCCGACGTGCTGACCGCGAAAGCGATTGCCGCCTGTCGCGATCTTGGCGTGCCGAGACTCCTTCTGGGTGGGGGAGTTGCGGCGAACGCGCGCGTGCGCGCGCTCGCCGCCGAGCGAGCGGCTGCCGCCGGTATCGAGCTTCGCGTGCCGCCGCTGTCACTCTGCACTGACAACGGCGCGATGATTGCCTCGCTGGGCGCGCAACTCGTCATGGCGGGTCACGAGCCGTCGCGGCTCGGTTTCGGCGCCGATTCGACGCTGCCCGTCACGCAGGTGCAGGTATAGCGAAGAGGGGCTGGGATGACCCAGCCCCTCCCGTTTGTGCAACCGGTTAGTGAGCTGCCACTTCTTCTGCACCCAAGAGTTCTGACACGAGCTCGGTAATGCGCCCGCGAATGTCATCGCGGATCGGACGCACTGACTCGATGCCCTGGCCGGCTGGATCTTCGAGCGCCCAGTCCTCGTAACGCTTGCCGGGGAAGATGGGGCAGACGTCGCCGCAGCCCATCGTGATCACGACATCCGACTCCTGCACCGCTTCGGTGGTCAGTACCTTTGGGGTTTCCGCGGTGAGATCGATGCCTTCCTCGCGCATGGCCTCGACTGCGATCGGGTTGATCTCGTCAGCGGGGAGCGAGCCCGCGGAGAGCACCTGGATGCGGTCTCCCGCCAAATGGCGCAGGTAGCCGGCGGCCATCTGGGAACGGCCCGCGTTGTGCACGCATACAAACAGAACGGTTGGGGTGGGTGAGCTCATTGCGCTGCTTCCTTACTCGGAGGGGATGAGGGTTGAGACCAGGGTCTGAACGCGGGCTTCAATGTCGTCGCGAATGGCCGCGACGCCCTCGGGCGAGGCGAGAGCGGGATCGCCCACGGCCCAGTCCTCGTAGCGGACGCCGGGAATGATCGGGCAGACATCGCCGCAACCCATTGTGATGACGACGTCGGCGGCCCGCACCGCGTCGTCGGTGAGAGGCTTTGGGAAGCGTTCGTTAGCGCGTTCGCCCTCAATCTCTACCAAGAGTTGGTGCACATTCGGGTGAACGTGGGCCGCCGGAGACGATCCGGCGGAGCGGGCAGTCACCCGGCCTTCGGAGAGCGTGTTGACAAGAGCAGCTGCGAGTTGAGACCGTCCCGCGTTTTGCACACAGACGAAGAGCACTTGCGGCCCAGACTGCGTGCGGTCTCGCTGCAAATCTGCGATCCGCTGCTTGGCAAAATTCTGGGTGAGTGTGATCAGGTGGGTGGCGATTCGCGCAGTCCGGGCCAACGAGGCATACGACTCCCGAACGAGCCACAGTACTTCGCTGCGCGGGAGATCGGGGTGTGCCGAAGCGAGTTCCTCAGCGAGATGCGTCACGCGCTCGTCCAGATTTGGCAGGGGGTCGTGTTGCTCGTGGTGCGGGTTGTCTGCAACCGCAGCCGGGGCGAAGGAATCGAGCAGTGCAGTGACTGCAGTGCGGCGGTCAGCGGGGATGCTGTACCAGACCCAGGTGCCTCGACGGTAGGCCTCAAGCAGCCCAACCTCCTTGAGCACCTTGAGGTGATGCGAAACGGTGGGCTGTGCGACGCTACTGAGCTCAGCAAGGTCGCACACGCAGGATTCCCCGCGCGGATCCGTGGCGATGGCAGAGAGCATTCGCAACCGCAGTGGATCGGCCAGCCCTTTGAGCGTAGCGGCCAGCGACTGGGCGGTTGCGGCACCCATAGCGTGCGACTCCGTCGAGGCGCACACAGTGCCGGGTTCAGTGGCCATAATGCTCATGGGCTGCTTAGCGACGGCGCGTAGGGGTCGGTGCGGAACCACTTGCGCGCGATCCACAGCGAGACGTAGACCAGGCCAACGAGAACCGGGACTTCTATGAGCGGTCCGACTACACCGGCAAGCGCTTGGCCAGAGGAAGCGCCGAACGTTCCGATCGCGACGGCGATGGCCAGCTCGAAGTTGTTTCCCGCCGCGGTGAATGCGAGGCTGGTGGATCGCGCATAGCCGAGGCCGAGGCTCTTGCCGACCGCGATGCCCAAGAACCACATGAAACCGAAGTAGACGAGCAAGGGCACGGCGATGCGGGCGACATCAATCGGCGAGGTGGTGATCGCTTCGCCTTGGAGGGCGAAGAGCAAGACAATCGTGAAAAGCAGGCCGTACAACGCCCAGGGTCCGACCCTGGGGAGGAAGGTGCCCTCGTACCAGGCTCGGCCCCGACGCTTCTCGCCGATCCACCGAGATGCGAAACCCGCGATCAGCGGCACCCCGAGGAACACCAATACGTTGAGTGCGATTTGCCACACCGAAACGTCGAGACCTTGTGTGTCGAGGCCGAGCCATCCGGGGAGGGCGACGAGGTAAAACCACCCCAAAAATGAGAACGCGACGACCTGAAACACCGAGTTGATCGCGACTAGCACGGCTGCCGCTTCGCTGTCGCCGCAGGCCAGGTCGTTCCAGATCACCACCATGGCGATGCAGCGGGCGAGCCCTACGATGATGAGGCCGGTGCGGTACTCGGGAAGATCTGGAAGGAAGATCCAGGCGAGAGCGAACATGACCGCGGGGCCGACGAGCCAATTGAGCATGAGGGACGCGATGAGGAGTTTCTTGTCTCCCGTGATCGCTGCCACCTTGTCATAGCGAACCTTCGCCAGCACCGGGTACATCATCACCAGAAGCCCGAGAGCGATCGGGGTCGATATGCCGCCGAACTCCAGTCGGGTGAGGACCTCTGAAACTGCGGGCACGAAGCGGCCGAGGAGGAGCCCCGCGACCATAGCGATGCCGATCCAGAGCGGTAACCATTTGTCGAGCGTGGACATGCGCTTCCGTGCCCCGGCCGGGCCAGATTCCCGGGCACGTCTGGTCAGGGCCGAGGCTGAAGGCGTGCTCACGAACTGGAGCCTTGAGTTGACATGTGTCTATATTGACAACTATCGATTCAGGGTGCAAGTGTCAGGTCGGAACTCGGCCATGGGATGGAGAGGCGACATGGCAAATCGACTCATCTGTGGTGACCAACCGCATGGAACACACAACACGCGACTGGCGAAACCAACTCCATCCACCAGGCCGCTGGCCTCGGATATGACAGATGTCTCGCGACATATGAGGCGTATGTCGCGAGACATGGTGTAACCCATGTCCCGACTCATCACAATGGTGCCCCTGGCTGGATGACGTTCGAAACTCGTCACGGGCCCTGAAATCGTTGATTTCACGGGCGAGTTCGGAGATACCGATGGTACGCAAGGTAGGTGCACGGACGCCTATTTCGGACCCTCGAGGCCGAGTCATTGAGTCGGTTGGGAAGGTTCAAACCTCTGTCACCCCCGAAGTTGTTGTTCGAATGGTTGGGTTATACGGGGCCGGACTGAGCGCGCGCCAAGTTGGACTTGAGGTGGGCTTGCATCGAGAAGCGGTGATGCGCCATCTTCGAAACTCGGGTGCGCGGATCCGGCGGCAAGGATTGGACGCGGACGCTGTCGATCAAGCTCGGGAACTTTACCTGTCAGGGAAAACTCTTGCTCAGGTAGGGATAGTTCTTGGAGTCGCCCCGGGCACTATCGGCCGGTACCTCCGCAGTCATGGCGTACCATTGCGCCCTCCGTTGATCCCAACTGAAGTTTCCGTTGTCCAGGGGCAACAATGACCTCGAATAAAGCAAGCACTACGCAGGCCGACTTGCGTGAGGGGCGAGCATCGTGGTCACGATCAACCAAGAAGACGAGCATGCCGAGAGGTCCTCACGCACGCAGGTCACGAACCTGCGTGTATTTGTGGGTCGGCGCGAGTACTTATAGCTCCGCAACTTGGCTGCGTGCAAACAACTCACGAACGATGTAATCTCCGGCATGTTATCCCTCGCTGAGGTACGCGAGAAGGGACCAGAAGGAACTTGGCAACCTGGTACTAACCTAGTTGGTCTTCATATCCCTAGGAGTCACACGATTGCCATGGATTACTAGAGTTACTACGTGACGGGGCTGTCCTCCGGAAATGGGAACCTCTTGAACCCAAACCGATTCCTCAAGGGAGGGCGTTCCGTGTACTTGGTCGGTCAAGTCGAGGACCATCTCTAGAGAAACGGCAGGGCCGGTCACGGAATAGGCAGCGGCCTGCCCTCCGTATGCCTTGAGAAGAGCAGCAGGTGAGACATTGGTAAGTTCGCGCTTCACCTCAATCGTGAACTTGTGATTCTGGGCGACTGTGATGTCAGCTCGACCAGCCGCGACATCGTGTTGTTCCATCTCGACGAACCTCCGAAGAGGAGTTGCCTTGAGCCAGGTCGCGACATCGATTTGGAGAAAGCTTTCAGTGAATGGTTTCCCATTTTCGGGCTCGAAAAGATAGTGAACGATTGGGCCGCCATTCATTCGGCCGATGTTGGCGCGGTCAGCAGCGAACTTCAAGATACAGGTCAGCATCTCGGTGAATTCGTCTAGGGCAGTGCCGCCAAGGCCGGGGCACTCCTTTAGCGAGACCATGACACGCTCAAGTAGCTGATCAACTATCGGATCGGACTCTCGAGCCTTGAGGCGTGCTCGCGTCTTGGCCCCTTCGTTCAGCGTGCGAAGAAGATTTGGAGCGCTCTCGCTAGCTGCGACGAGTTCATCGGCGATCGCTGGGTCAAGGTTATCGTTTAGTTCTGCGGCTAAATCGGGCGCAGCCGCCCAGGCTTTTCCCACCACATCACCACTGGGAGCTTCCTTAGACGCCGTGATCGCGGCGAGGAGACGGCGTGCGACTTCGAGTTCGTCGACGGGTAGATCCTCGTCCTCGACCAGCCCATGCAAATGGTTCAGGAGACCATCGCGTCGAAGGAACGCTGCCTCTACTACAGGCTCCAATACAATCCGAAGCCCATCGCCGCCCATTACAGTGATGGATCGGGATGCCCGGTAGGCCGCGAGGACTCTCGTCAAGGTGACGATAGGCGTGTTCCATGAAGGCTCGCGCAACGGATCCATGGCAGCACGTAGGGTTCTAGCGAGCGCGAACCACTCAACTTCTGCTTGGCGACGGGGTGCGGCCCAGCTGCCGAGGTCGCTGCGCGTCGTCATCGCTACTCGGTGGGTGATCGCAGCTGTCAACGTATCTATAGTTTCTGCCTGTTCGCCGTTTGAACTCTCGCCAGTCACAAAGGTGACGGTGAGTTCTAAGACGCACCTGTAGAGAGTGGCGTCTTCTCGGGCTTCTTCCATACTTTCGACGGTTGTGAACTGGTTCCGAGCAGACCTAAGTCCAGCAAGTACGTCTTCAACTGTGCGAGCCTCGAGTGCTGTACGGAGGGTTAACTGAGCGAGTTCGTAGGCTGCATCCGCACGGGTGATGTCATGTTCAAGCAGCACTCGGAGTCTGTCTCCCAGACCCTCATCGTTCCAATAATCGAGAGCAAACCCCATAAGCTTTGGCAGACGTTCCAGAAGATCTTCGGAGTCGCTGGGTTCGACCGTGTTGAGGAATTCCAGAGCTCGGAAGCGAGCAGTAGTGTCGGTGAGCCCGAGCCTGGCCAGGGCTTCGAGATATGCATACGCCTGAAGTCCATTTGTGGCCTTTGCTTCTGTTACGCGACTGTAGAGGGCCAACGCGAGAGGGCGACTCTTCGCTTGGAGAAACAAGGGGCTGTTGAGCGCAACATCTGCGGAGTCAAGGAAAACTAGGTTTGTGAGTGAAGGCAGGACCACGGTGGCTGCTTCGAGGAGTAGGTCCGCGTGGGTATGATCTGCACGCGCGGCAGCTTCTGCGAGGGCAATGAACTCCGGGCCGCACTCAGCCGCGGCTCGGGCGACCGTCTCGGCGTCTTTGAGGTCTGCGGGGTCGACAGAAGCGAGCAGGTCGTCTCCGAATGCCTCGAGCTCTCCGGGGATACTGGCGTCAGGGACTCCGGTCTTGCTTAAGGCTTCGAGCAGGCCAGGCACTGGCAACCTCCTCGCTGGGTTGGTCAAGGCAGTGCTGGAGGCATCTGACAATAAGTCGAGTGGTCGCAGTGGTCAGTTTGAAGGCGGTCACCAGAGCGGCCCTCCATCAAGGCTGGCGTAGATTTGGTCGGCGGCGAGGTGGCCCTGAACTGCGGACGGATCGTCGGAAGCGACGAGGACCTGGAGGGTTGGGAGCTCGCTCTTGAGGGAATCGAGCTCGGTGAGGAGAGTTGTTTCGGCATCGGCCGTGAGCTCGTCGCCGGGAGAGTCGAGGAGAATAAGTCCTGGGTGGCTTCCTACTCCGGAGCGGTGACCGATGCGCAAGAGCGCGGCAATGACGGCCACGCGTAGTCGGACACGTTCGCCGCCGCTGAGATTCTTGAAGGAGTCTTCGACGCCGGCGGTGACAACGCTCATTCCCCCGTTGCGATTGAGCTTCACTGAGTCGAGATTGTCGATTCCGAGCTTGCGTCCGATAGCGAGAATTTCGGAGTCGAGTTCGATGAAGAGTTCGCTAGCTTCCTCGGTCGTGACGTCCTTGAGGATGTCAAGGGTGGCCTCGAGGACACGGATAGTTTCGGAAGACTCGGTAGTGCTTTTCCCCTCAGGGAAGCTTTCCAGGCGACCAGCCAATCGGGATTGTTCGAGTTGAATTCGAAATCGGTCGTTGAACTCGTCGGCCTGACTGGCGGTAGTGAGTTCGGCAGCGAGGGCGGTGACACGATCATGTACCTTCTTTGCGGCTGCGGAGGCAAAGACGGAGCTTTCCTGGGCCGCCTCCTCTGCGGCTGCGAGCGCTTCGAGTGAGTTGGCCGCGTCTTCGTTGTCGTCAGTGCTGTCGTCTTCATGGTGAGCACCGGTGGGGATTTCCTTGGTGCAGACGGCGCACTCGTGGTCGCTGAGTTCGCGTTGAGTGCGTTTGGCCTCGAACTTCTGCTCGCATCGAGGACAGTGAGCTGGGTTGAGTCCCTGGAATAGGAGTTCTGCAAGTTCGGTCTCACGGCTGCGGCTAGCGCGGAGTACCTCTTCTTGTCGCGCCGCTTTAGCTTCGTCGAAGGTGCGGCCAGCGTCTCGGCTTTCTGCGTTAGCGGTGTCAAGATCGCGCTCTGCTTCTCTGAGCTCATTGGCAACGACAGCAAAGGGGCGGCCTGATGCTGACGGGAGGGCATTGAATTTGGTGTCGAGCGCATCGAGTTCAGCTTGGATGGAGGCGCGGTTGCTGGTACGCGCGGCGGCATCTTCGGTAGCTCTTCGGACGATATTCGCTTCGTCCTGGCGTTGTACCCGAACAAGTGTGTTGAGGCGGATGTAGGTGCCCATGAGAGGCACGTTGCAGTACATCTGAAGGATACGGGCAGGGAGGCCTGCGAAGACGGTGTCGCCAAATAGGAGATCGGAGTTCCGCGGAAGGTGTATTCCGCCGTAGTATGCGGGCCAAGTGTTGGTTCGTGGTGCTCCTTGATCACTGCCATTGTGTTTCTGGAAGTGTGTGATGGGGTCGAAACCGAGGAGCGACATCATGGTTTCATCCTGGAAGTTGGCAAACTGCGACTCTGACATGCCTGAGCCAACGATGTTGACGGCAGCGGGGTTTCCTTCTCCTGCAAGATAGGCGCGCAAAGTTGCCGCATCCGTGGCGCGGATAACGTCAGCGACGAAGCCGGATTCGCTTTTGGTCAAGACGACTGCCATTGAGATGCCATTGATGGCGTACTCAAGAGAGATCCGGTCGAACCAGGGTTTAACGTCGCTACGAAGGTCTCTGGGTTTGCCACGCAAGGCCCAGGTGACCAATTCCAGCACGGAAGACTTGCCGCGGAGGTTCTCGCTCGTGATGAGCGCGGTGACGCCGTATGGGAATTCAAATGTCTCATCGAACGGGCCATCCCACTGGGTATTCGTTCGGGTTCCGCTGAATTGGAGTCGGCTGATGTCAATTGAGCGGCTGACGGGCGGCACCGGGACGAGCGAGACGCCTTGCCCGGTGAGAACTTCATCGACTTTTGTGATGGGGAGGTCGGACTTCTCCGCAATCAAGGCCCTCAGTTCGTCTTGGGTAGGGACGCTCATGGCTGCTGTCCTTCTAGGTTGGCTCTGATATCTGCTATCCGGCGGCGAGCTCGGCCGGTGATGCTGGGGATGCGAACGCCGTGTGGGGTCTTGATGTACTCATCAATGAGGTATTGACGATCTTTGAGGGTGGTGGCACCTTGTCCGTCGGCCAGGAGTACTACGAGTGTTGCTCGGGTGGAGTACCAGGCGAGTTCGGGGTATTCCTGGCGGATTTGGGCAGCCAGAGCCTCTCCGGCTTGGGTGAGGTAGTAGTCAGTGCGCGTTATGTTGCCCGGGCGGCCTTTTTTCCGGCGGATAACAAGGTCGGCCTGGCGGAGGATCGAGAGGGCGTCTTCCAGGTCCTCGTACGCGCCGAACAAATAACGGAGCATCGGGTAGCGGCGGAGTTCAGGCTCTTCGCTGTCAAGGATTTCGCCCGCTATTTGGAGGAGTGTGGGGTCCTTATCGCCGTCTTCGTAGTCGTTGAGGAGTTCGTTGGCGAGGTAGTCGGGGTTTCGGACCCAGAAATCGAGTTTCTGGAGTCGGACCTGGGTTCGCACGACTCCGACTGCGGTTGCGAGCGGCGGGTCCGAGGCAGCGAGAGCAGCTCCGTCGATGGGTTCCGCTGCCTTGTCGATGAGCATCAGGATGCGAACTGCGTCCTGCATTCGCGTCGTAGATCTCGTCATCTATTACTCTCTGTTACACACGACGCCGTCGTCGTCAATAGCCTCTACCCAATCAAACCAGACGCCTGCTGCGTAGCGGCCACCGACACGCTAGCAGCGGCATTCGGGCGTGCTGCGGGTTTGGTTGACTCAGGTTTTTGGGCCCGAGTATGACTCTGCCTAGCGTGGCGACCGCAAACTCGATTGGGTTATTGTTCTCCGGCCTCGTAGACACCGCTTTCGGTGATACTTCCGCCCCGATCCAGGCCACGAGTACCTCATCGACGCTGGGCATCTCGACTTGGTCGTCCCTGACTCTGTGGAGCCTGCTGGCGAGGAGCCCTCTAAAAATCCGTTTGCACATCACAAACGCGTAGCGCCGGTCCGGCGGACTGGCGGACCGGCAGGCCAGTTAGTTGCTGACGGGTGCCACTTCCCATGCTGCCGCAGCTCGCTTACTGTGACTGCGGGCGCGTGCTTCTTGGAAGCGGACACGAGCCAGGAGGACGAGGCTGACTGGTCCCATGAGGAGCAACTTGAGGCCGTTCCACAGCAGCAGGAAGAACACCAAGTAGAGCCATTCGCTCCAGCCGTGATCGATGAGGGTGGTGCAGTAGGCGGCGGCGAAGAGGTAGATACCGCCGAGGAGCATCGCGGGGATACCCCATTTCAGGCCGCGTCGGGTGCGGATTTTGTCGAGGAGGATGTTTGTCGGCATCCACCGGCGCAGGAATCTACGGGTGCGGATGCTGGCGTTCCACAGTCGGGTCAGGAGCATGATCTGGGTCTCACTTTCGCACACGGAATATCAGGTGGCCGGCTGGTCCTGTGTGGGTGAGTGCCCGATCCTCTGGGCGGTCTGCGTTGCTGAACCTTTCAGTTCGTCTCGGCGTGTGGTTTGTCCTGCCTACCTCGATTCTACGCGAATAGCGGGGTTCCCGGTAGGGCTGGTCGACCGGGCAACCGGTGTCGAGCTTTGCGGTGTCGTACCTGTCTGCTGGTGGCACCCCCGGTCTGGGGTTGCTGCCGTCTCACAAGGAGGCAACCACCTGGTGTGGTGCAGAAAGAGGTATGGAATGCGATCTCAATCACCCCCGACGCTCCGAGGCCCGGGCGATCTGCCCGAGCGGCCACGAGCACGGTTTAGGCAGCGGCTACGACAGTTCGGGTCATTGCTCGCAGCGACCGCGGTGCTCGTCACCGGAGGCATCATCGCCGCCGGTCCCGCGTCGGCGGCATCACTCGGTCCTGGGTATGGCGATCTGAATACCACCGGCACGGTCGGTGCGTTTATCGCTGAGTCCGATGGCCGGCAGGTCTACTGCATGGATGCGGGAGCACCCGCGCCGTGGAATATGACGACGGGGCCGACTACAGTCACCGAACTGGTCAGTCACACCGGGCAGCAGCTTTCCTCGACGACGTTGGCGAAGCTGAACTATGTGCTCTCCAAATGGGGCGATTCCACGAACCCCGACATCACTGCGGCTGTGCAGATGTATGTGTGGGCAGAAGCTGACCCCGTCACGTACAACTCGCATGGGATGAGCGGTGATTCTTGGTATATCGGCCGCGTTCCTGTGGCAAACCGTGCCACGGTGCTTGGGAACCTCGCGACCATGCGCGCGGAAGCGAACGCGAATCATGCGGTGAACCCATCGGTTGATGTGGCGGTCACGATGGCCGATCAGTACAACGGCACCCTCACCGTCACTGTGTCACCGACCGTCTTGAATGGGAACGTGGTGCTCACGGATGCGACCTTCACCGACGGCACGACCTCGAAAGCGCTAACCACCGGCACGTACCCGATCGTCGGGAAGCCTACCCCTGGCGTTCCGGAGTATCGGGTGTCCGCGTCTGCGTCGTACAGTGCGGCTGGACTCGGGGCGCGGGTGAACTTGTATGAGACGCCCGGGCAACAGCGGCTGCTCGCGAACGGGACTCCGGCCGCGGTGACCGCTACCGCGCAGTCGCCGTGGATCGCACTGGATTTCCAGCCGGTCATCGGCACTCAGGTCGCCTCCAAATATGTCGCCGAGGGTGACAGCTTCGTCGATCTCCTCACCGTCTCCACGGTCGGTACCGGCCACTGGATCGTCATCGACGGGCACCCGGTGGAACTGACCGCAAACGGCACCCTCTATGGGCCGTTCGATGAGCAGCCGGTCGAAGCCGAGACCGCACCAGACGGCGCACCCGTGGTGGGCACCGAGACGCTGCTACTGAATCAGGGGCCGGGCGAATATGCATCGTCAGGGTCCTTGACTGCAGGTGAGTCAGGTTTCTACACCTGGGTGTGGGGCATCGACCAGGCTGCGCAGGGCGAGAACGGGAAGTACATTCGCGGGTCGTTCACCGACTGGTTTGGGCGGGTCGCCGAAACCCATGTGTCCCCGTTCCAACCTGAAGCCGTCTCACAGACCGATGCCAGGCTCGCGCTGCCTGGGGATGCGGTGACGGACACGATCACCGTGTCGTCGACCAACGGAGTCTGGCTGCGCATCGACGGGGAACCCATCCCCGTGATTTTCGACGGCATCGCGTATCAGGTGCCGGGAACCCTGCCGCCGCTTGAGCAGGCCGGAGTGCCCAGCGACGCAACACCGATCGGACACGTGCAGGTCACCGCGACCGGCCCAGGGACATACACGTCGCCTCCGGTGGCGCACCCGAATGCGGGATTTGTGACCTGGGTGTGGGAGATGCGCCTGGCCAGCCAGCCCGATGAGTACCGGGATTACATCGCGGAGGATTGGGCGGATAACTACGGTATTCCGCTGGAATCGACCAGTGTGCGGTGGCCGGTCAGTGTGACGTCGGAGGTGCGGGAGTACAACGTGCACCCGAACGGGCGCGCATTCGACACGATCCAAGTGGCCGGGTTTCCCGACAACCATGGCGACTTCACCGGTGACGGTTACTGGGGCGGCGACCTCGATCTCATCACCCACACCGTCTATGGCCCCTTCGCCACCGACACAGTGCTCACCGATGATCTGATCCTCGACGAGGCTCCGACGTTGACGGCACTGACGACTCCGGCACGAAACGGCATCTACAAGCTCGGCTACACGGACGCGGACCAGATCCGCCCCACGCAGCCTGGCTACTACGTGATCGTCTCGGACTTCGCAGGAGATGACCGGGTGCAGCCGTTCCGGTCCTCACCGGCGGACATCCTCGAACGCTTCTACGTACCCCAGCCTCCCGCACCAAGTGTGGAGGTATCGGTGACGACAAAGGCGACACCGGAAGCGTTCGTTAGCGAACCGATCAGCGACACTGCCATCGTTGCTGGGGATCTACCCGAAGGCGCGTACCTCGTGTTCCGCGCTTACGGCCCCTACCCGGAGCAACCCGCCATAGATGAGGAGCTGGAGCCGTTCTTCATCTCCGAGGAGATCCCCGTCGAGGGGCCTGGCGAGTACGAGTCCGGCACCACGACAGTGGATGCGGCAGGGCTGGTGTTCTGGGTCGAAACCCTGCACGGCCCGGACGGTGAGGTACTCGCGGAAGGGTTCATCGGTGCTCCTGGGGAAACCACCCTCGTTCACGAGCGTCCGACCGATCTCCGAGTGACCACGCGCGCGGTGCCCGAGGCGACACTCGGTGATCCGGCGCATGATGTCGCCATCGTGGAAGGGACCGTCCCGGAAGGCACGGTCCTCGCGTTCCAGGCCTACCTGCAAACCGGCAGTAAGGCAGAGTGTGAGGCGGACACTCTGGTGTTCGACACGCACGATCAGCTGATCACCGTCACTGGTCCCGGCGAATATACCTCTGCGGAGTTGGTGTTCGACCGGGCAGGGACGTACTTCTGGGTCGAGACGCTCTACAGCCCAGACGGTGAGCAGCTGCATCGCGGCGAGTGCGGTGCGGAGGGTGAGACCACGAAGGTGGTCGAGAAGCCCGTCACACCGCCCGGACCACCGTCGCTGGCCGTCACCGGGGCCGGATGGACCTGGGCCGGGATCATCACCGCATTGGTGCTTCTCGCGACCGGTGCAACGCTCTGGTTCGGCCGCCGTCTCGCCCTGTATCGGGAACGCACCGGATATGTCCGCGATGAAGATCTCGTAGCGGATCTCGACGACCTGACGAAGGGATAACTCGCACCCGAAAGGAGATACGGTGGGGCTGCGTCATTGGGTGACGTAGCCCCACCGTCGTCTGTTCACCTGCCGTTGCGGTGTGCGTGCCAGGCGACCGTGTAAACCACGGGACGCAGCTGGCGAAGGCGAGGTGACGAGGCGCGGCTTACGAGTCAGCCGAGGGTGCGTCCGTCCTGCTCGCGGATGATGGACGTACCAGCTGCCTGGTCGGAATTTCCTAGTCCGTAGATGCGTGCGCGGGTGCGTTCATAGTCGATGCGTTGCGCATCATCGACTGGGACTGCCCCGAGAGGACTGGCGGCGATGATGCCCCACCGGTCTCGATATGCGACCACCGCTTCGACCCCGCGCCCCCGCGCCACTGGGTCGGCGACGTCGAGAACGTCGACCCACGGCGCGGAGTGTTCGAGAACCTCTTGGGTGAGTGCATCGAGCCGGTTCTGCATGAGATGTTCCCGTTCTTCAAGGGCCTGCCGCATCACGGGGTCGGTGATGCCAGTGGCCCGTGGGACAAGGCCGACGATCAGCCCGGGAGCCTGCCGCGGTGCGGGCGGGTAGCTCGCGGTGACTTTCTGGATCCGATATCGGAGCAGGGAACCGAGATCATCCACGTCAGTGAGGTTGCCTGCGCGGACCACTCGTGGGAGGAGGGCTTCGATGTTGTGCCCGTCGGCCTCGAGGCGGCGCAGTTCGGTGGTAAGAATCCCGAACGAGTCTGTCTCGACCAGGTCATCAATGACCTCGGATTCCAGACCAGAGGTTTCAAGGAGGGTGACCCAGCGGGATTGTTGGGCTTCCCCAGCGATGGTTTCGTATTCGGCGGCGAGCTGCGCGAGTGAACCCCATGCCTCTTGCTCAGTCGTGATGGTGTCGTGCGCGGACTGTTCGGCACCGACATGTTGGAGGATGCCGTAGAGGATGCTCCGTGCGCTCATCTCCAGATCGTCTCGGTGCTGATGCTCCTCAAGGTGATGCTGATCGGTGGCGACGTAGACGCGGTTGGACTCCCGGCCACGGGTCATCGCGACGTAGAGCGATTCACGGGTTACCTCTGGTGAATGCACGATCGCGTGCGCGGTGTCGACGGTGGAGCCTTGAGCACGGTGGGCAGTGATCGCATACCCGAGCTCAACGTGCTCGGCGACATACGTGGCCGGGAGTGTGATCGTGGTCCGCCATTTCGAGTGCGCCCGCCTCACGGCGAGGGAGCCGTCGTTGCCCGCACGGACAACCTCCCACCGGTCGCCGTTCTTCACCCACCCCCTGCCGAGCGGCAAACGCCTGTCGTTTCGGCGAGTGATGATTAGATCACCACGAGAAGCTTCGTTCCCGTCATGCAACTTCACCCCTTCCAGCGCGACTTCGCCTGCGAGAATACGGTCGGTGCGGGCACGCGTATTCAACTCGGATACCGTGTCGAGGGTCTCCGCGATCAGCACCGACGTTTTCCCCGCAACTTGGTCAGCGAGCCAGGCTTGGTACGCGGCGTCGAGGATGTCCTCATAGGTTCCCGGGGTGACGCGGTCACGCTCGAGGTAGGTGTCGATGACATCAGTGTTTCCGAGACGCAGCTGGAGGGAGGCGTGCTTCTCCCAGTCGTTGCGGAAGCGGCGCACATCCAACAGCTCCGGCGCATCGCCACGATCCCGGACGAGCATCCCGAATGCCCCACCCGCGTCGACCGCGGCCAGCTGAGCCCAATCACCCACCAGCAGTACCTTCGCGCCCACGTCGGCGGCGTGGGCGGTGAGCGTGTCCAACGCGAGGGTCCCCGCGAGGGAGGCTTCATCGATGATCACCAGCTGACCAGTGGTGAGGTTCCAGGTGCCGCGGCGGTGCTCGTGCAACCATTTTGCGGTGTTCTCGGTACTGATGCCGAGGTCCTGGGCGAGTACATCCGCTGCGGCCGCGGACGGAGCCAAGCCGACCACCGACCCGGCACCGTGGTCCTTCTCCCACGCCCTGCGGAGAGCACTCATAGTGGTCGTTTTCCCGGTTCCTGCTGGGCCTACGAGGACGTCGAGCACCCGGCCAGAGACCCCGATCTTCGCAATCGCGCGTTCCTGATCCGCAGACAACACAGGGCCACTACCGCTCTTTGAACGTGCTGCCTGCTCTATCAGGGATAGTGAAACGGTAGGCGCGGAGCGCGTATTCGAGGCGGCGAGGAGCCGGTACTCAGCGGCCAGGACCTGCTCGGAGGAGTACACCGTCGAGGCTTTCGGATGGAACACGCTCGTGCCGTCGCCTCGCTGAAAAACGGGCGGGCTCGACGCAAGCTCTGGCGGCGTCAACCGCAATGATGCTTGCTCGGCCGCATCCACAATGAGCCCGGTGATAGCGTCCCGGTCCGCAGTTGAGGCGTACCGCAGCCCCATCGTCTGCCGCACGGCCTCGGCATGCAGATTCCAGCGCTTCCACGTCGCCCGACGATCACCCACCCGCTCCACCACAGCTTCAGCGACCAGACGGAGGTCATCCAGCGGAATATCGTCGGCCCGTAGCAACGGTTCTCGTACGCTGCCTGCAACCAATGCGGATGCCCACGTCGGCGCGTCCTCGCCCAAAACTCGGGTGGCCCGGTCACGCCAATCCTGGGTCAGCGCACGCAGCGAGTGCGTTTCCTTCGGCGGCCTCGTAGCGAGAGTGGCTTGCTGTCGGAACTGCCACAACAACTTTGCCGACGGCTGACGGCCATGCTTGGCGAGGTATTCCGCGACCAGCCGGTCCTTGACGAGTTCGATGTCTCGGGTGCGGGATGAGAACTCATCCATCAGGTTCTGTGGGACCCCAGCGATCTCCCACGCCGTCGACCTGCCCGCGCCACGCTCACGCGCCTCCCATTCAACGCCAAGTAGTACAGCGAGGTGATCGGTAAGGACGGCGTTGTAGTGCTCCGATAATCCAGTTATCGCCCCGTGAAGAGCTCGAGAGTCCAGTGTGCGCCACTTCCCGTCCCGCACCGTCTGGACACGGTTCGCGACCACTACATGCGTGTGCAGTTGTGGATCGGAGGCGCGGGAATCGTAGTGATCGTAGGCGGTAGCGATCACTCCACGAATCTCGGCCTGTGCGACCGCACCCCGCGGCCCGGCCGCACCAACGCGAGTCGCTGCGACCTCTCGTTCGAGCAGCCCGAGCACGTCTTGGATTGCTGCGTGGTGAGCGCGGGCGATGAGGGTCTGTGTTCCTCCGTCGGCGACTGCCCACAATGTTGAAACTGATTTGGGAACGGAGAAGGTGAGATCGAACCCGGCAACCGGAGCACCTGTCGGCTTCGCCGCTTCCTCAGCCTCGATCAGCACCATTTGAGCTGCGACTTCGTCTGGAGAGAGATTCACCGTAAGGCGATTGAGACGACGCTCGACACGCTCCGTTGCAGTGGCGAACTTCCGGTAGGGACGTCCAAGCTGTTCACCGGTGTTCGGGTCCTGACCGAACCCCATCAACCGACGCAACTGAGTCTCATGCACTTCGCTGCCTGGTTGGACTCCGCCAGGTAGGCCTCCGATGCCGGATCCGATCCATTTGCCCGGTGGTGTTCCGGATTCGAGGTAATACCTCGTTAGGGACGAAGCAGCATCGCGATCACCGTCACCGGTTACGACGGAGTTCAGTAGGTACCGGTACCCAGCACCGGCCGCCATAACTCTGATTGACACCGTCACACACGGAAGGTATGCCGACACATCGACGAGTTCCAGCTGATATTGGTTCGTTCACCTGCGGCCAAAGTGTTTTTTGAATCGCCCACGTATGCAGGAATTGGGTTGTGTCACGTTGATCAAGCCTTGTGGCGACGAAGCACGACGGACGCCCCAACTGGAAGCACGCGATATCGTACGGTACGCTTGACCTTATGCATTTATATTTCCTGTGACGGCTAAGTAGGCCCACCGCGCTCGTTGAGTAGCTCCGAGTAGGCGGCGGCCACTTTTTCTGACCCTTCGGGGTCGCCGTCATTTGCGTGCCCGTTTGCTTTCAAGCTCGTGGTGCGTCGTTTCGAAGGATTCGAATGCTTACCCATACCTATGTACATCCGGCGCGCCATCGCGCGCAACTCACCCTCGCTGATGTGTCTCTCATGCGTGGAGCCACACCTGTCCTCAATCACGTCGATCTCACCGTTACGGCCCAATCACGTATCGCAATTGTTGGCGAAAACGGACGTGGAAAGTCGACTCTCCTTTATGTGCTCGCTGGTGTGCTTTCACCCGATAGCGGAAGTGTCCAGCGCACAGGCACTCTTGGCCTCGCAGAACAGGAAATGACCGCCACTGACAGTCGGACGGTGGGGCAAGCCGTTGCGGAGGCGATGGCAGTGCCTCGCGCTGCCGTCTTGGCGCTTGATGCCGCCGCTAGTGCTCTTGCCGATGACAGAGAAGGAGCTGCAGAGGAATATGCGGCTGCGTTGGAGTTTGCCGGAGCGATCCAGGCTTGGGACGCCGAACGCCGCGTGCAGATCGCCCTCGAAGCGCTCGACGCAGAAACAGACATGACCAGACTGCTTGCTGACCTCTCTGTGGGGCAACGGTATCGGGTGAGGTTGGCGTGTCTCCTTGGCAGTGAGGACGACTTCCTGTTGCTCGACGAGCCCACCAACCATCTCGACCGAAGTGGACTGGAATTCTTGACCGCGCAGCTCCGAGCACGCAGTGGTGGCGTGATTATCGTCAGCCACGATCGAGCCTTGCTGTCTGACATCGCTGAGACCATCATCGATCTCGACCCAGCACCCGATAATCGTCCACGCATCTACGGCAGCGGGTATGCCGGCTATCAGGAGGGGCGTCTGAGCGAAAGAGAACGTTGGGAACAGGATTACGAGCGTCAGCAGGCGGAGCATACACGGCTGCAAGAAAGTCTCAGCGCCGCGCAAAACAGACTCATCTCTGGGTGGCGACCTGAGAAGGGAACCAACAAGCACGGCCGAGCCACGCGAGCAGGTGGACACGTTCAGAACGTGCATCGTCGACGGGAAGCGCTCGAAGCACACCCGGTGACAGTGCCTGAGCCACCGCAGCTGTTCCGATTCCCCGACCTTCCAACTCGAACCGGAGCTCCTCTCCTTAGCGTCGATAACGTTAGTGTGGCCGGTCGGTTGGCAACGTCGGTGTCGTTTACGCTGTCGCACCGTGGCCGACTCGTTGTCACTGGCCCGAACGGGGCAGGAAAATCGACGCTGCTTCGTGTGGTCAGCGGCGAGCTTGTGCAGGACACGGGAACCATTCAGAGGCCGGGCAGCACCCGCATAGGGTTTCTGCATCAAGAATCCGCACTACCTTTGGACCGGCGGGCGAGCGAAGTCTATGCCGCGCATATCGGTGCACTCGTCTCTGCAGGAGTGCTGTTGCAATCGGAAGTGGTCAGCCTCTCGCAGCTTGGCCTCTTGCGGCCCCGCGAAACCGGCAAGCGTGTGGGCGAACTGTCGATGGGTCAACAGCGCCGTCTCGACCTCGCGCTCGTGCTCTCGAAACGCCCTCATCTGCTGCTCCTGGACGAACCCACCAACCACCTCTCCTTCACTCTTGTCGACGAACTCACCATTGCGCTCGGGGCAACTCAAGCCGCTGTTGTGTTGTCAAGTCATGACCGGCAACTCCTACGCGATGTCGCCAGCTGGCCACAACTTCAGCTGACCGCCAGGGCCGAAGGCGACGTGCTGGCATGATCGCAAAGAATCCTATTCGTATACGCGCCCTTCGCCCGTTGGCTTCCCGGGACTATCGTCTGTTGTTCGGCGCAGTTGGAATTCAGGTCTTCGGCACCGGTATGTGGACGATCGTTATGGTTTTTCAAGTGCTTGCACTTGACGACAGTCCGCTTGCGCTCTCGGCAGTGGCAACAGGGATGAGTCTTGGTCTGTTTGCCTTCGCGATCTTGGGGGGCGTGGTCGCCGACAGGTTCTCCAAGCGGCACATCATTATCATCGTGCAGGGGTGCACCGCCGCTGTGATGACGGCGGCGGCAGTTTTGTCGTTCAGCGGGGCTATCGAGTTGTGGCATGTCGGCGCTGCATCTTTTGCGATGGGTGCTGGGAGCGCATTCTTCTATCCGGCCTACAGTGCATATTTGCCCCAGGTGCTTCCGCCAGAAGAACTACTTGCCGCGAATGGGCTCGAAGGTGCTCTTCGTCCGTCGATGGGGCAGGGTCTCGGGCCTGCACTGGGAGGAATGGTCGTCGGTCTGTTCTTCCCTGCCGTCGGGGCAGCCGTTGTCGCGGCATCGTATGTGGTCGCTTTCGTCATCACTTTGTTCCTGAGTCGACGTCAGGAAGTGACCAAGCCCGTGCTACCGGTGGAACGTCCCAGCGTCTGGGGAGACCTCCGGGCGGGAGTGAAGTATGTGATGGACACGCGCTGGCTCCTCTGGACGCTGATCTTCGGGTGCTCGCTCGCACTCATCATTCAAGGCCCCATCGAAGTACTCCTACCTTTCCTCACCCGTGCGCGGTTCGAGGACGCCGAAGCCACTTTCGGTTTCCTTCTAGCCGCATACGGCATCGGCGGGGCGATCGGCTCGTTGGTGGTCTCGTCTCTGAGACTCCCTCGTCGCTATCTAACATTCATGATCGTATGTTGGGGCGGTGGCACACTTCCGCTCGTGGTGATCGGCATTGCCGATAATTTGATTCTGATGCTGACAGCGTTGTTCATTGTGGGAGCGCTTACTGGAGCGGGCGTAGTCATCTGGGGAACGCTATTACAACGATTGGTGCCGCTCGACATGATCGGCCGAGTCGCCAGTCTCGACTTCTTCGTGTCAATCGCGTTCATGCCCATCTCGATCGCCATCGCAGGGCCACTTTCACTGCTAGTACCTATCCCGGTGATCTTCGTGATCGCGGGGACCATCCCACCATCCTTGGCTCTAATCGCGATGCTGGCTGGACGCATGCGTGAAAGCGAGAAGAAGTACCTCCTGGACGTTCCTTAGACGACATGATTTCAAAGTCGGCGCAGGCCGTCTTTTTCGAACCACCATCGACTCGAAACAAGACGGCCTGCACTGCCATCACATTGAACGCACGAATTTTATGAGGTTGTTCTTCGTGCACGCAGAATCGAATGTGCTGATGAGTGGGGCCGGTGGTGTGCAACACGTGGACGTTGTAGATTCCGCTACTTTCAGCTCCAACGCTTGCGCGGCTACGCAGCACCGAGATTTGCTGTGACAGAAGGTCAGACAGCCGGTATGGTGGCTGGTATGTCAAGTCCTTCAGGTGCGACTGCTGTCGCAGTAACGAAGACGCTCCGCTAGCGGCGGAGCGTTCCTTCTTTTAACGTTTCCGACGCTTCGTGATCTACCCGGAGCGGCGTTTTGTGCTGCCCGGGGTTCATTCTCGAACAACGGAGCCTTTAGTGTCTTTTCATACTTTTTCTTCGCGCCGAAGTGACTCATCGGTGCGCGCTTGGCTGACCTTGGTCTGCCTTGCGATGCTGCAGTTTTTTATCGCTATCGATGTGACTGTTGTTAATGTCGCATTGCCCTCGATCGGAGCGGAGTTCGGCGCTAGCGAGCGTCAGCTCACCTGGGTCGTGGTCGCGTACACAATCGCTGGTGGTGGCCTTCTGATGCTCGGCGGTCGTCTTGGTGACATGTTTGGGCGGCGGCGCATCCTCCTTGCTGGGACTGCAATTTTCGGTGCAGCCTCACTGCTCGCGGGAACAGCATGGTCATTTCCTATCCTTGTTGCGGCGAGACTTCTTCAAGGCGTTGGCGAAGCGCTCGCTCTGCCCGCGGCAATGGCCATTATTGTCATGCTGTTCCCCGAGGGGACTCCGCGTTCACGCGCGCTGGGCGTATGGGCTGCTGTCGCCAGCTGTGGCTTGGTGCTCGGGTTCGTACTTTCCGGAATCATCACAGAGTTCTTGGGATGGCGATCGATCTTCTTGGTAGCTATTCCATTTGTCGCCATTGTTCTCGTCGCTACAAGTTTCCTCGTTCCGCCCGGACGCTCACTTGAACGCGTTCCGCTCGACCTGCGCGGTGCGGTCTTGCTCACGGTTACACCCCTCCTTTTTGTTTTCGGCATCGTCGAAGCGGGGTCAAGCCGCTATCCGATGATCTGGATCCTCGCGATTCTGGCGTCGTTCATATGCGGCACACTTTTCGTCGTGTTCGAACGAAAAGCCGCGAACCCTATGGTTCCGATTAGCTTCTTCCGACACCGTGCGAGAACACTGGCAAACGCGTCAACTGCGCTGTTGAGCGCTGCATTGTCGACATCATTCTTGCTCTTCACGTTCTACCTTCAGGATCGTCTGGGCCTGAGCCCGCTCGCCACAGGGCTCATGCTCGTCCCATTGGCTGTGTCACTGGTAGTTGCGGTGACATACGTGCCGCGCTTGCTTGGCCGTTGGGGTGCTCGCGTGTGCATCCTTGCTGGCCTTGTATTCACAGCACTGGCCATGGCATCAATTGCCCTAGTCGTCCATTTGCACGCACCGGCACCCGCAATGATCCCTGCCATGATCCTGATCGCAGCAGGCATGGGCTTCGGTCTCGTCGGGCTTCAATATGTCTCTGTTACTGGTGTCACTGAACAGGATGCAGGCATCGCTTCCGGAGTGCAAAGAGCTGCTGACCAGCTAGGCGGTTCAACCGGGATAGCAATCTATCTCGGGATCGGGTTTGCGCCAGCATTTTCTGGGAATACTCCGTACTTTGTCGCCAGCATCTTGGCGATCATCGGACTCGTTGCCGCGGGCCTCCTAGCCTCCCGAATCCGGATAGCTGTATCAAGCGACGCAGAAGTGACCGCGTCATGACACAGATCATCCACGCAAAATGGAGAATCGTGCGGATACTTCCGAACTTCGACTGACCACCTAGCTATGTCGAACATGACGACTGAGAAGTTCTGCTTTGAACCACTCGTGGCTCAAAGCAGAACGCTTCATTGTGCCGTGCCGCGTCCGAGTATCGGGCACGCTGCTTCTCCATGCTCAGGCGCGATGTGCGGTGCTGCCTACTGGAAGGTCCATCAGCCGACCAATCAGCTGAAGGTCGTCTTCACCGAAGCGAGGGTCAATGACAATCGTTTCTGAGGGGATCATGCCCGATCCGGGCATGATCCCACTGGCGGTGCGTGAACAGACTGCGTATGTCGATTCGGGGCCAGTGGTGGTGGACTCCGTGAAGGTTGTGTTCACGATCTCGGGATGGGCGCGAGTGTCCTCACCCTTGGGAGAGGTGCTATTAGAATCGGGGAGCATTCTTACGATTCCGGCAGGTATCGAATGTCGAGGATTCCCTGACGGACATGCACGAACGGTGACGTTCTATTTCCATCCTGAGTATCTGGTCGATCAAATGCGATGGCTATCGGCTACGCATCCCCTTGTGCACAATCTGCACCGCGCGCTTAAATGCGAACCACAACTCCAGCAGTTGCAACTGGCCGCCTCAGCGATGCGTGACCTTGCCCCAACGCTTGGACGCTTGGCGCGCCTGGGTAATAGTGACGGCGGGGATTTCGCACTGCTGTCGATGGCAACGAGTGTGTTCCATGCGGTGGGGCATCTGAACGGTATCCCATCGGATTTCAGCGAGGTGTCGATGGCTACGGGGGTAACCCCGCGTCGGGAGGTGACGCTGGCTATCGCACTGATGCGTGCCGATCTGGGGCGTCCATGGCGGATTGACGTGTTGGCCCGCGAGGTCGCGTTGTCAGGCTCGCAACTGGCCCGACTATTTCGTGCCCAGGTTGGGATATCACCGGCGGCATATCTTCGTCAGCTGAGAACAGACCAAATGGCCGAGCTTCTTGCCACCACGAGACTCGGTGTGGGAGAGATCGCTTCAGCCGTCGGGTGGAGCGACCCTGCTGTTGCATCGCGAGCCTTCAAGCAAAGATACGGGGTGGCCCCTCGCGCCTATGCGCGCTTCAAGCACAACGAAAGTCACGAACTATATTCGATACCCGCGCGGCTCCCTTGAACTACGCGCAACCTTGAGCCTCAGTCAAGAAACGTCTGCGTCACCGTGGCAGACCCGCAACTCCCGACGCCCTCCGTGGTCGGCCAACAGTCAAGTGCGGTCGTGGGATACGCGCCGGAGATCGTACAGCCGAAATGCTTCGCTCAGCGTCATGGCTGCCGCTGCCAAGGCCGGGCCAACGTCGCTATCAAGATCGCCGCGGAGCCGCACGACCGAACCGCCCCCAGCATCGCGTACCGTCTCGTTACGGTCGACTCGCATAATGCCGAAGTGGTACTGCGCGTGAGCCGCCGCGCTGCCTGATCGCCAGACGGATTGCGTGGCACCGATGAGGAGATCATCGTCGACGCCGTGCATATGCTCAGCCACCCAGTCGATCGCCTTGGTCTGATTGAACCTGATCTTTGTGACATCTTCCGTCATGCTGAGTGACTTCGCCACCGACTGCAGGCTGGCCTGCCGCTCACGCAGCTGGTCCAAGAGGTCGGCGCGAGCTTCCTGGGGTTTACCGTCCGGGATCTTCATATCGCGAAAAGATGTCACCTGAACGCGAAGATCATCGGCACGGAGCTTGAGCGCACGCTCGCGACGCTCTTGCCGCGCTGACGGTGCGAGCATCCACACCGCGTTCACGGCCGCGACAAACGCAGTTCGCGCGACGGTCATATAGGCGGTCGGATACATCGTGCTCGTTGCCCGCATGGCGTCGATTGCGAAATCTAGGTGCTCGGAAGAGATGCACATCGAGTACCAGATGGGGTTCTCGACACTTAGCCCCTCCATGGAGTCGGCCGCGAGCGAGCTTCCATGCTCAGGCGACGTCGGGTTCTCGGCGCGTTTCCGCCAGGCGTCGACGGCCAACGAGATTCGATCTAGCCGGCGTAGCCACTCGTTGTCCTCGGCAAGTTGAGGGTTTGTCCTGGACCGCCGCTTCGTCATGGTCGTAACCTATCCGTCTCGCGTTCCCAGGGCTTCGCGAACCGACATTTTAGCGCGCGGGTCATTGACGAATGGAGTGAATGTGCCATTGTAAGAGTCGTTTCTATCTGATGGATGCGGACTGTTCGATCCGCTCGGCTGCGTCACTGCACACTCGGTTAACTGTCTGAGCGAACTGGAGCATCGTTGCATGGAGCAAAGGTGTCGGTGTGCCAGGGATCGGTGTGGTCGCGAGGTGTCGCAACATCATGAAAGAGAAGTGGCTCAGGTCGCTCAGAAACTTCCAAGTAGCAAACTCCACGCTGTTATCGCCGTAGTGGACCTTTACCGGCGCGCTGGTAGTCAGCTTCCTCGTCGACTCGGAAACGTCGAGCCCCAACTCGCCCGCGAGGCGTTCGAAGTGTGTCCGTGTTGCTGTCCTCTCAGCAGTGATGTGCGCCGAAAGTGCCTCACCCATCTCCACAGGCACAGCGCCGACGGTAGGTGCAGCAGTAGCCAGAAGCAGGTGGTTCTCTGTGAAATAGAGCGAGTCGGTGAATAGCGCACGGAACGCTCGGGTGAGGCGTTCCTTGCGATCCTCGGGAGCCTGAAGCCAAGCGATCGTCGTCGCATCCTCGATGGCAGCGCGCATCAGCGGGTACAGCACCGTCGCGTCCAGGTGGAAACGCCCTGGTTCAGTCTTGAAGATATCCCGATGTAGTGCACGCAGCATCCGTGCAGCGTTCCTCGCTCGCTCCTGGACATACCTCGATACGGCGAGCGAGTCCTCGCCGACGGTTGCGCTGGCATTATCTCGGTGTAGTCGTGAACCGTCAGGGAACCCTGCATCCGCAAGCTTCTCGAAGCACTCGGCACGTTCCGTCCAACGGTCGCACGCCTGCCAGAGCTTTGCGACAGTCTCCTCTGGGTCCATTTCAACCTGCATTGTCCACTCCCGGGCTACGTCGCGTCTGATCCGTGGTGAGCCGAGGTCCCGGACCTGCGCCCCGTTTTCCGGGAATCGCGGGAGTGAGGAACCCTTCGCGGCGTGCAGAGGCGATCCAGTCTCTGACGGTCGCCTCTGGACGATCGAAGCGTGCTGCGAGACGTTTGAGGAGACCGACTCCAGCAGGTGCTTCTTCGAGATATGCGTGTGCAATCTCGGTGAGGGTGCTGTCCGGAAGTGGCGGGCGTCCTCGTTTGGTCTGCTTGGCGGCACGCGCGCCTGACTCGAGGGCGTTGACTTCTTCGGAAGTAAGTTCGTCGGGTCCACGATCCCGTCCCATGAGAACCTGGAGGCCATCGGTGCGCCATGCCTCGTGGGCCAGGGATTGCTGCGCCATTGCGACGATTCTTCCAAGTGGGATCCGTCGCAAGACATCGCTGGTGATGAGCTGCTCAGGTTCGCTGCGTTCTTTCTGCTGGTCGTTGCCATCCTCGCCGACGAAGTCGCCCCAGTCATCAAAGTATCCCCAAGAGGTTCGGAAGAGTTCTAGCTCAGCAATCTCCAGCCCCCGGCCGCGATTGATCAGAATGCCATAAACAGTGACGGGTAAGTCTCGACTGTTGTAGATGAAGTCAGAGACGTATCCTTTGCCGCGCGCACGTTCCTTGATGTAAAGCTCGAGGCGCTCGGTTTGCCAAGTCGATTCGTCATCGGGATCGAGTGCATCATTTCGATCCCAACCGGGGTCGAACATTGCGCCTTTGTAGAGGTCATTTAGCTGGCGCATGCGACTGCGGTCGTAAGACAGGTCTCGGACCTGCGGATGGTCGGAGCGGATGCGCAATTCGTCTTCGGGAACGTTGGGATCCACGTAGTCGTCGGATGTGAACTCAGGTTTCGGTGCCATGTCAATCAGCATATGACAGCAGGTTCGCATACAAGATGGTAAAATCTACCGACTTGTGCCGCAGGGATACTCGGCAGGTTTCCGGCCCAACATTTTAAGCTGTCAGCATTGGGAGGATGTGGCCGGACCACCTCCGCCAATTTCGCCAGGTAGCGAATGGTGGTGGCCGGGTCGGCGATTTCACGTTGATTGCCGATCGTGTGTGGGAGATCTGAGGCACTGGGAATCAGCGAAACTCGATCGGCTCGTCGGATGGCACGAAGCGGTGAAATCGGCGCTCTCGGCTCGAGGCGACACGTGGCTTGTGTCGCCTCGTCGTTCTGCGGTTGGCCCCGTACCTGCTGGGTGAGCCTGTCATGCCGACACAGCGGCGGACATGCCCCGAACAGCAGGGAGCTCCACCATGCCCGACCCCACGCCGCCACCGGCTATGCCCGCCGGGCACTTACCCGCACCCAGCTACGCCGACGACCAGGTCACGCTCTACGAGGGCGATACCGTCCAGCTCCTCCCGCTCCTCACGGCGGCGAGTATCGATGCCCTGGTCACCGACCCGCCCTACGGGCTCAGCTTCAACGGGCACTCCTGGGACGACGCCAGTGGGTTCCGCGACTCCCTCTCTCACCTCGATACCAGCGCAATGACTGGGCCAGAGATATTCGAGGCCTGGTGCACCGCTTGGGCGCACGGCGCATTGCACGCGCTGAAGCCGGGCGCACACATTGCAGTGTTCGGTGGTGCACGCACATGGCACAGGATGGTGCGCGGCATCGAGGACGCCGGGTTTGAGATCCGGGATCAGATTGCCTGGCTGCACACCACTGGGATGCCGAAGTCGATGGACCTTTCGCACGCACTCGACAAACACCACGGTGCGCACCGTCCCGACCGTACGGTGCAGACCACCGAGCATGATGGTGTGCTCGGTGCGACGCGCACGGTGCTCTCGAAGGGCACACCCGTGACGGAAGACGCACAGCTCTGGGAGGGGTGGGGCACGGCGTTGCGTCCGGCGTTCGAGCCGATCATCATCGCCCGCAAGCCACCCGAGCAGAACACAGTCCGGAACGTGCTCGCGCATGGTGTCGGCGGGATCAACATTGACGGAGCCCGGTTTGCCGATGACCGGTGGCCGACGAATGTCGCTTTCGATGCGTCCCAGGCGGACTCTTTAGATGTGTTGACGGGGACGTGGCAGGGCGAGTCGCTGTCACGGAAATTCCCCATCTTCCGTTTTGAACACAAGCCTTCACAGGCCGAACGTCCCCGCGCGTTCGGGGTGTCGCATTCGACAGTGAAACCGCTCGGACTCATGCGCTGGCTGATCACCCTGCTCACCCCGCCGGGCGGCACCGTGTTGGAACCGTTCGCCGGATCCGGGACCACCATCGAGGCCGCAGTCAGCGCTGGGTTTCGAGTGGTGGCGGTGGAGAAGGATCCGGCATACTTGCCGTTGATTCAATCTCGGTTGGGCCGCTGAACATCAATTCGGCCACATCGGTCCTCGCCAGATCACTGGAGGGCGGCAAACCCGATTCTTGCAGCTAGCTACGCGGAGACGGACGGATTGCTCACGAGACGACCGCGGTCATGGCGGACTCTCCGGCATTCTCGTCAGTCCGGTGATGTCCAGGGACGTTGTTCTGCCCCCGCGCGCAATGACCCCGTGCCTATTCAAGAAGTATCTGTCCAGACCGCTCGCCATTGAAGGCGTGTAGAGTTTGGGGTATGTCGAGTCCCGAATCAGACAGGTCAGGGGTTGTCGGTCACGCCGCCAGCCCCTTGAACCACTAGTTACAACGCCCACGATCTCTGTGGGCGTATGTCTGGCGTACCCGGGGCGCTGGCCGTGGTGACAAGAAGAACCATCTCTTGATCTCACACCTCGGAGTACTCGATGCCTTTTGCTTTATACATGCTTGCCCTGGCGGTCTTCGTCATGGGCACTTCAGAATTTATGCTCGCGGGGTTACTCCCTGCGATCGCGACCGAACTTGACGTCTCGGTCGGCACTGCAGGCCTGCTGACCTCTGCATTCGCGGTCGGTATGGTCATCGGCGCACCAGTGATGGCGGCGTTCGCTCGCCGTTGGCCACCGCGGCTCACATTGATCGTCTGCCTTATCGTTTTCGCGGGAAGCCACGTCATCGGAGCGATGACACCCGTGTTCTCTCTCCTGCTCATCACCAGGGTGCTCAGCGCTCTCGCAAACGCAGGATTCCTCGCCGTAGCACTGAGCACGGCCACAACCCTCGTACCAGCGAATCAGAAGGGGCGTGCACTGTCGATCCTGCTCTCCGGCACGACGATCGCAACCGTAGTGGGCGTCCCCGCCGGGGCACTGCTCGGCACAGCGCTGGGTTGGCGAACGACGTTCTGGGCGATCGCCATCCTCTGTATTCCCGCGGCCGTTGGAGTCATTCGTGGAGTCGCGAACAACGTTGGTCGGAGCGCGACTAGCGCGACCTCACCAAGGCTCCGTGTCGAGCTCAGCCAGTTGGCGACGCCGCGGCTCATCTTGGCCATGGCACTCGGGGCGCTGATCAACGGAGGGACCTTTGCAGCATTCACCTTCCTGGCACCCGTCGTGACCAAGACCGCGGGCTTGACTGATGGGTGGGTGTCCATCGTGCTGGTGATGTTCGGCATCGGATCGTTCCTTGGCGTCACGATCGCAGGACGCCTATCAGATCAACGACCTGGCCTCGTGCTCGCAGTCGGCGGACCGCTATTGCTGACAGGCTGGATCGTGTTGGCAGTGGTCGCGTCCCATCCCGTTGCGCTTATCGTCCTCGTCCTGATTCAGGGCTTTCTGTCGTTCGGTGTTGGCAGCACTCTGATCACGCGCGTGCTGTATGCAGCATCGGGTGCGCCAACGATGGGCGGTTCATACGCCACCGCGGCGCTGAACATCGGAGCTGCCGCGGGGCCGGTGCTTGGTGCGTTCGGGCTCGCGACCGGGCTGGGGTTGATCGCGCCGATTTGGGTCGCCTCGGTGCTGACAGCGATCGCTCTCGTCATCATGCTTCTCACAGGGCGCGCGCTCACGAAGACCGCGGTGGAGGCCAATTGATGAATCATCCAAATGCGCTTCTCACTCCTCGTACCCGTCTCCGGTTAGCCCGTCTGATTATCGAAGACGGCTATCCGGCCACGATCGCCGCAAAGATGTTCATGGTCTCCCGATCACGGCCCGGAAATGGGCCGGTCGCTACCAGGAAGAGGGTGAGTTTGGGATGCAGGATCGCTCCAGCAAGCCGCACCGGATCCCAGGCAGGACGCCCGAGCATGTCAAGAAGAAGATCATCAACCTGTGCTGGCGGCTTCGACTGGGGCCAGCCCAGATCGCTGCGCGACTTGGCCTCTCGACGTCCACTGTTCACGCGGTCCTCGTCCGTTGCCGCGTCGTAAACTGCCTCTCGCATATCGATAGTGTCACTGGCGAGCCCTTGAGGCGATATGAGCATCCTTATCCGGGATTGTAGATTCATGTCGATGTCACGAAGTTCGGCAACATCCCCGACGGCGGTGGACATCGTTACGTAGGTCGGCAGCAAGGCGCACGGGACAAGCTCGCGACTCCGGGATTGCCACGAGGAAAAGACCACAAGCCGCGCACCGGAACGGCGTTCGTTCACACAGTCATCGACGACCACTCCCGCGTCGCATATGCAAAAATCTGCTCGGACGAGCAGGCGAGCACAGCGGTGGGAGTTCTCGAACGCGCCGTGGACTGGTTCGCCGAACGAGGCGTGACCGTCGAGCGAGTCCTATCCGACAACGGGTCGGCCTACAGATCCCACGCATGGAGAGACTTCTGCGCTCGGCTCGGCATCCGACACAAGCGGACAAGCCCCTACCGGCCGCAGACGAACGGGAAGATCGAGAGATTCCACCGCACGCTCGGGGACGGATGGGCCTATGCCAGGTTTTACGGTTCAGAAGCCGAACGACGCCTGGCACTGCCCGGCTGGCTCCACTTCTACAACCACCACCGACACCACTCTGCGATTGCCGGCACACCCTTCGACCGACTCAAAAACGTCCCTGGACATCACAACTAGATCGCCAAGGAACGGATCATCAACAACTCGCCAGCGACAACGGCATGCACTGATTGGTTGCCTACCTGACAGGTATACCGCCCCGTAACAACGGGCGGCGCACCAGCATATGGAAAGGAACAATCATGGCCACCGGCCTCCCTGATGAAGAACCAAACACCCCAGCCTCCCTGGAAGCAAACGTGACGCCACGAAGTGTGCCCGCATATCTGTTCCTCGGGGTGATCCTCTGGTCTGATGACACCGAGGAAGATCCAACGGTGATCGCCGACCGAAACCCGGTGACGTTGGCACGGACCATGGCGGTGATGATCCACGAGATGATCGACGACTCACCCGCCTACGAGGGTGCGACGGAGTTCCTGGAATCGAATCCGCCACCGCAAGATTGGGTCCTACCCGAAGACGTCGACGACTGGTTGGAGGCGTTGCGGGAGGCAACCCCGTATCCGTCGTATTCGTTCCACCAGATCCCGACGACCGGTGGGGCCGATGGCACGAACCGTACCGTTGTGAACCGGTACCTGGACAGTGCGCTCCAGGCGCGTGAGCAGTCACTGAGTGTGGACGCTCCAGATGACCCCCGACGCCAGCATCCCGGCCCTGCGCACAGCCTATGACCCACCGGCACTACGTCGAGATACTCGGTCTCAGTGAGGCCCGCGAACATGACGATTTGACGCATGTTTCATACTCAGAGCCGCATCTTCACCCGATCCGCTGGACAACACCGGTGGGGCCGCCTATCCCGGAAGTACTGCCTGCGGTTGACCCGCGCCTGACGTGCGCATCGCGTGCAGATAGTCGGGCCACTAAATAAAGGAGAAACTTGCCATGTCTGATATCAACGTCACGCCACCGCTGGGATATGTTCCTGATCCGTTGACCCCGCACCGGGTGGTGATCGAGTTCGATGTCCTCGCGCGCAGTCAGGCCGAAGCTGACTACATCGTGAATGAGGTACTTGTTGAAGAACTTGCCGGTGAACCTGAGACGATTCGCACCGATGGGGATCGGGTGTTCGGGGAGGACTTCGGCGGTGACGTGTCGAGCATCACTTCGTGGATCCCCGTCACCGGCACTCCGGCAGCGACACCTCGCCAGGTTGTGATTCCGTCGCCGGGGTGGGAATCATTCGAGGAGAGCGGGATACCGGAGATCGTGGCCGAGATGTTCCCGCCCGAACCCCACACCAGCAATTTCAGCCTCCCCGACGGTGCACCCGACACCGAAGGCTTCGATGAAGCACACGAACAGTGGCGCGACGAATGCCTCTCACTCGCAATCCAAGCCTCACGACTCCCAGACACGCTCACGAAGCTGGAGCGAGCGGAGCGTGTTCGTGATGGGCTCATCGACCTCATCGAACGAGAACAGCTGCCCGTGGAGCCGGTGAAAGAGGATTACCTCGTCACCGTTGCGCCCGCGTACGAGGGCGAATTTGAGGATATGCGGTTTGCGTGGGATCACGGGCAGTGGCGCACCGCGTTCACCGACCTCGCTAGGCATCGAGAACATGCCCTCCAGGGGTTACTTGCTGAGGGCGGACCGCGGACGATGTTCCTGCCGGAAAAGTTCCATCGGGAGTGGCTTCCCGCGGACCTGATCGCGATCCAAACTCTCCGAACGGTCGTGGAACGGGAGACGGCCGGGCAAGGGGTACCGCTGCTGGACCGAACGCAACGGGAACAGTTGGAGGCGATGCTGTTCGCTGCGGACCCAGATGTGCGCATCTCCGACCCCGCAGACCCAGACCGAGGCGAGCTGTATGCCGGGCCTGCATCAGAAGCTCATGACTGGATTCCACCGGGCGTATATGACGCGGAGGGACTCGATGGCGCTGGTGAGTTTCGGGTCGTTGTCGGCAGGATGCCGATCGGTGAGGGGACTACAGCATCAGCGGCATTCCCTCCAGTCGAGCACGACAGCGCCACACTGAACGAGGTCGCACGCATCATCGAACAGCACACCGAACAGCACGATGCAGCGGCGGTACTGCGGCAGGTGAACGCGGCGGTTCTCCGCACCGGTCGCACCGGGGTGACCCCTGCAAATTTCAGTGACGCAACTTCCGAAGTACCGTTGACAAGACTCGAGCGTGGAGTCCTCTTAGGTGACCTCCTCGCTGACCGAGAACAGCACCTCGGCTCCGGCCCGGAGGACCCCGAATCGCCATCCACAGACCGTCATCCGGGGCGGCATTTGTAGCAAATTCATACTCGACCATCGCGGCAGCGTGGTGCGGTGGACTTGACGATTTGACGCATGTTCTATACAAATCCGCGCATCTTTACCCGAAATGCTGGCCAAACGATCGAAGGCTCGGGTAGGCGTTGAGATCTGAACGAATGCTTTGACGCGGAGTAGCTGACCGCTGGGTGACACCTTGCCGTGGGGGGCAGCAGTGGCGCTGCCGCACCTGGATTGGTGACACCACATTCATAAGAGTCTGGAACCGGTGTCACGAGGGAGGCGCACATGAATATCAACGACCCCATCGCCTGGCCGCTGCCCATGCGCCTCCCTGCCAACCTATCCGACGCTGCGGCTGCATACGCGACCGCCGGGGTGGCAGTGTTTCCCTGCGTGCCCGGCGGAAAACGACCCCTCACGAAGCGCGGGTTCCACGATGCCAGCACCGACCCGAGGCAAGTCGCACGCTGGTGGGATCGGGTTCCGACCGCGAATATTGGCATCCCCACCGGCAGCCTGGTTGATGTCCTAGACGTCGATGTGCACGCGGCGGGCACCGGGTTTCCAATCCTGCACAGCCTGCAAAAACGTGGGCTGGTCCATGGATGGGGGCAAGCGGTCCGCTCACCCTCGGGTGGCCTCCACCTCTACTACCCGGCAGACCCGGCGCAAGCATCTCCATCGTGGTCGCGAGGACACACACATGTCGATTTCCGGAGCACGGGCGGATACATCATCGCACCGCCCTCCACGGTCACCACCGACCGTGGCGACCGCGGTTACGAAGTGATCGCTCTCGGCAAGAAACCAAGCCCCGTGGACGCCGAGGCGATCCGAGACTTCCTCACTCCGCAGCCTATTCCGACGTCCCGATCCTCATCTGGCTCTTCGTTGGTGCAGGACAAATCGGTGGAACGGATTGCCGACTGGGTAGCGCTCCTGCCGGAGGGCAACCGAAACGCGGGCTTGTTCTGGGCGGCCTGCCGCCTCGCCGAGGCCGGCATGACCGAACTACGCACCACTACTGTGCTGGGGCCGGCGGCAACACGGGCGGGCCTTGCCTCACGGGAGATTGCGGCGACGATCCGGTCCGCGCACCACAGTGCCCAAGTCCCTTACGACCCTGGCGAAAGCACTGTATCCACGTTGATCGTGAAGGCTCCGGTCGGACGATGACCACACACGCCCTAACGCCTAGCACCCCCACTTGGAGTGACGGTGTGCCGGGCTCGGATACGGCAGGGCCGCCTGCGGGTTCTGGGGTGTCACGGTTTGTGATTGTCCTCGCCGTAACCGGGACAATTCTTCTCGCGCTCGGCGCGTTCTGGCTGTCATTCACCACACTTCAAGACCTTGCTGTGCTCTCCGGGATCCCCTCAGAGCAGGCATGGATCTGGCCGCTCATAGTCGACGGCGTGATCCTGGAAGCCACCGTCAGCGTCGTCGCCTTGCGAAACTCCACACCATCAGCGCGGCGATTCGCCTGGCTGCTCCTCGCTGCCGGGGCAGGAGTGTCGGTCGCAGCCAACATCACCCACGCTGTCGTCTCTGCTGATACCCGTGTCCCGGCACTCATAGCCGCGTTGGTCGCGTCGGTGCCACCGTTGGTGCTGCTGGCGATGACACATCTCACGGTCGAACTAACCCGCAACACCACCCCGGTCGTCGCTTCGATGGACACGAAGCAGCATGCCGTGATCGACGAAGCTAGACCCACAGGCCGCCAATCGGTGACGCCCACTGCGAAGCCTGTTCCTTCGGAGGCGGATCGTACTTCTACGCCTCATGTCCCACACTCCACACCAAACGGCACGGCTCCTGCTTCGCGAGAGGACGCACGGTTGCGGGCTTTGACGCTGAACGCCGACGGGGTGTCGAAGCGACAGATCGCCACCGAGCTCGGTGTGCATCCCACGACCGTGGGCCGCTGGCTGAACACACCTGACCGTCGACAGAACGGAGACACCCATGACTGACCCAATGAACCTCATTACCCCGGCCCCAGATCGACGCCACCCCGATGCCGATCCGACCCCGCAGACCACTGCGGCGACGGCGGCGGAGCGGCGGGCGAGCGAGTTCGCGACCCACGGGGACCCGACGCTCTCCCTCCACGACGTTGATCCGGCGTCGCAACGTCCGGGAGTGCAATGGGTGCGACCCACCGATCTTGCCGCCCGTACGGCGGGGGCCATCGTTGACCGCGGCGCGGACCTGAATACCCGCCTCCATGAGGCTGTCTTAGAAGGCGTCCGTGACGGACGTGCCCAGTTGCAGGAACGACTCGCCAAACGGCAAGACCAGTTGGACCCAGATATCACCCAGACGGCAACGCTCCGGCGTTCGCTCGGGAGAACGGGGGTGAGCCGATGAATGATCCTCGTCCCGGCACCACCCAGGTGCCGCACGACACCCCGACCCGCTAACCAAAACCTCTGCCGTCCAGGCCGTTCACACACCCCGGCCGGCACCATCACAGACCCCCGACACCGGGCACGTCTGCTGCTTTCCCCATGCCACCGCGCCAAAAACTGGCCCGGCAGGCATACCCGCAGCGGATGCGATTTGTGGGCTGTGGTCCCTTTCGAGGTTTCGCGGGATGGGAATCGTACCTACACATCACCGACAGAAATTTTCTCTTGAGGGAGTCGCTATGAACCATCACCACTCATCCCAGAACCACCCATCGATCCCGGATTTCACCACCGGGGAAGGGCTCCGTGAGCTGCTCACGGAGTTGAACGAACACAACGCGTGGGCGACGAGCCCGGTCGCTGCAGAACTGATGCTCTACGCCACTCAGAAGTACACGCCGATTGCGAAAGCGTGGCGTCGAGAACCGGCCGATGCCGCATATGAGGCGTTCGTCGCAATGAGGCAGCGAACCACGCTGCGCGCTGATGACCCGTGGGCGGTGGTCACTCGGGCAGTCGCGCTCGGCATCGCCGCCGAAGTACACGCCGACCGCAACATGACCTCCCAGGACAAGGCGCGCAGACCCTCGAAACGCCCCCGCGAAGAGCCAATGCGCGCCGGCCACTACGAGGAGTTCTTCTACGATGTCCACCCGCACGCCCACTCCCTCTACGCCAGAGAACTCGGCGACGAGGATCATTCGGCAGATCGGGTCATCCGCGCCACCTGCGTGTTCCTCGTCCTCACCGACTGGCCCGCACGCCCGGTCGAGCAGGCGGTGGACTACATCGCCCACCGTGTTACGGGGCTGTCCTCGCGAGGATCTGCGGTTGAGATCGTGTCGAAAGAACGGCACATCGCGATCCGCCTCGGGTACACCCCTGAAGAATGGGCGGCGCTCGTCCGTCTGGTCATCGGCACCAAGACCGGGAAGCGGAAGACCGGTCAGTACGGGCTCTTCGCCCGTGTGCTCCTCGGGGATGACGTCGCCGATCTCCTCCGCGACGAAGACCTCGTCGAAACCTCCCGGCGCAGTGCTTGCCTGCCTGACGGGCGGGACGGAGGGCAGTCGTTGTGACTCGGGGACATCTGATTCTGGAACATTCGATCGACCAACTCAAAAGGGGCTCACAGTACCGGCGTGACCTCGATGATGATCTGGACGAGCTGTGTGCGTCGATCCAACGCACCGGGGTGTTGAACCCTCCCGCGGTCACCGAGGAGTACGTGATTATCACCGGGAACCGCAGGGTCGCGGCGATGGAGAAACTCGGGATGCGTGTCACCCCCGTCTGGGTAGTTCCCGGTGTTTCCGACAAGCTCTCCTACGTTCTCGCGATCCGTGACGAGCAGACGCTTCAGAAGACACTCAGGCCGCTTGAGCAGGCGGAGCTCTATGAAGAACTCAAAGCGCTCTATGCCGAAGACGCCGAACGACGAGAGGCCGCCACCCGGTTCGGGGCGGCAAGCCGCGAGCAGCGACTCACCGAGAACCCGGGCTCCAGAGAGGGTGTGGCCGGGGGTGCCGAGTCGGCACCCCCGTGGCGCTCACCCAATGAAGGGAAAGCCCGGGTGCAGGCTGCGCGAGCGGTGACCGGCAGGGACTCACGGACAATGCTGGAACAGATCAACCAGCTCAAACAGATCGCTGCCGACGACGCCGAAGACCCCTATGTGCGCCAACACGCGGCCGAAGCACTGTTGGAGATCAACGAGGACCGGAAGGTCAATGGCCGATACCAGGCAGTGAAGACCAGGCAGAACGTAGCCCGTCTCACCCGTATGGCTGAACATCCGGACACTCCCGAGCAGGCTCGCACCGCTGCCGCGGCGGAGCTCCGCACCCTGCAAGACGTCGCATCTCCTGCAGAAGCGGCGAAAGAATCGGGCCTCGCCCTGGCCCGGGTGACCGAGATCCACAAGGCCGCGACCGATCCTGCACTGGTCGGATGGAAGGACGTGGATCCGCTGCTACGGGAAAAGCACGCGATCCGTAAGCTCGTCGATCTGCTGCGCCGCGAGCACGGCTGGTGGGACCGCTACGACCCGGAGGACTTCGGTAAGCACGCCGATGACGCCCAGTGGGAACTCGTCGAGAGCTACATCATCGAAAGTCACCGTTTTCTCGACTTCGCGCGCGGTGCCCGTGAACTACGGGAGGAGGCTCGTGATGCCGACGTTTGAGGATCCGAAGGTCGACGCCGACGAGCTCGGAGAAGCCGCTCGAGGTCTTGCCTACGCAACCCGGAGCTTCGAGACTCCCGTCGACACTTACGAGGTGCTCGGTTCCTTGCACCATGCTTTGTCAGGGGTGCAGCAGTCGCTGCAGCAATTGGCGGCCTGGCACGAGGGACACGGCCAGTTCGCTGCCACGGACAACGGGGACCGGACGGCTGGGCAGGAACACGCAGTCAATGCATCGGGCTGGTTGACGATCGCGGCAGCCTCCACCGAACAGGTGATTCATCTCGTGATGAAAGCTCAAGCCGAGAACGGGTACATCGCGTGGCAGCCTGACCGCCACATCGTTGCCGCGCCGAACCAACTCGCTGCCCTCGCCGAAGCACTCACGGCGCGGGAAGCAACCCTCACTCCTGAGGAGAACAACCCCAGCGGTGTGACCGGAAACGAGCGCGGCCTCTCGCGCTGAACCGCTCTTCCGGGTGGGGCGCGCACCTACCGGGTGACCCCATTTCGCCTGGCAGGAAGGCCCGCGCCCATGTCATCGCCACACTCTGAGCAGCATCGCAGGAAGCGACTACTCATCATCCTGACCATCACCGGCTTCGTCGTCACGTGTCTCGCCGCCGTCGGGATCTACGGCCTCGTCACCGGCCCTCAACAGGCAAGCACCCCACCTGCGACAAGCCCCGCCGCGCCGTCGGAACCTACTGTCGCTGCAGACGACCAGTTGGGTGCCCGGCTTCCCTCGCTCCCGAAAACGAATGACCCGGAGGCGTACGCGCGGGCAGTTACGGTCGCCCTGTTCGAGTGGGACACGTTCACCTTGCTCACCCCGGCCGATCACCGGGGTGTGCTGATTGCGGACGCCGATCCCACGGGCACCGAAGCCCCAGGGCTCATCTCGGATCTCGATGACTATTTCCCCTCAGCGTCGACGTGGCGAGACCTCGCGGAGTATCGCACCTCCCAGCAGATTCAGATTGAGCAGGTGTTCGTTCCGGACCTGTGGACGGAAGCAGTCGTAGCGTCTGGTGGGCAAATCGTCGAGGGCACCCACGCCTTAACCGTCGAGGGCATCCGGCATCGCGAAGGTGTCTGGTACGACGAGCCCGTGACTTCCGCGCATCCGGTCGCGTTCACTATTTTCATCTCATGTGAACCGGTGTTCGATCGCTGCCATCTCTTGCGACTGTCCGAACTCGACAACCCCCTCCGGTAAGCGAGCGCTCTGATGAAAAAGTTGCTCGTCTTCGCCCTCATTGGGATGCTCCTCACCCCAATGATTGGACTCCTTGGGGTCGGTGTGTTGGTCAACCCTGCAGTGCTCAATCAGGCGCACTGCATCGCCTCCGGCATCACCCTCGGTCCGATCCCAGACTCCCTGGAAGTGACGATGAAGGACGGGCACACGTTCACGCTGAACAAGCAGCAACTCACCCACGCGGGCACGATCATCACCACCGGATCGAACATTCCCGGGGTAGGGCGGGAAGGAGTTCTGATCGCGCTCATGGCTGCACTGACCGAGTCCACGTTGCGCCAGCTCGCCAACACCGGCACCTACCCCGAATCCGGGGACTTTCCGAATGACGGGAACGGATCCGATCATGACTCGCTCGGACTGTTCCAGATGCGCCCACAATCCGGGTGGGGAACCGTGGCCGAGCTCATGGATCCGAAGTACCAGGCTCGCGCCTTCTACGGCGGACCAGATGGCCCCAACTATCCGAGCCCTCGAGGGCTTCTGGATATTCCAGGGTGGCAGCAGATGGATAAAGGCGAGGCTGCCCAAGCGGTAGAAGTCTCCGCTTACCCGGACCGGTACCAAAACTATGAACCTGTTGCCCGGACCATCCTCGACGCCCTCACCCTCCGCGGAGGCAAAGGCAATGGTGTCCCTGGAGACATCGCGATTCCAGAAACGTCCCGGCTGGTGTTCCCACTACCGACCGGCAGCTACGTGCAGACCTCAACGTTTGGCCCGCGAATCGACCCGATCACAGGCGAAGCCCGCCTGCACTCCGGCACCGACTGGGCTGCCCCCGATGGGACTGCGATCTTCGCCCTCGCAGACGGGATCGTCACTTACGCAGGCATGGTCGAAGGGTTCTCCGGAGAGATCACCATCGAACACACGATCGGCGGTGAAAAAGTCGCGACGAGATACATCCACATGTGGGAGCACGGCATCCACGTCACTGCTGGGCAACGCATCATCGCGGGTCAACACATTGGCGACGTTGGCTCCTCCGGCCACTCCACCGGCCCTCATCTGCACTTCCAAGTCCACCCCGGCGGCGCGAACCATCCTGCGATAGACGCGGAACCATGGCTCGCCGCACGCGGCATCGAAGGCCTGGACGCTCCCGTCGGCGGCGGCCCGGGCTGCACCGCCTGACAGAGGCTCGATTAGCGTGCGCACCTGACCAGTACCCGACTCACTCGTGCCCCGTCAGGAGAACCCCATGCGCATCTCGCCCGTCTTACCTTTGATCCGTTTGGCGGAGAACGTCTACCCGAACATCGACAGTGTGGGCGGACGCGGCACCCTCATCGGCATAGTCGGTGCACTCCTGACCATCACGTTGATCATCGCCGTACTGATGATGGTGATCTCAGGAATCGTCTGGGCGGTGTCTTCTTCCAGTGGCAATTTCCAGGCTGCTGCGAAAGGCAAGGTCGGGGTGTTCGTCGCTCTTGGCGGAGCCGTCCTAGCTGGGGCGGGAGTTGCCTGGATGAACTTCCTGCTGAACCTCGGCGACACACTCTAAGCGCGTTTGCGTCCCGCACCTGTTCTGGTGACCACCGCCTGGTGGCTCACCAGTTCTCGTGAAGGAGCCCCTCCCATGTCTGCTGCCCTCGACACCCTCATCGCTATCACCGCGGTGTTACCTGCGGATATCAACATCACCCCGAACGACTCCGGGCTGCCCGGCATCGCTGCCCTCCGGACCGTGGTCGGGGCGGTAATGACAATCGGACTGATCCTCTCCGTCCTGGCACTGATCATCAGCGCCGTGGTTTGGGGCTTCGGCTCCAACAGCTCCAACCCGCACCTGGCCTCCCGCGGGAAGATCGGCGTACTCATCTCGTGCGCGGCGGCGATCATCACCGGCGCATCTGTGACGCTGATCAACTTCTTTTGGAACGTCGGACAGACCGTCTCCTAACCCACACCCCGAACATACGAAGGGAGGGGTGTTGTGGCTGGTATCTGTGACGTCCCCATCATCAGCAACGTCTGCGACACCGTCGGCGAAAGTGCCGCGACCCTGGTTGCGGCCCCGTTTGATTGGCTGGCCCAAGCCATCGGCCAGGCCGCGTCCTGGCTCTTCCAAGGTGTGTGGTCGTTGTTTGACTCCACCACTCTGGTCGACATCACCGGGGCCGGATACATCGGCGTCTACAACGTAATGTTCGGCATCGCGATCTTCTTGATGTTGATCTTCTTCTGCCTGCAACTGATCACCGGCCTGATCCGTCGAGACGCAGGCTCCCTTGGCCGAGCAGCCCTGGGGCTCGCGAAGTCAGTGCTCGGATCATTCCTGGTGATCACGCTCACCGCAACGCTGCTGGAGGTCGTCGACCAACTCTCCATCGGGATCATCCAAGCCACGGGAACGACCATCGAAGAAATGGGCGGGAAGATCGGAATCCTCGTCGCCGGCCTCACCGCGATCAACCTCACCGCACCCGGAGCGGGGGCGATCATCACGATCTTCCTTTCGTTCCTGGCAATCTGCGCGGCAGCGATCGTCTGGTTCTCCCTACTCATCCGCAAAGCCCTCATCCTGGTTGCGGTCGTGATGGCACCGATCGCATTATCCGGGGCGAGTTGGGATGCGACGAAGGGCTGGTTCGGAAAATGGGCATCCTTCGTGCTCGCCCTGATCTTCTCGAAACTCGTGATCGTCGTGGTCTTCCTAGTGGCAACCAACCAGGTCAACGCCCCGATCGACATGGACTTGTCATCCATCGCGGATCCCATCGCGGGGATCGTGCTGATGTTCATCGCCGCGTTCGCGCCATACATGGTGTACAAATTCATTTCCTTCGTCGGCTTCGACATGTACCACGTGATGTCCGCGGAGCAGGAGTCGAAGCAGGCGATGAACCGGCCGGTTCCGATGCCCGGGAAACCAGACGGTGCTGGACCGCAGAAAGTCCTCGACGGAGGAGGCGACAGCAAAGGCTCGGGCGGTGGTGCCCCGCCGCCGAGCTCAGCCCCTAAGCACTCTGCTGCTGGCTCAGCTGGAGGCGGTACTGCAGGCGCTGGTGCAGGAGGTGGCGCTGCGGCTGGAGGCGGTGGTGTAGCGGCCGGAGGTACAGCTGGTGCCGCCGCCGCTGGTCCGATCGGGATCGCCGCGGTCGCAGGCGCAACAATCGCCAAGGGTGCGGCAGAGGCCGGCCCGAAACTCGGCGGCGCAATCGGACGTACAGCCGACGGACACGCTGACGCAGCGGGAGAAGGGCAAACGCCTCCGCCGCCCCCTGACCGGTCCGTACCACCGGCGGCACCTCCCGTTACACCCTCATCCGCTCCGCCTTCCCAGGCGGCTGCTCGCACCTCATCTGCACCCCCGCCACCGCGGGCGGAGCCGAAGAGTTAGACCCCCAGACGTTCCCGAGAGGAGGTGACACCGCAACCCCTTGGCGGTGCGTGAGCGCAGGCATCCGAGTCAGCCAGCGACCTGACTTAGATCCCGCTCACGCACCGCCGTTCTTTCTTGCTGTTCGTACCTGACCGGCGATACCCATTCCCGCCTCGAGGAGTAATCATGGCCACCGCATCCAGCACCGAGTTCGATCTGTCCCCGGTGAAGTTCTCCCGACTCACCCGCCGGGGCATCATCCTCGGACTCTCACTACCGCAAGTCATCGCCGTCAGCATCGCCGTCCTCGTGTTCGTCGCCTCCCTCTACATCGGAGGCCCCGCCGCACTTTATACGGCACCGATCTGGGGCATCGCCCTCGGGCTAGCCGTGGTTCCATTCGGCGGCCGAAAGATGGTCGAGTGGGTGCCGATCACTCTGCACTGGATATGGCGGACCCGAGCCCACCAGACCAGTTACCGGCGCAAGATCGTGAAGCCCCGCCCCGCAGGAACCCTCGCGCTCCCGGGCGACGCGGCAGCACTGCGGCAGTATCAGGACAAGGAATCTGGTGCAATCATGGTGCACGATCCGCAGGCTCAAACATTGACGGCGCTGCTGGAGGTGACCCACCCCTCGTTCATCCTGCTAGACCCGGGAGAGCAAGAGCGCCGTGTCCACGCGTGGGGCCGGGTCCTCTCGACCACCTGCCGTTCTACCCGCATCGCTCGTCTGCAAGTGCTGGAGCGCACGGTCCCCGATTCCGGGTCCGGACTATCGCAGTGGTGGGCGGAGCACGGCAACGATGACGGGTCCTGGGTCGCCCAAACCTACCGGGAGCTGATCGAGAGGGCAGGCCCTGCCGGGGAACGCCACATCTCCACGATCTCGCTCAGCCTGGACATGCGGGCCGCCTCCCGCGCAATTCGCACCGCGGGCGGCAGCCTCAAAGGCGCAGCCGAAGTCCTCAAACAAGAGATGCACACGCTCACGACGGCGCTACGCACCGCGGATCTGAAACCCTCCGAGTGGTACACACCCGGCCAACTCGCCGTGATGCTCCGCAGTGCCTACGACCCGGGAGTCGCCGCCACCCTGGAACGTTCTGGAACGATCGGACACGACCTTGCTACTGCTGGTCCTGTTGCGGTGGAGGAAACGTGGGAGGGGCTGCGCTCGGATAGCGCCCATCATGCGGTGCTGTGGATATCGGAATGGCCGAGGTCTCTTGTCTATCCAGGGTTTCTTGCCCCAGTGCTGCTGTCCTCGGGAATCCGACGTTCGTTCACGCTGCTGTGTGACCCGATCCGCTCTGATCAGGCAGCACGGGATATTCGCAAGAAGAAGACCGAGTACATCTCGGATGCGACGCAACGCCAGCGGGTCGGGCAGATCGAAGACGCCCAACAATCCGCCGAGTACCAGGACGTGCTACAGCAGGAGGCCGACCTCACCTCCGGGCACGGGGTCATCCGCTACACCGGCCTCATCGCCGTCTCCGCCACCAGCAACGACGAACTCGAAGCTGCCGTGTCTGCGATCGAACAGGCCGCCATCCAAGCGTCTTGCGAGACCCGACGCTTGGTCGGCCAACAGGCACAAGCGTTCGTTGCTGCCGCATTGCCTTTATGCCGAGGCATTTGACGGTTGAACGTCATCATCTCGGCCTATAAAGCTCTGGAGCCAGTTGTTGGCGGATCAAGTGGCTGTATTTTCTCTACGTCTAGTTTCAGGTAAGCGGCGAGTTTGGACGAAAATGAGCCGGATGATCTAACGAGTGGTCACTACTGCGGTTCTGCTCGTCACTAGATGCCCGACTGGCGTCCAAGATTCGAAGCCTGAGTCTGTTTGAAAGTGATGCCTAGCACCTGGAAGTAGATCCGGATTCAAGGGGTGTGTGGCAGCCGGGTTGTGGTAAACCTCCATCCCGTCGATCCATGCTTCCTCATACCCCTCATTGACTTCGTTCGAAAAAGTTTCTTCTAATCTGCCGTCACTCGACACGCGAATTCCGCTATGGATAAGAGTCACTCCCGGTCGGCCGAAAGCAACCTTGACTCCCATTCTGTTGAATTTTGCGAGAGTACCGCTGGCGTTAAAAAGCACGGCGCTGATGTTGGGCGCGTCTGGAAGGCTAAAGAACCCTGACGCAATCTTCTTGCCCTTCCAGAGGTGATGCGTGACCGGACGGCTAACGATCTCTACTCCTTGATCATTCTGAACTTCAAGAAACTCGACACCGTATAGATACCGCAGCAGCGACTGCCCGCTGTATGTCATCGAGAACTCGTCATGAAAGTCTTGAATTGCAATCACTAGCGGCGCGTCAGCGACTTCCAGGCTTTCCCAGTAACGCTTTTCCAATTTCGCACTGAGCGGACCAGCGAACCGAATTGGGAGATAGTTCTGGACGTAATCAGCAATTTCCTCGACAGACTCGGGTTTCTGGGAAGTGGCAGGTTTCCCGTTGATGATTGAGGGGTTGATTGTC